>JALHOR010000027.1:0-39257 GCA_022842885.1 Anaerolineae bacterium
TCGTCAAAATGCCTTTGGATGCCAACATACCATGCACATCATCCGGTTTGGTTTCGGGACGTACCATAATCACGGAGCGTTTTGCCTTGCCCCATTTTTCAGCAAGGTCAGCATCAAATGCGGCTTGCCCAACTGCTGCACCGGGGGATGCATTTACCCCTTTGGCGATGAGACGCCCGGCTTTTTTAGCGGCTTTTTTGGCATCTTCATCAAATTGTGGATGCAATAATTGAATCACATGGTCAGGCGTCACCCGCAAAACCGCCTCTTGGCGTGTAATGAGTTTTTCATCCGCCATATCAACAGCAATGCGAACAGCAGCGCGGGCAGTGCGTTTGCCATCACGGGTTTGCAGCATCCACAATTTGCCGCGTTCAATCGTAAATTCAACATCCTGCATATTACGATAGTGGTGTTCCAATTTGTTGGCAATGTCCACAAATTCGGCGTAAATTTGCGAATTTTCTTTTTCCAACGCGGCAATCGGCAAGGGTGTCCGAATGCCGGCGACCACATCTTCGCCCTGAGCATTCATCAGGAAATCGCCAAACAGCACTTTGTCGCCTGTTGAAGGATTGCGCGTGAAAGCGACACCCGTACCTGAACCACTGCCCATGTTGCCAAAGACCATTGTCTGCACATTGACGGCTGTTCCCAAATCATGCGGGATTTTGGCAGCATTCCGATAATCTACGGCACGTTTGCCATTCCAAGATTTAAAAACGGCTTCAATTGCTAATTCAAGTTGTTTGAAGGGGTCTTGTGGGAATTCTTCACCGACTTCTTGTTTGTAAATGACTTTGAACTGATTCGTCACCTGCACCCAATCCGACGCGGTTAAATCCACATCGGATTTGACGCCCCGGCTGTGTTTGGTTTCCGTCAGGTAATCTTCAAAGGGTTCATCGGCAATGCCCATGACGACTGAGCCGAACATCTGCACCAAACGGCGATAAGCATCATACACAAAACGTGGGTCATTGGTGAGTTTGACCATACCGGTAGCAATCGCATCATTCATGCCCAAATTTAAGACCGTATCCATCATCCCGGGCATCGAAAATTTTGCCCCAGACCGCACTGAGACCAACAGCGGATTTTCTGGGTCGCCAAATTTTTTGTCGGTTTTCTTTTCAACCGCTTCCAACGATTCTAAGGTTTGTTCCCACATGCCCTCTGGAAATTCGCCACTGGCTTGATAGAGATTACAAGCCTCGGTTGTGACGGTAAAGCCGGGTGGCACCGGTACATCAGCGCGGGTCATATCACCCAAGCCAGCGCCTTTACCACCGAGCAGTGCGCGGGTTTTATCCCACGAACCGCCGAGCATCGCTTGAACTTCATCAATATCTGAAAAAAGATAAACCCATTTTTTTGACGACTGGGTTGTGTTAGCCCGTTTTTTGGGGGCAGCGGGTGCAATAGCCATAAAAATTCTCCTGAATCTTAATGTATATCGGAAATTATGCGCCCCTCAGCGAGTATTCCCCGTTGTCATCCGGCAGGATTTCACCGGATAAATGTCATTTTCAATAGGGCAGTATCTCTATCCTGCCCTATTGTTGTTTAGCGAATCGGTGCGGTGTAGTGTGTCACTGCCCGCACATATTGAGCGCGTTCATACGCCGATGGGTCGGCACAACGCATCTGGCTAAGTGCGCCGCGCATTTGGGCGACGGACTCATATTCGTTATCCTTCATCCATTGGATAAGTCCGTCTTCCACCACGCGCAGATGGTCAATGCCATTGCGTAACAATGCCGATGCCATCATCGTCACATTTGCGCCAACGAGCAGCAGTTTGACAACATCTTCAGCAGTATGTACGCCGCTGGTGGCGGCAAGATGAGCGCCAATCCGCCCGTATAAAATCGCAATCCAGCGTAGCGGTAGCCGTAATGCTTGCGGTGTACTCAGCAGCACATTCGGGCGTACTTCCAACGCTTCTAAATCAATATCGGGCTGATAAAAGCGATTGAACAAGACCAAGGCATTCGCGCCACCATGATCCAGTTTGCGTGCCATGTGCGCCATATTGGTAAAAAACGGACTCAGTTTGACAGCAACCGGTATCAGTACGGCACTTTTGACTGCCTGTACAATTTCGACATAGCTGTTTTCAACATCAGCCGAACTCTGGTCGGGGTCAGTTGGAATGTTATAAATGTTTAATTCAATGGCATCTGCACCAGCATTTGCCATCTGCGTAGCAAACTTTGCCCAACTGCCGGGATGCACACCGTTGAGGCTGGCAATCACCGGAATTTTAACTGCCTCTTTTGCCTCTTCTATCAGGCGCAAATACCCCCGCGAATCCACATGATATTCTTTGGGTTCTGGGAAGTAGCTGAGTGCTTCAGCAAAACTATCGGTACCAAACGTCGTATGATGATGCAGCGCCAAGCTCTCCATTTTGAGTTGTTCTTCAAAGAGTGAGTACAGCACTACGGCTGAAGCTCCGGCGGCTTCTAAGCGTTTGATATTGTCAATCTTTTCTGAGATGGGCGATGCCGATGCAACCAACGGTGAACGCAAGTGCAGCCCCATATATTCGGTTTTTAAATCCATTAGTGACTTCCCTTTCCGTTCCCACCTTGGCTGTAATCCCGCGATGCCAGATATTCATACATTGCCCACCGCAGATTCACATCCTGCTGTGCTTCTTCAAACAACACAGCCGAAACATCGGGTTGGCTCAGTTCCAACATCTTAAAACGATTTTCCATGCGTAAATATTCTTTCAGCGGCACTTTGGGCGGGCGCGAATCCAGCGTCAGCGGATTTTCGTGTTGGGCTGCCCGTTCTGGGTGATAGCGATAGAGTAACCATTGTCCGGTATCTACAGCGGCTTTCTGGTTCTTCATGGCAGTCGCCATGTTGATGCCATGTGCGATGCAGTGACTATAAGCAATGATGAGCGAAGGACCTTCATAAGCCTCAGCTTCGATAAATGCCCGCAGGGTTTGTTCATCTTTTGCGCCCATTGCCACCCGTGCTACATAGACATTGCCATAACTCATCGCAATCAAGCCCAAATCTTTCTTGCCAGCGCGTTTACCCCCGGCGGCAAACTTCGCCACCGCAGAACGCGGCGTAGATTTGGAGGCTTGCCCGCCCGTATTCGAGTAGACTTCGGTATCCAACACTAGAATATTCACGTTGCGTCCGGTTGCCAGCACATGGTCTAAGCCACCAAAACCGATGTCATATGCCCAACCATCACCGCCGATAATCCATACATCGCGTTTGACCAAGGCGTCTGCTACATCTATCAAGCGGCGGGCATCCGGCGTATTGCTATCCGCTAATTTATTTTTGAGAATTGCCACACGCTCGCGCTGCTCATAAATCCCCGCTTCGTCGCGCTGGTTGGCAGTCAAAAGTGCCTCAACCAATTCTGTGCCAATTTCTGTTTCCAGCCGTTTGACCAATTCACGGGCATATTCGTTCTGTTTATCTAACGAGATTCGCATCCCCAAACCAAATTCGGCATTGTCTTCAAACAGCGAGTTTGACCACGCGGGACCACGCCCTTCGGCATTATGCGACCACGGCGTCGTGGGCAAGTTACCGCCATAAATTGAAGAACACCCGGTGGCATTAGCAACAACGGTTCTATCGCCAAATAGTTGGGTCACAAGTTTGATATACGGTGTTTCGCCGCAACCAGAACATGCGCCCGAAAATTCAAACAACGGTTGCTGTACCTGTTGCTGACGAATGCTGCTAATTTTGATGAGGTTACGCGGTGTTTCCGGGATGCTCAGGAAGAAATCCCAATTTTCGCGTTCTTGTTCACGCAGCGGCGGTTGTGCCTCCATATTGATGGCTTTAAAACCAAGCGCCGATTTATTTTTCGCTGGGCAAATATCCACGCAGATGGCGCAACCTGTACAATCTTCGGGCGCAACCTGAATGGTATAGTGCAGGTTTTGCCATTCGGTATCCCGCGCTGCCACCGATTTAAACGTCTCTGGGGCATTTTCCAGCACTGCCCCATCATATGCCTTGATACGAATGACGGCGTGTGGGCAAACCATCGCGCATTTGCCACACTGGATGCACACCTGTGGATCCCAGACGGGAATTTCTTGCGCGAGATTGCGTTTTTCCCATTGGGTTGTGCCGGAAGGATATGTCCCATCTATCGGCATGGCACTCACGGGCAGCGAATCGCCTTTTCTCGCCGCCATCATGCCCAACACATTCTGCACAAAAGCAGGCGAAGTTTCTAGCATGGCAGGCAGCATGGGCAGCGCACTGTTGACCTTTTCTGGCACTGGCACTTCAAACAAATTTGCCAGCGTATCATCTATGGCTTTCAGGTTCATCTCGACGATTTGTTCACCTTTTTTGCCATAGGTTTTGACGATGGATTCTTTAATCGCGGCAATGGCTTCTTCACGCGGCAGCACGCCCGAAATGGCGAAAAAGCACACTTGCATGACCGTATTGATGCGTCCTGCCATGCCGCTGGCTTTTGCTACTTTGTAGGCATCAATCACATAAAAATGCATTTTTTTGGCAATGAGTTGTTCCTGTACTGTTTTGGGCAAGGTATCCCAGACTTTATCGGCGTCGTAGGGTGTGTTCAGCAAGAAAACGCCGCCGGGGATGGCATCTGCCAGCATATCGTAGCGTTCTAAGAACATCGGCTGATGGCACGCTAGGAAATTCGCTTGGGTAACGATATAAGGCGCATGAATGGGATTGGGACCAAAACGCAAATGCGAAACCGTCATCGAACCTGATTTTTTGGAGTCGTAGACAAAATAGCCTTGGGCGTAGTTATCGGTATTTTCGCCGATGATTTTGATGGAGTTTTTGTTCGCGCCGACTGTGCCATCAGCGCCTAAGCCGTAAAACACAGCGCGGACAACATTATCGGCTTCAATTGAAAAATTCGGGTCAAAATCAAGGCTGGTATGCGTCACATCGTCATGGATACCGATGGTAAAATGGCGTTTGGGTTTAGGTTGTGCCAAATTATCAAACACTGCTTTGACCATCGCAGGAGTAAATTCTTTAGAAGACAAGCCATAGCGCCCACCAATGATTGCTGGAATTAACCCATGCCGCCATTCTTCGTAAAGCGCCGTCACACAATCCAAATACAGCGGTTCGCCTGAACTGCCGGGTTCTTTCGTCCGGTCAAGCACAGCAATCGCTTTGGTAGTGGCTGGCAAAGCATCAGCAAAGCGGCGCATATCCAGCGGGCGATATAACCGCACTTTAAGGATGCCCACTTTTTCGCCACGAGCATTCAGATAATCGACTGTTTCCTGCACCGTTTCTGTGCCAGACCCCATAATCACAATGACACGCTCGGCATCGGGCGCACCATAATAATCAAACAGATGATATTGGCGTCCCGTTTGGGCAGCGAATTGATCCATCGCCGCCTGCACAATATCCGGGCAAGCATCATAAAACGGATTCACAGTTTCGCGTGCTTGGAAATACACATCGGGGTTTTGCGCTGTACCACGTATCACCGGGCGTTCTGGGGATAAGCCACGCTGGCGATGGGCAAAGATGAGGTTATCGTCTATCAAAGCATGTAAATCATCATCCGTCAGCATTTCAATGGTATTAATTTCATGTGAAGTGCGAAAACCATCAAAAAAATGAATGAAAGGCACACGGGCTTTTAAAGTAGCGGCTTGTGAAATGAGGGCAAAATCATGTGCTTCTTGCACTGACCCCGATGCCAACATGGCAAAACCCGTCCCACGAGTGGACATGACATCACTGTGGTCGCCAAAGATAGACAAGCCTTGTGCCGCCAATGACCGCGCCGCCACATGAATCACACAGGAGGTTAATTCACCAGCGATTTTATACATATTCGGTATCATCAACAGTAGCCCCTGCGACGCCGTGAAGGTTGTCGTCAGTGACCCCGTTTGCAACGCGCCATGCACTGCCCCCGCCGCGCCGCCTTCGCTTTGCATTTCAATCACTTGCGGCACTGTTCCCCACAAATTCGGCTTACCGCCCGCCGCCCATTCATCTGCCCATTCGCCCATCGCGGAAGAAGGGGTAATGGGATAAATGGCAATCACTTCATTGAGTTTAAATGCCACCGCTGCGACGGCTTCATTGCCGTCTATGGTGGTGAAATTCTCCGTTTTTTTGCTCATCCAGCCACTCCTCTACCTGTGTTTGTTGACACTCCGGCATATCACGCTCCACCCCACCGACCTGTACGGGTGTGATGACCGGAACATAATCAGATTAGCATGAATCAAAATCGGGCATCTGTATTCATTATGCGCGGGGTATCCCTGAAACTATTAGTGACAGGTATCATCAGGAAGGGATAGCATTCATCGGGATTTGGGGAAAAGTATTAATGTGGTTGAGGTAAGCAATAGTTGATTTATTGCAAAATCAGATGCTTTTATGAAGGTGGGTGCAAACCTGAAAATACCCATAAAGCATGGGCATTCACGACACGCTCTTGATTAATCTTGAGTCTTACAATGGTTGCTCTGCCACTTGGTGTCAGACCACGCAAAATTGTACCCTGTTGTATCCATTCAAAATGATCTGACCATGTATCACTGCGGGGATTAAATAACAAGACAGGTTTATTTGTTTCAGGGTCTATCGCTGTGGTTGCGCGTGCTTTGCTTAGGTTACAATTTCCACAAGATAAGCATAAATTTTCGAGAATATCCTCACCATAGGGGTCAATATGGTCAACATGCATCGCCTGTCCAGTAATCAATTGCGATGTCTGACAGTATTCGCATAGGAAACCAGCCCGTTCATGAACATTGCGGACAAGTTCCGCCCAAGACAAGTTAGGCATTTGTTGGTTTCAAATCTTCTAAACGAATCGAATGCCCTCTTTCCGTTAGATACTTCATCGCTTGTGCTTTACGCAGCATCAATTGATTGCCTCGGTCAACCAGTGCCGCTAATTCAGCATATTCAACCTCGGATATTGTACCACGAGTATTTTTTGTCATTAAGACCGTCATACGTTCTTGGATTGGTTGTGGCATTTGGTCACGCGCAATAGTCCACAGTGTATCATCAGATAGATATTGCATCGCAACAAGTTCGGCTTTTTCAGCGGCAGGTAATGCAAATAATGGCTCATCCAATGCTCCCTCTAACCGAGTGCGGATAACATCGTCTATTTGTTGAGATGTTTGTTGGGCAACTCGCTGTGCTTTCGCGTATAAGGCATCAGGAATCGTAATTGTATAATCGCTCATTATGAACTCCATATTCAATGTCCCTGTTTTATTGTATATGAGCGTGACCCTCTTTGACCAATCAGAATCACAAAGTCGGCGCTCATAACCATTTTCGCAGTATCGCTTCGGCATAATCCAGAAAATGCGGCACATACTCACGCAAAGAAGGCGATAATTCAGCCGAATACTCCAAGTAAGGTACGCCAATGCGGATTAATCGGGCAGGGGGTACGCGACCGTAAAGTTGGGTAGCAAGGGTTAATAAACTGCCGGGCGTGACATGATGCACCAATGCGCCACTTGGCTCAGGTTGAACGGTTTGGTACAGCACGGTATAGGGTGTTAATTGAATATCGGCATCTATGAACAATACCGCAGCAGCGGCGCTAATCGGTTGGGCGAGTTCAGGCGTCAGTTGGAAACAGGGCAAGGTCTGGAGAAGCTCCGGCGCAAAACGTGACGCCAGTTGTTCTGCCAGCACTTGCCCTATCGCATCATCCCCACGTAGCGGATTGCCATAGCCGATGACCAGTATCATCGTGCCAGCGTCTCCACCACAGTGCCGTCCGGCGCGATTAATTCCAATTGCAGCGGCATTTGCCCGATAGCATGGGTTGAACAGCTAAGACACGGGTCAAATGTACGAATCACTGCCTCTACCCGATTCAACATGCCTTCATTCATGTGGGCGCTTTTCACATATTCTTTCGCTACTTCGTACACACTTCTATCCATCGCCAAATTATTATGCCCAGTGGCAATCACCAGATTGGCATGGGTAATCAGCCCGTTATCATCAATTTTGTAATGATGAATCAATGTACCTCGCGGCGCTTCTGCCACACCAATACCTTCGTTGCTATTGGGCATGGCTTCTGCCCGCACGCGCTGACTCAAAATATCGGGTGTATGCAGCAGTTCTTGAACTTTCTCAAAGCCATGCAGAATTTCAATCAGGCGGGCATAATGATAATGGAATGAGCTTTGGCGGTCTAAAGTACGGAAAAAGGGCATTTCGGCATCTGCCAAAGGTGTGCCACAAGCATTAACCACATTCAACCGTGCCAAAGGTCCCACACGATAAATGCCAGCGGGATAGCCTTGTGGCTTGTAAAACACCGATTTGAGATAAGACCAAGGTTCAACAGCTTCGCCAATATAGTCCTGATACGCCACTGGGTCAAGATGGTCAGCGATGATGTTGCCGGCAGCATCACCCAAGCGCAAATAACCATGATAAAACTCTAAGTTGCCATCGCCATTGACCAAACCCATAAACAAAGTTTTCACACGGGAAAAAGTCTGAATTTCCGGGGCATATTTTTCGATAACCCCTTTAAACCAAGTGATTGTCCGCTGGACTGTGGTAATACCCTCTGGAATCATCGCTAATATTTTGTCCCGATGCTCCGCCGAAAGCGGCGCGTTCACACCGCCCGGCACCACCCATGACGGATGAATGCGTTTGCCGCCCAGCATCTCAATCATTTGCTGTCCCATTTGGCGCAGGCGCACACCATCACGGGCGATTTGCGGTTGCTGTTGTGCCACGCCAAATAGATTGCGGGCAGCGGGTTCAGCATCCATACCCAGCAGCAAATCGGGGGAGGACAGATAAAAGAAACTGAGGGCGTGCGATTGAATCATCTGTGCTAGATTCAAAATGCGGCGCAAGTTCGCTGCCGGAACAGGGATTCGGACTGCCAGCAGCCCATCACAGGCTTTTGCCGAAGCCAACAAGTGACTCACCGGACAAATACCGCAAATCCGCGCCATCAGCGACGGCATCTCATGGAAAGGACGACCTTCACAAAATTTCTCGAATCCCCGTACTTGCGTCACATGAAAATGAGCGTTCTGAACTTCGCCAGCATCATCCAAATAAATCGTGATTTTGGCATGTCCTTCAATCCGGGTCACGGGGTCAATTACAAGTGTTTTTGCCATATCTCAAAACTTTCTTTTCGCAGCGTTGCCGCCTCTTTGTTCTAATGATTACGCCAATGATCACGCCCCAAAGTGGGTACTGGTCATGACTTCCGGTGATTTACCGGATAGTAAATCGCTGACCACACTAAAAATGGTGTCCGCCGACGGTGGGCAACCCGGAATATGCACATCTACTTTGACAACAGCATGAACAGGACGGACAACAGGCAGCAGCGCCGGAATAACATCCGTCGGAAATTGTGGATTGATTAAATCTGGCTCCATATAAGCCCGGCGCAACACCGATTCTGCGCCCACACTGTTGCGAAGGGATGGCACATTGCCTGTCACGGCACAATCACCAAATGCCACCAAAATGCGGGTATGAGCGCGAATATGCTGGATTTTGTGCAAATCTTCTTCGCTGCTGACAGCACCCTCGACCAGCGTAATATCCACTTTGTCCGGGAATGTTTTTTGGTCTACGAGGGGGCTATAAACCAAATCGAGTTTATCGGCTAACAATAAGAGCCGTTCATCAATATCCAAGAAGGACATGTGGCAACCGGAACAGCCATCTAACCAGACCGTTGCCAAACGTTTTTTCGTCATTTCTTCGCCTCCCGCATTTGTGCCAAAAATGTTAAGAATGATGGGCTATGCACCATCTCCCCGACTGATTTGCCTTTCATGAACAATGCCCCGGTTGGGCAAGCCTGCACGCATTTTCCGCAGGAGGTACACGTAACAGATGTTCCCCACGGCTGGTTCAAATCGGTGATGACCCCCGATTCAATGCCGCGTCCGCGTATATCCCATGTATGCGCCCCTTCCACCTCGTCGCACACCCGCACGCAGCGCGTACATAACACACAGCGATTATGGTCAAAAACAAAGCGTTCATGCGATGCATCTACTGTGCGCTGTGGATACAAATAGGGCAAACTGACGTAATCAATCTCGTGCTGCTGCGCCAATGTTTGCAATTCGCAGTGTCCATTTGCCACACACACCGAACACACATGATTGCCTTCGGTGAATAGCATTTCCACAATCAAACGGCGATATTTCCGCAAACGGTCAGTATCGGTGAATACCTCCATGCCTTCTGCCACGGTTGTAGCGCAAGCGGGCAGCAGTTTTGAAATTCCTTTGACTTCCACCAAACATAACCGACACGCACCAATGCGCGATAAGCCTTCTAAGTAGCACAACGTCGGGATAAAAATGTCGTTCTCACGCGCCACATCCAGAATCGTTTCATTCTCTTGTGCGCCGACATCAATTCCATTAATTTTGAGCGTGACTACACCACTCATCGCACACTCTCCTTCGTATCGTTATATAGCGCGGGTTCGGGATGCAAATGACAGACACCTGCCGGGCAGCGTTTTTCGACGATATGCATCAAATATTCATCGCGGAAAAAACGCAGCGTACTTAATACTGGATTCGGTGCGGCTTGCCCTAGCCCGCATAAACTGGTGTGGCGCACCATGTCGCACAACATTTCCAGTTGTTCTAAATCAGATAACGTGGCAGTACCGCGCGTAGTATTGTCCAGTATCCGGTAAATTTGCGCCGTTCCCACGCGGCACGGAATACACTTGCCACACGATTCCGTCATGCAAAATTCCATGAAATACTTCGCCACATTCACCATGCAGCTATCTTCATCCATGACGATTAAGCCACCTGACCCCATGATGCTGCCAATGCCAGCGAGTGATTCATAATCCATCGAAATATCCAGATGTTCTTCCGGGATGCATCCACCAGACGGACCACCAGTTTGGGCGGCTTTGAAGCGTTTGCCATTGGGGATACCGCCGCCAATATCATAGATAATTTCGCGCAGCGTGATGCCCATTGGCACTTCGATTAACCCACTGTGATTGATGTTGCCTGTGAGGGCAAAAACTTTCGTGCCTTTGCTTTTTTCTGTGCCAATGCTGGCAAACCAGTCCGCCCCATTACGAATGATGGCGGGAATATTGGCAAATGTTTCCACATTGTTGATGAGCGTCGGTTTGCCCCACAAGCCAGCCGTTGCCGGATACGGTGGGCGGGGACGCGGTTGCCCACGTTTACCTTCGATAGACGCAATCAGTGCCGTTTCTTCGCCACACACAAACGCGCCGGCACCCACCCGCACTTGCACATCAAAATTAAAGGCAGTGCCAGCGATTTGATTGCCTAATAAATTCAACCGTTGCGCCTGCCGAATAGCATTTTGCACACGCCGCACCGACAGCGGATATTCAGCACGGATATATACATAGCCTTGTTCTGCGCCGACAGCATACGCCGCAATGGTGATGCCTTCTAACAAACGAAACGGATAATCATCCATGACGCTTCTATCCATGAATGCACCGGGGTCGCCCTCATCGCCATTACAAATCACATATTTGGGATGACCATCGGCTTTTGCTACAGTCCGCCATTTGAGACCCGTTGAATAGCCAGCACCGCCACGCCCACGTAAGCCACTGCGCGTAATTTCGTTGATGACTTCTACCGGGGACATCTCATGTACGGCTTTGAGCAGCGATTTATAGCCACCGCTGGCAATGTAATCTTCAATGCGTTCTGAATTCACTTTGCCCGCAAGTTCTAGCACGATGCGCTGTTGGCGTAGGAAAAACGGGCGGTCTGTTGGACGATGCAGGCGTTCTAGTGGGCGTTTCTTGCCCAAATTTTTGATAATATCGGGGGCATCTTGCGGTGTGATTTTGCCATATAACACATCATCGGGTTCAATCGTGACCGTTGGACCTTCGGCACATAACCCACGACAACCGCCGCCATGCACGGCACATCTGCCAGCAAAGCCATTTTGGTCTACGACTTCCGATAAACTATCTTTCACCGTAGCACTACCTGCCGCCAAACACGCCGCCCCCATACACACATAGATATGGCGCTGATATTGGCTTTTTTCTTCTTGTTCTTGTTCGGCAACGCGCAAAATTTCTTCTTCTGGCAGTTGCGATTGGGGAAGTTTCGTCGTCATTTGGACACCCACTCCTGTATTTTGGTGGCGGCTTGGGCAGGCGTCGCCTCTGCTTGGACATCATCATCCAACATGACCACAGGCGCGAGCCAACACATACCCACACAATGCGCGACCATCAGCGACAATTTGCCATCCGGGGTAGTTTGCCCTTTGCGAATTGCCAAACGCTTTTCCAGCGTTTCTAATATTTGCGGGCTACCTTTGATGTAACAGGCAGTTCCCAAACACACGACACAAGTATGAGTGCCGCCGGGTTTCATCATGAAGTGGTTGTAAAAAGTAGCGACGCCGTAGACTCGGCTTAACGGCACCCGTAGACTTTTGGCTACATATTGCAGTGCCGTTTCATCCAGATAGCCAAATGCCTGTTGAACCGTATGCAGTGCCTCAATCAACGCCGAAGAAGAATACCCATGCCGCCGCATCGTGGCGTTGACCATGCGCCAGCGTTTATCATCTGAGGGGAGAGCTAAAGTGGCTTTCATTCACACAATCCTATTTGTGAAAAATTTCTCTAATCTTCACGATAATCACAAATAGGGAGGTAAAATAGTATCAGACATCGTATTTATGCTGGTCAGATGTCATCTGGATAAAATATAGATTCTCAATATCCCAGCACCAACAGCACAATATAGGCAATGCCAAGCGCAATTTCCTGAAAACCGATGATTTTCGCCGGGCTATGCTGCCGAAAACGCGATAATCCATAAGCACAGCGGGTAATCAACAGTGCCATTGCCACCAAACTAGCTACAGGCAATTGATGAAGCATGACCAATATGATGAGCAGCACTAATGCCAACCCATGCGCCGATAATGCGGGCAATGCAGACATCGTTTTGCCGTGTTCCAAGCGCAATCGAGCGCGAACATACACTATCGAAGGCACAGACCGCGCTACCAGTGCCGCCCATAAAGCCAATGCCGCGCCCCATTCCCATCCCGCAAGCAGCACTATTGATGGTGCAATCGCGCCAAACAACACCGCCCCTGCCAATTCTGGGATTAATTCGCGCCCCTGATTTTTAAGTTCATAATGGAGTTGGATAGCCACAAGCGGCAACGCCAAAAACGGCGGCAGCAAAAAAGCTAAATTGGGCGCATTCAAGATAGTCACCATCATGGTCAACAACAAAATCGCGCCATAAATCAGCACGAAACGTTCAGCCACGATAGTACGCTCATAGCGTTTGCCTTTGCGAATATCTTTAAGATAAATTCGCAGGGGTTGGTGCAGCAGCAAAACCATTAATCCCGCGATGCCCAACGCCAAGCCCGGCAACGACCATGCCAAAAGTAGCCCTGCTAAGGTTGGCTCTAACCAGAAGCCCCATCCGCCATGTTGGGCAGGCAGCGCAATCGTTTTGATATTCACAGAAGATTTTGAGGATATTCCGGCTGTCATGGTCGTACCCCATAAAAAATGCCAAGAGCATTTTGACTCTTGGCATCAGTTTAGCGATATACGATATGCCTAGCGCAGTGTCATGTCTACTGTGTTTCTAAGCCATTTAGCACGCCCACCGCACTCAATTGTGCCTGACGCGCCAAATCAATACACATCGCCAAAACACGGGCGGATTCTTGTGGGCTATGGAAACCGGTGCTGTTTTCCGACGAAATAAAATCCCAGCGCAATTGAGAACGACGATGCAAATTACGTGCTTCTACCAGCGCCTCATCCGTTGCACCCGCTTCTTGCGCGGCGATAATGGCATCCATCGCTGCCAACAATGCTTCTTCGCTCAGGCGCAGCAGTTGTGCCGTGTTATTTTGAATTGTCAAAATACGGTCTTCTAGGTCAGCTTCTGAAATATTATGGCATGTCTGGCAGGCAGCATTCACATTGGTGAGGGGGCTGCGAACCCAATGGTCACTGATTTTGACGCCACCTTCGCGGATATAGGGCATATGGCAATCAGCACACGCCACCCCAGACCGATAGTGTAGACCTGTCGTATACAGTTCGTATTCAGGATGCTGAATCTTAATCATGGGCGATTTTGTTTCGGCATGTTCCCAATCTTTGAAGCCGATACGTTCATAATAGCCATCAATATCATCAATATTGGTGCCATCTGCCCATGGGAAGGTGAGGATTTTGTTATCGCCAGCGAAATAATATTCCACATGGCACTGAGCGCACACATAGGTTCGCATTTCTTGGCGCGTGGCTTCCGTCCAATCAATGCCTTGCTGTTCCAGCGCATTAATCAAGCCGGGGCGCGTTAAGCGTAGTTCCATCGTTTGCGGGTCATGGCAATCAGCACAGGAGGAGGCTGTGTGTAGTTCATCTACCAAATCGTTATAGGGCGTTTTGTTGAATTCTTCCCAACCCATCTCGGCAATCAGCAATGGTGCTTCGCCCGCATGACAGTTAATGCATGCCGCCGGTTGGTTGCGTGGGGCTTTCACCCGTTGGGTATTTTCTTGGTCAATTTGGGCGTAAAAGTGTCCGCGATCTTCGTTGTGGTCTATGCTAAAGGCATAACCCGCCCACAAGCGTATCATCGCTGGATATTTTTCCAATTTGCTATACATTTCTGAACCACCATACGGCGTTGAACCATAGATGGTTTCAGTCATCTTAAAGCGGTCATAATGGGCGGGGAAATTTAAGCCCCACACTGCCGGGTCAATTTCGGAATCGGCAATTTCAGCTATCTTTAAAGGATACTGTTCAGCTTCGACTTGCTGCCGGGTAATATTCGCTAACAATAAGCCAGCCCCGGTTCCGGCGAACAACAAGCCGATAAAGAACAGCCCCATCAAAATTCTTTTCATCATATCTTGCTTGCTCCTTCAATGGCGGTGAATGTAGGTATTTTTTCAGTCACGGATAGGATGCCCGATACCGGCATGACAAGTGATGCAATCGGGCGCATTATCATGAATTGGCGCAATCGTACTCACGAGATTCTGATGGCAATACAAACAACTGTTATTCACAATATCGTGGTTGAACTGCGTAATCGTGATAACTTCTTCATAAGTATCAAAAGTGAAAGCGAAACTGTGGTTAAAGCCATTAATGCCTTTGGCAAGGTACTTGTTCACAATATTATCGTGAGGTGTATGGCAATCGTTGCAGGTTGCCACCCGTGCATGGGACGAATGCTGCCAAGCGGCATATTCATCCCGCATCACATGGCAATTGACGCATCCCAGCGGGTCATCCGCAAGGTAGGAATAGCCTTTTGCCTGTACAAATGTGAACATGGACAAACCTGCCACAAAACACAACAGCCCCACGGTAAAATAGATAAAATTCGGTGCAAGTCGTCGTAATCTTTCCATAGCGTCTTCCTTGGTGCTGGCAGCGAAGAACACGGGGTAAAATAATCCAGTCGTTTTCTCCTCATCTGCTGTTAATCTAATATTCAAGTTTACCATACCGTGCTTGAAGGCGCTGCTCTTTGACATTTATCAAATTCAAGCTATCTTGTGACATTTATCAGGAGATGTCACAAATCTAAGTGAATCTGTGATATTCTAGGGTCTATCAGCAGTGGCAAGGGGTTAGCCACAGCATAACCGAACTTCACAAGCTCATTCTTTGATATAAGTCAAACAAGAAGTAAATTTTGAAATACATGAACTAATACACCATCTTCAAGGAGAGCATTATTTATGAAACGACAACGGGGCGGCAGCATCTTACAAACCATCCCGGCATTCCAATCATTAGCACCGGAAATATTAGATATTCTGGCAAACCATACCACAATTTATGACTTACGGACGAACCAACCGCTGTATCATCAAGGCGATATGGCATCTTCGTTTTATGTCGTCTTAGAGGGCGGCATCCGGTTAGTGGAACATACATCGGAGGGACGCGCCGTGCATCTAAAATTGTATGGCAAGGGCGATGTGTTTGGGCTATTGGCAGTCTCCGGCGCTTATCCGTATCCTGCCGGGGCAGAAGCCATTTGTAACAGCACCGTCGCTTCAATTACTGGCGCACAAACGCGCACTATTATGTTAGAACACCCTGCATTGGCATTGCTTATTATTGATATGTTGGTGAACCATGTGCATGGCGCTCATGCCCGGCTGCGGCAAATGGCATCAGAACGGGTAGAACAGCGGTTGGCACGCACTTTAATCCACTATGCCGAGAAATTTGGGCATTGGGTGGATAATGAATTGTCTATTGATGTGCCACTATCGCAGCAAGCATTGGCAGATTTTGTGGGTACAGCACTCGAAACGATTAACCGCACCTTGAGCAAGTGGGAAAAACAAAATTGGATACGCCTATCGCGCCAGCATATTGATGTTTTGCAACCGCTGGTTTTACATGAACTGATGGAAAATACCGCAATAGTATCTGAATCTTGAACCTGAGTGAGGAAATCCGGGGAACTATGTGTATTATTTACAGGTTTTCATTGTGCAATTCGTCCAAATCTTAATGTACAATTCGCCAAGCGTTTGCTAAAATGAGAATATCAGGGATTGGCAAACCATCACAATATCGCTCATTAAGTTTTTATAAGAGGTAAAAGGATTGGTAAAAATACAATCATTATGCTACCTCAACCTTATTCAATATTTATTACGCACTTATAGTCCCGGCTTCAAACCGCAGCCGCTGATTTTTATGATACATTATTTATCCCCCACCACTTCTCGCATCGCACCCATCACACATCAGAGCCACCTACTTGAAGGACATGCTTATGGCAATCAATACGATTCCTGAGTCCGTATGGTTAGAGTTTACGCCGGAACAACTCATTGCCGATTATCGCATTGCATATCGCAGTCGCCAAACCAGTTTATTAGGACGCCAAGAAGTGCTGAGTGGACGCGCCAAATTTGGGGCGTTTGGTGATGGAAAAGAAATTCCATTGGTGGCAATGGCACATTTTTTCCAAAAAGGCGATTGGCGCAGCGGCTATTATCGTGACCAAACGTTGATGATGGCATTGGGCGAATTAACCTCTGCCCAATACTTCGCGCAGTTATACGCCCACGCCAATACTGAGGCTGACCCAGCAGGCGGTGGACGCATGATGGGGTCACATTATGTTACCCATAGTTTGAATCCTGATGGCAGTTGGCGCAATCTCGCCACACAATACAATACCGCCGCTGATATTTCACCGACTGCCGGACAAATGCCGCGCCTAGTAGGGTTGGCATATGCATCGCGTCTATTCCGCGAAGTGGCTGAATTACGCCAATTTGTCGAATTATCGCAAGTTGGCAATGAAGTCGCATTTGGTATCATTGGGAATGCCAGTTGCGCCGAAGGCTTATTCTGGGAGGCGCTGAACGCCATTGGCATTTTACGCGCTCCGGCAGTAATCACGATTTTAGACGATGAATACGGTATTTCGGTCTCGAATGAGCATCAAATCCTCAAGCAAGACCTATCGCTATTGTTAGCCGGTTTTCAGCGCGATGGGGATAGTGCAGGTTATGATGTTTATTCTGTTGAAGGTTGGGATTATCCGGCACTGCTGGAAATGTATCAACTGGCGGTGCAAAATGCCCGCGAAGACCACATTCCTGCCATCATCCATGTGAAAGAACTGACGCAACCGCAAGGACATTCGACCTCTGGCAGTCATGAACGTTACAAAACGGAAGAACGCCTCGCATGGGAACGCGAACATGATTGTTTAACGCGGATGCGCCGCTGGTTATTGGCGCAGGACATCATCACTGAGAACGAATTGGCACAGTATGAAGAAGAAGATAAACAATTTGTGCGCCAGCAGATGAAAAGTGCTTGGCAGCATTTTACCCATGAAATCGGTATAGAACGCCAGCAAGCGGCAGATTTTATAGATGCTCTTGCCCAAACATCGCCGCATAAAAACCCACTCCATACGGTTAAACGCAGCATGTTTAGCCAAGCGTACCCGCGCCGCAAAGACATTCTGGAAGCCACATTTGAGGCGCTCAAAATCACCCGTGATGAACAAAACCCGGCTCGCCATGACCTCATCCAATGGCGCGAACAGCAAAAAATCGCTTATCAACACTTGTATAGTTCGCATCTCCACAGCGAATCAGACGCATCACCGCTGCATGTTGCCGAAGTCAAACCCATTTACAGCGCCCAACCGCCTATCGTGAATGGCTTCCAAATTTTGAATCAATTTTTTGACAGCATGTTTGCCCGCGATCCGCGTATCATTGCTTTCGGCGAAGATGTGGGTTTTCTGGGTGGCGTGAATCAAACGATGGCGGGAATGCAAGCGAAATATGGCAAATTGCGCGTCTCGGATACGGGCATCCGTGAAATGACGATTATCGGGCAAGCCATTGGCTTGGCATTACGCGGTTTGCGCCCCGTTGCCGAAATTCAATATCTCGATTATTTACTCTATGCACTGCAAATTCTATCTGATGATTTGGCATCATTGCATTGGCGCACAGTTGGGCGGCAAAAAGCCCCGGTCATCATCAGCACTCGCGGGCATCGGCTGGAAGGCATTTGGCATTCTGGTTCGCCCATTGCGGGCATCATCAATTTAGTGCGTGGGATGCATGTGTTAGTCCCGCGTGATATGACTCGCGCTGCCGGATTTTATAACACGCTGCTCCAAGGTGATGCGCCGGGGCTGGTGATTGAAGTGTTGAATGGGTATCGCAAAAAAGAACCGCTGCCTGATAATTTGAAAGACATCACGATTCCGCTAGGTGTACCAGAAATTTTGCGTCCCGGTGCTGATGTCACCCTAGTGACCTATGGCGCATTATGCCAAATTGCCTTAGAAGCGGCAGCATCTTTAGCTGAGGTTGGCGTAGAAACAGAAGTCGTTGATGTGCAATCGCTGCTGCCGTTTGATATTCATGGCATCATTTTAGAATCGCTCAAAAAGACCAATCGCATTGTCTTTTTGGATGAAGATGTTCCCGGCGGCACCACCGCATATATGATGCAGCACGTTCTGGAGGTACAGGGCGGCTATCACTGGCTTGATGCTGAACCGCGCACGCTCTCGGCACAAGCCCATCGTCCAGCGTATGGCACAGATGGCAATCATTTTTCCAAGCCCAATGCGCTCGATATTTTTGAAGCGGTGTATGGCTTGATGCATGATGCCGACCCGCTGACATATCCGCTGTTTTACAAATAACATGACAACAGGCAACATTTATGAGCAATCATGTGATTATGCCCGCTATGGGCGAAGGCGTCATTGAAGGCACCATTGTCCGCTGGCTCAAGCAAGTGGGCGATAATGTTATTTTTGGTGAACCAATTCTGGAAATTGAAACGGATAAAGTCACAGTTGAAATCACATCGGAAACCGATGGCACACTGCAACGGATTCATGCGGATGAAGGCGCAACAGTAGCCGTTGGCACACTCTTGGCAGAAATTGGTACAGAGAATGATATGGCTAAATCATCTCCGGTTGTGGCTGTGCCGCTGCCCGCCAAAATGACGACCCCACAAACCAACACGCCAACCATGCCTATCACCAATAATCATGCGGCAGTCATCGAAAAAGCTGGTCAGCGCGATTTTGAGGGTGTGCGCGTTAGCCCGGTAGTTGCGCGAATGCTGGAAACGCATGAGATTGATGTGCATGAACTTACCGGTTCAGGGCGGGCTGGACGCATCACCAAACAAGATGTGCTAGATTATTTGGAAACGCATGAAGAAACCACCCATATTGACCCACTCCCGGCGATTCAACCTGTTCCAGCACGACCCGCGACTGTTGACACGATGCCAACACAATCCGACGAAGGCGACATTGTGCCATTATCAGCAATGCGGCGCTCGATTGCTGACCACATGGTACGCAGCGTGCAAACCAGCCCCCATGCCACGACAATATTTGAATTTGATTTTTCGGTGGTTGCCAAACATCGGGATACCTATAAAGATGATTTTGCGCGGCAAGGTGTGAAGTTGACGTATTTGCCCTATCTAGTGATGGCAGCAATACGGGCGCTCAAAAAATATCCGATGGTGAATGCCAGTTGGACAGATGCCGGAATTTTGCTCAAGCGTGATATTCATCTAGGCATCGCCGTCGCAGTAGACAGCGGCTTGATTGTGCCAGTCATTCGCCATGCTGATAATCTCAATTTGTTGGGATTAGCGCGTGCTATCCAAGATTTATCCGAGAGAGCGCGGCAAAATCATCTTAAGCCGGAGGAAGTGCGCGGCGGCACTTTTACCATCACCAATCATGGCGTTTCCGGCAGTCTTATCGGCACACCCATCATCAATCAGCCCCAAGTCGGTATTTTGGGTGTGGGTTTAATTGAAAAACGCCTAAAAGTCATTGACGATGCTATCATGATTCGCCCCTGTGCCTACATCAGTTTCAGCTTTGACCATCGCATTTTGGATGGCGCAGCGGCAGATGCTTTCGTAGGGCATATCAAACAAGTGGTTGAAGATTTTGTCGGATAAGTACACGATGCCGGGGGCTATTTTCCCGGCATTATGATCGTTGATTAATTGCTAATGACCGGCGCTTGGCGTATATGTAGCGCCTCTTGAAGTTGTTTGAGCATGAACGCCGCCATATCCGCACGCGCCAAACGAATGCCTACGCCCTGCCCCAAATAGCCAACACGCAGCGTATTTTGTTGGGCATCATCCGTCAACATCGGCACCCGTACAATTGTCCAATCGCGGTCTGATTGGCGCACTTTTTCCACCACTTGCTTCATGTCTTCGACGACATTCTTGGAAACAATGTGTAGCAAACCACCGATAACCTTATCCATCATCCCAATTTTGTCCAGCGGGTCGCGCACGCCTGCCCCTGCTGAAATAATCAAACGCTGCACCCCATGCCGCTTCATTGCCGCTAAAATTTTATCAGTGCCTTGGCTGATGAGATATTCGGGCTTGTTGCTGCTAGGTCCCAAAACACTGATTACAGCATCGGCATTTTTAACAACGGTTTCAACGGCGACATCATTCAGAATATCCCCTTGCACAATCGTCAGATGGTCATGCTGCATCGTCAGTTTAGAGGGGGTTCGCACCAGTGCCGCCACTTCATAACCAGCGGCGAGTGCTTGCTGTACCAAATGCTGCCCAGTTTTGCCGGTTGCGCCAAAAATTGCCAGTTTCATTCAAACATCTCCTCATGTGTGGTCTGCGTCGCTTGCTGCATCACCCTTAAAATTGTGGCAGGGGATTGCGCTCCGCTAAACGCCAATCGCTGATTGAAAATAAAAAATGGGACACCCGTAATACCGATTTGCTGTGCCTGTGCAATGTCTGCCAACACTTGCGCTTGCAATGTTTGGCTCTCTAATTGTGGGCGCAGAACCACCGTATCAAGACCATTGGCAGTTGCAATATCCAACAGCACCTCAATATCGCCAATATTGCGCCCATGTTCAAAATAGGCGTCGTAAACGGCATCCATGATGCTTTCTTGGTGCTGTTCAGGAACAGCCGCAATCAGGCAGTGAGAAAGCAGGGTATTCGGTGCAACCTCAATACGCTCAAAATTAAAAATTACTCCAGCTTGCGATCCCATTTCTCGCGGGGCAGCAAACCATTGTTCCAATGGCACTTGTCCACCCCCTTTAGCGTGCATATAGTCCCGAAAACCATAGCCTTCTGTTGGGATCGTCGGATTCAAAAAATAGGCATGATAATGGATTTGAACTGGCTCACCATCCCATTGCGCTAATGCCAGTTTGAGGTGTTGTTTGCCAATCCGACACCACGGGCAAGCTGTATCATGAAACACATCAATTTGCACGAGACCGCCTTTCATCAGACCATATAGACCAGTCTATATAATAACCACAAAAAAATAATGGGGATTACCCCGTGATAGCAATTAAGCGCCCAATTTCATCGGCAACCACTTCCAATGGTTCACGACTGCGCTGGGTACGACATAAGATAACACCGCCTTCTATGGCAGCAATAATCAGCATGGCTAATTGCCGCGCTTTTTGTGAAGGGATACCGCCAACGACCATTTTGTCGGCAAAAGCCGCTTGCCACTCACTGTAAATACGCTGACATTCTTCACGCAAGGTATCGCTCGATGCTGCTGTTTCCATGGCAATCGTCGTAATGGGACCACCAGCGCGATAGTTCGAAAGTTCAACATTGAAGGCGATATTGCGGATAAAGCTACGAATTGCTTCTGCTGGCGAATCCGGTTGCACCAAATTTTCTTTGATTCGTCGCAGCACAATCGTTCCGACATAACGTATCGCTTCTATCGCTAGTTCTTCTTTGCCACCCGGAAAATGATAATAAAGCGACCCTTTGGGGCTACCACTCTCTTTAACAATTTGGTTAAGACCAGTAGCATGGTATCCCTGAAGTTCCAATAGTTCACAGGTAGTTTGGATAATCTGCTCGCGTGTTGAAGTCATCGTCGTTACCCACGATTTGATTATATAGACTGGTCTAATATAAAGTCAATCACATTTTATGAGGACTGACTTAAAGATATTCATATTATGCACGATTCGGGCAGCATTCAACTAGGTGCTGCCCAAACCGCCCGATAATCATAGGCAAATTGTTCAAACGATATGGGCATACGTCCTAAAATTTGCTCAACATCCCTTGTGATTTCGCGGGCGTTGCCCAAGCGTGTCATCGTATAAAGGAGTGTCACCACAAGGGCATAACCCACTTGCCGCCCCTCGGCTATCTGATCGCGCAAAAATGTTAGTACAGATATGGGTTGATAGCGCACATGACGCTGCAACATAGTCGTCATAATTGTGGCGACTTGACCATAATCTAGTGCTTCTGCCCCCGTAAGCGTATAGATTTTGTGGGCGTGTCCCGGTTCTACCAGCGCACACGCTGCCACAGCCGCAATGTCGCGCACATCAATAAAACTGGTTTTCGCCATACCCACAGGCAATGCAATTTTGCTGTAGTCACGAATAGCGGGCATCTGCGTTGTACTTAGATTCTGCATGAAGAAACTTGCCCGCAGGAAAGTGTAATCCACACCAGAAGTCATCAACCATTGCTCTATTTTGTAATGTGGCACAATGCGATTTTTTTCAACACCTTGCAGCGATAAGAATACAATGTGCTGCACCCCCGCAGCGACTGCCGCCCGCAGCGCCGGGATAATATCGCGTTGGACATTGGCAAGCGCCGGAGGACGCACCAAAAACAAATGGCTCACTTGGTCAAAAGTTGCCGTGAATGTTTCTGGCTTTAAAAAATCAAAATGCTGAATATCTACGTCTTGCCCAAAGTATTTTCGGGCAGAAGCCATGTTAAACGCCCCAATCCGCAAAGGAACAGCCCGCAATTGAAGTTCTCGCACGACTTCCGTACCCACATTGCCCGGCGCACCTGTTACCAAAATTTTGCCTGTCACCATGGATTGCCTCTCATACATCCTATCGTTTCGACCTATCAGTCTATTATAGCGACTGGTCTATATAAAT
This sequence comes from Anaerolineae bacterium, assembly GCA_022842885.1. GTDB lineage: Bacteria > Chloroflexota > Anaerolineae > Aggregatilineales > Phototrophicaceae > JALHOR01. The sequence goes on from JALHOR010000027.1 coordinate 23,548, forward strand.
AGTGTATGACTTTCATCCTGAACAAGCCCATCAAAAAAGCAACACACTGCTGCCCACCCTATATGCGACAGACAGCAGAATAATGTTTATGTGTGGTCAATCAAATCGTAGGTTGCGCCGAACACATATGGATTTTTCGGCAAGAAATCATGCGGGAAACCCATCTCAAACGCACTGATTTCATCCAAGCGTTTCAGTTGGTCAGCATCCAATTTCCATTCCAGCGCGGCTAGATTATCAGCGAGTTGGCTGGTGCTGCGTGCGCCCAAAATAGGGATAAACCGCTGATACGGACGTTGACGCACCCAATTAACGCACACTTGCGCCCGGCTGCGCCCTGTCTCTTCGGCGATAGCGGCGACCATATCCACGATATTTTGCATTTTATCGCTAATCGTCACGCGAGTTTTATCATGGCGAGTGATTTCGGTGCTATTTTCGCTGTATTTGCCCAACAAAATACCTTGCCCCACGATACCCCAAGGCAACAGACTCATACCCCAATGCTGCGCCATCGGCACAAGTTCGCGTTCAATATCGCGCCGACCCAGATGATACGGCACTTGTAAGCCCAAAAATTGCGGATACCCACGCAGCATCGCCAATGTGTTCGCTTCTGCGATAATATATGCTGGACTATCAGAAATCGCTAAATAATTGACTTTGCCACTTTGCACCAACATATCCAAACCGCGCATGACTTCTTCAACAGGCGTCATGTAATCCCACATGTGCAAATACAAAATATCCAAATAATCTGTCTGTAAACGGCGTAAACTGCGCTCTACCGATTGGCGCATATTTTTGATGCTGTTGCCACCGCTGTTTGGATCCGTTGCATCGGGGCGGGTGAGTGTATACTTGGTTGCGACCACAAATTGCTCACGCCGATTCCGTAAAAAATCACCTAAAAATTCTTCGCTTGTGCCATCCGTATAATTGACGGATGTATCCAGAAAATTGCCGCCGGCTTCGGCAAACATGTCGAATTGTTTTAAACTCTCGTCTTTGGAAGCGCCCCACCCCCACGTCTCACCAAAGGTCATCGTGCCTAAACATAATTCAGAGACGCGCAGCCCACTTTTCCCCAACAATTGATACCGCATTTTTCTGCTCCTATGTGAATGTCAATTCCACAATGGGATATTGTATAATTAAAAAATAGGATATGGGGGTGAAAAATGCTTTATGACCGAATTACTGTAAATCCAAATCAAATGGGTGGTGTTCTCTGCATACGCGGACTAAGGATTCCGGTAGCTACGGTGCTGCACATGATCGCAGAAGGGATGCAATCCGCCGAAATTCTGACTGCTTATCCCGATTTAGAATTAGAAGATATTCAACAAGCACTACATTATTGCTGTAGAAACGATAACGAGTGACAGGTAAAAATCAGGATATAACGCCTCTTTATATCGCCTATTTTTGACAATCCCCTAACATCCTCTTAAAATTTACTCAACAATACAGTCTTGTATCCCCTAATAAAACTTATAAGGAAAACCATTATGAAAGAGTATACCAGTGATAAGTTGAGGAATGTTGCTCTGGTGGGTCATCAGAGCAGCGGGAAAACATCGTTGGTCGAAGCGATGTTGTTTAATACTGGTGCCATCACCCGCTTGGGCAAAATCGAAGAAGGTAACACCACTTCTGACTGGGATGATGAAGAACGCGCCCGCAAACTCTCGCTTTCGACCTCGCTTATCCCCTTAGAATGGAACGACCATAAAATTAATGTGTTAGATGCCCCCGGTTATACCGATTTTCAGGGTGAAATGAAAAATGCAATTCGTGTTGCCGATGCCGTGATTGTGGTGGTAGATGCGGTTGCCGGAGTGGAAGTGGGAACAGAATTAGCGTGGGACTATGCCCGTGAATATCAACAACCCATTATCGTGGTGATTAACAAGATGGATCGGGAAAATGCCGATTATGAAGGGACGCTTGAACAACTGCGCGAATCATTCCCCAAATACAAATTTATTCCCGTAACGCTGCCCATCGGCAAAGAAGCAAATCTTAAAGGCATTATCAATGCTCTCACGCAAAAAGCCTATTATGGTACGGGGGCTGACCGGTCTGATTTACCGCCGGATTTGGCAGGCGTGGCAGAAGAGGCACACCTTGTTTTGATGGAAGCCGCCGCCGAAGCCGATGATGCGCTGTTGCAAAAATATTTTGATGAAGGCACTTTATCTGAAGATGAAATCCGTGAAGGAATGCGGGCAGCCGCACGGTCACATTTATTGAATACTGTGCCTGTGTTTGTGACCTCTGGTACAGCCAACGTTGGCACTATCCCATTGATGGAAGCCCTGATTGTTTATACCTCACCACCCACAGCACGGCGCGTTGGCGTTTTCCGCGAAGGCAATGATAAACGCGACTATATCCAAGCACCCCAATCCAATGATGCCCCGCTAGCCGCGTATGTCTTTAAGACCATCACCGATAAATATGTGGGGACGCTCAATTATTTTCGCATTTTTTCCGGCACCATCTCTGCTGACAGCCGCAATTTTAACTCAACCTCCAAAAAAGAAGAACGCTTTGGCACGCTTTATATCATGCGTGGCAAAGAACAATTCACTGTACCGCGCCTGCATGTGGGCGATATTGGCGTCGTCGCTAAACTGAGCAGCACCAAAACTGGCGATACCTTAGCGGATAAAGACCAATCGTTTGAAATCGCCAAACCCGACTTTCCCGACCCGTTGTATCGCGTGGCACTGACACCCCGCACCCAACAAGACAGCGCCAAAATGGGGATGATTTTAACCAGCTTATGCGAAGCTGATCCCACGATTCGTTGGCGGCAAGATGGCGATACCAAACAAATTATCCTAGAAGGCATGGGCGAAATTCACATCAATGTCACGCTCAAACGTGCCGAAGTATTAGGGGTTGGCATTGATACGGTGATGCCCCGTATCCCGTATAAAGAAACCATCACCAAAGAAAAAGAATCCATGTATCGCCATAAGAAACAGACAGGCGGCGCTGGACAATTTGGTGAAGTCAGCTTGCGGGTGCTGCCCCATGAAGGCGAATTTGAATTTGAATCTAAAGTGGTGGGCGGTTCTATCTCCGGCACATTTTTGGCATCCGCCGAAAAAGGTGTCCGCAGCGTCTTAGAAGGTGGCGTTATCGCGGGGTATCCCGTTGTTGGCGTCAAAGTACAAGTGTTTGATGGCAAGATGCACCCGGTGGATTCTAAAGATATTGCGTTCCAGATTGCCGGGCGCGAAGCATTCAAAGATGCCTTCCAGAACGCGAACCCAGCATTATTAGAGCCAATTATGGATGTTGTGATTACCGTGCCAGAAACGCTCATGGGCGATATTATGGGCGATTTGAATACGCGGCGTGGGCAAGTGCAAGGCATGGATAGCATCGGGCGGCGCAGCATTGTCAAGGCAAAAGTGCCGCTGGCGGAGATGATGCGCTATGGGAACGATTTACGGTCTATGACGGGCGGACGCGGCATTTATACGATGACTTTTTCGCATTATGAGCGTGTTCCAGCGCATTTGCAGCCCGAAATTGTGGCAGCCCATAAAGCCGTGATAGAAGCCGAATCATAAAACCAATTTGTAAAAAATCTTAACGGATTATCCCTTATCAAATACGCAACAGGCAGGTCAAACGCCTGCCTGTTACATCATCACCAAAATTAGGGTCTGTCGCTTGGCATCTCATCGGGTGCAACAGGCGGCAAAATGACCACACCTTCTTGAACAGGTAACACCGCCTCAGCCACCAATGGCGTGGATTCATCATCACTGGCAGGGGTATCCATCGGTTTATCTTCGCTCATGCCCACCGCTGCTAACACTTGGTCACGCTCCAAGACTTCATGTTCCAACAGCGCATTGGCGATAGCATCCAATTTATCACGGTTAGATACGAGCAGTTCTTTGGCATATTTATAGGCATCTTCCACAATGCGGCGCACTTCGCCATCAATGCGGGCAGCGGTTTCTTCGCTGTAGGTGCGCCCCTGCGAAATGCTGTAGCCCAAAAATGGCTGCGTGTCATTTTCGCCAAAATTTAAGGGACCGATGGCTTCGCTCATGCCAAATTGTGACACCATGCGGCGGGCAATATCGGTCACGCGCCGTAAATCATTGCTCGCCCCGGTAGTAATGTCGTTAAACGTGATTTCTTCAGCAATACGTCCGCCCAACGCTACAACGAGCATCGTTTCCAGATAACTGCGCGAATAATTGCGGCGGTCATCTTCTGGCATATACGCGGTGATGCCCAACGCCTGCCCACGCGGCGTAATCGTCACTTTTAACACGCGGTCAGCGCCCGGCGTTAAAATCGCTGTTAAGGCGTGTCCCGCTTCATGATAGGCAACCACGCGCCGTTCTTCTTGGTTCGATAGTGGCGGGCGTTCTGTGCCTAAAATAATGCGCTCAAACGCCGAGCTAAAATCTTCTTGCAAGATGCGCTTACGATTTTTGCGAGCCGCAGTGAGTGCCGCTTCATTGGCAAGATTTGCCAAATCTGCGCCAGAAAACCCAATGGTTGATCCGGCGATGTGTTCCAGATTCACGCGGCTGTCTAGCGGCTTGCCCCGCGCATGAATCTTCAAAATATCGAGTCTGCCCTTTTTATCCGGCAAATCCACTGTTACTTGGCGGTCAAACCGTCCGGGGCGCAGCAATGCCGGGTCAAGCACATCAGGGCGATTGGTGGCTGCCATCACAATGACGGTTGCATCTTGGTCAAAGCCATCCATCTCCGCCAACATCTGATTCAGCGTTTGTTCGCGTTCATCGTTGCCCCCGCCCAAACCCGCGCCACGCTGCCGCCCAACGGCATCAATCTCATCAATGAAGACGATACTCGGCGAATTTTCTTTGGCACGGTTAAACAAATCGCGCACGCGGGAAGCGCCTACACCCACAAACATTTCCACAAATTCGGAGGCAGCAATGCTGAAAAACGAACAATTGGCTTCGCCCGCCACTGCCCGCGCCATCAGCGTTTTACCAGTACCGGGCGGTCCCACAAGTAGTACCCCACGCGGCACACGAGCGCCAAGCGAAATGTATTTATCGGGATTTTGCAGAAAATCCACAATTTCGACCAATTCTGCTTTGGCAGCGTCTTGCCCGGCAACATCGTTAAACGTCACACGCGGGGTTTCAGCATCGTATTCACGCGCTTGGGAACGCCCAAAGCCAAAAATGCCGGTCATTTGCCCCTGCGCCCGCCGTGACATCCAGACGAACAATGCCAAAATCAGCAGAATCGGGCTAAATTGGATGAGAATTTGCACCAGTAACGGAATGGTCGGCGGAGGATTGCCTTCGACCAAGACATCCGGGTTATCGCGCCGGAAAATATCTTGCAGAATTTCAGCGCCGCCGGGTGGCAAATACGTCACAAATTGACGTACCTCTACCGCCGATGGGTCATTATCATCCGGCAAATCGAGGCTGATTGGGTTGCGAAATTCACCCCGCGCCTCAAACCCGCCGCTATCAATTTCTATCGCGCTGATATTATTCACTGCTTGATTTCGTACTTCGGAAAATGGCACCGCAATCGCGGCATCGCCATCGAAACCACTGAGCAATTGCCCAGAGGATAAGACTGTCCATATCAAGAAAAACAGGAGAACACCGGGCCACAACCATTTGCGCCAATTATCTTTTGGGCTAGGTGTTGGTTGTTCAGGGGGTGTGTCCTGAGTGTTGGGGTGCTTCTTCTGGTCTGATGACATCCTAATTCCCTATATTTAACGTTTTCTTCGTAGGGATTATAGCGCATTATGTGTTAGAATCAGGGAAATGTTTTTTCAGCGCCACATAAGTCTTTAATCTGGATGGCGCAATTTATGGTTCAATGATCAGTGCCGCCAGCAGCCAGGATGAATTATCATGAGTTCTGATAAACCGGATAAACCATTGGATGATACCTCTCTGCCGGAATCAACCGAAGCGATAGACCCTAAAGCCCAAACGGTGGTTCGCAGGAGCGATACCCTCAAAAAAATCATTACAGCATTCCAATCCGGCGACCCGGATAGCATTAATACGGTATTGGATATTGATAGAACAGATGCCGCCCTTCTCGATTTGCCCAAAGACAAGGCGGAAGAAAAACAAACCAACGAAAAAACGATTTTATCCCCGACTGCGTTTAAAGCAACCTTACAAGCCAATGTCCCATTAGCCGAGCCGGAAAAATCTGCTGAATCTCAGATTCTTGTGCCAAAAGAACGTCCACTGCCCAAAATCATTGACTCGGATTCAGTCGCGCAGCGCCCACCAACCGCACTGACCGGAGCGCCCGATGAAGCCCCTTGGACATTGCAACAATTTTTCAGTGGCAGCATTGATTTGGACGTAGAATTGAGCAAACGCTTTCCGGCGATGCCGATGCTCTCTATCATCAAATTCCGCACACTTGGCTCGGAATCGGGGCGGCGTGTGGCAACCCTCTCAACCCAAGATGGCGCAGCATCATTGGTATTTGATGCCGATATGAAAACCAAAATTGTTCAGCTTTCGTTCACGCTCGGCTCGATGCTCACACTCAAATTTCAACTAACGGAACTGACCGATTCAGACCGAAATTATTGGCTAGATTTAATGCAGCGCGACGCTGGCGGTTTAGCGTTTTTGTGGGGGCAATCGCGGTGGGCAAATGATTATATTATTTGCATTGCCCGCAAATATTTTACTAATTTTTATGCCTTCTCTACCAATAATTTTGACGCGGCGGTGCGCCTCACCCCCACCGTCACCAAACAGTTAATGGATTGGCTAGAAGAAATTTGGAAAGCAGAGAACGATGGTGGCAGCGATGAACCACCACCCTTGTTGACCTGGTAATTTTGCGGTGGATTGTGTTGTTAGCCACCATACAACGCGACAAAGTGTTGAATATCGCGCATATCCTCAAGGCGTTCTTTGAGCGTAGCATGATCCCATTCCCACCACGCGCTTGCCAGTAGTTTGGCGATAACATCATCGGCAAAACGCTTGCGAACCGGGCGGGCAGGAACGCCAACGACAATTTCATAAGGCGCGACATTTTTGGTCACGACTGCGCCCGACCCCACCACTACCCCAATGCCAATTTCCACGCCGGGCATGATAATCACCCCATGACCTAGCCACACATCATGCCCAATGATGCAACGATGCTCGCGCCGCCAATTAAAAAATGCTTCATCATTGGTTTCGGCAAAACCATATTGTTTGCGCCGATAGGTCATGTGGTGCTGTGTGGCGCGTTCCATCGGATGATTGCCGGGGTTAATCCGCACATGCGATGCAATGGAACAAAATTTGCCCACATCGGTATAAATGATGCTGTTATCACCCGCCGTATAACTGTAATCCCCCACAACAGATTCGATGATGGTGTTATTTGCGCCGATTTCCGTCCATGACCCAATATGGCTGTCCATAATCAATGCGGAAGCATGAATAGATGGTTGTTCGCCCAAGGGCGGTTGCACAAATTTTTCTTGGACAGCGGCATCTTTGGGGAATAAATCAACATAATGCAGCATTGTTTTTATCCTTCTACGGCGTGTAGGTCGCGCTGCATCTGCCAGAAAACGCTGCTATCGCGGTAAATCGGCACACCTTGGCGCAATGTACCCCGCACGCGGGGATGAGCGCCACCAGTTTCCACCAACACCAAATCGGCACTGCGCCCAATTTCAATCCGTCCGCGGTCATCCAAGCCCATAGCATCAGCCGGATTTTGGCTAATCAGTTTGATACTTTCATGCAGCGGCAAAATGCCTTGTTCTGCTAACAAAAATGCCGAATGCAGCATCGCCGCTGGAAAATAATCCGTCGCCAAAATATCCACTAGCCCAAGCTGCACTGCTTCACGGGCGCTGAGGTTATTGCTGGTCGAAGCACCACGATAAGCATTGGGCGCACCCATAATCGTATGCATCCCGCGTCGTTTGGCTTCTTCAGCGGCTTCCCGCGTGACGGGAAATTCGCTAATAGTCACACCCATTTCAAATTCTTCGGTCACTTTTTTAATGGTATCATCGTCATGCGATGCCACCACGATGCCGTGTTCCCGCGCTGTTCGCACGACAGATTCGGCGACATGCCAATAACTGACTTGCGCCACTTTTTGCTGAACAGCGTCTTCAATGCGTTTGAGAATATCCACGCCGATTTTTTCCGGGTCAAAGCCCATCCAGCGCGTCATAAAATCCACATATTTTTCGATGTTGGTATACTGCCCCTGCCCCGGCGTATGATCCATAATCGAAACCAGATGCACCTGTTTGGCAATTAGCAGCGGTTCTAACACGGGTACTGTATCGGGGTTGGTCATCTCAAAACGGGCATGAACCAGAAAATCCACCAACAGTTCATCACGCAAACGATTAATCGTGGTGATGATTTCCTGCGCTTTTTCTTGCGAGCGCAAATCATTTTGTTTCCATGCGAAGGACACGGCTGCATATGCCGTCGTGATGCCTGCCGCTGCAAGGCGTTTATCCAGTTCATATAATGCCAATTCCACCGGAAACCATGCACCGGGGCGCGGCTCAATATCGCGTTCCAGCATATCGCCATGTAAATCAATAATGCCGGGCATCACCGTCAAACCGGGGATACTGACCCCGGGTTCGGGCGCAGTGCCTTCGATAATTTCGGCAATTTTGCCATCTTGAATATACAACGACCCATGTTCGAGAATGCCATCCGGCAAAACCAACCGCGCATCATTCAACCACATGCTCAACCATCTCCGATTCCGGCAGTGCCGTCGCATTTTTCAGATAAATTTCGCCATCCAGTAAATGTTGGATTTCCTGTGGATAATGAAACACCCCAATCATCGCTACCCCTTGCTGCTTCAGTTCGGCAAGGCGCCCTGTCAGCGATGCGCGGGCTTTCACATCTAAGGATGCTGTTGGCTCATCCAACAACAACACGCGGCGGGGGTAAATCAACGCCCGCGCTAAATTCACGCGCTGCTGTTCGCCGCCGGAAAACATCGTCGGATACGCCGACCATAATTCTGGTTTTAAGCCGAAGGTGGCTAACATATCGCGTGCCTGTGGTTCGGCATCTGCCAAGGAATTGCCCGCACCCAATAGCGGCTCCGCCACCAATTCCAACGCACTCACACGCGGACGGGGGCGCAAAAATTGGGTCACAAAGCCAATTTCTTTGCGCCGCAGCAGGGCAATATCTACATCGGCTGCCCGTGCCAAATCAATCGTGCCATGCCGCGACTCGTATAAGGCACTACCCGCTGATGGACGATACGTGCGATACAAACAGCGCAGCAGCGTTGATTTGCCCGTGCCATTGGGACCACTCACCAGCAAAAATTGTCCGGGTTCCAGCGTAAATTCAATATCGGCAAAGACAGCAATCTCGCGCTGGAGATGGTCTACATGAAATGATTTGGTGAAGCCTGTCACCTGCAACAACGGCATAAAAATATCCTATTCTTTCGTTATTCGCTCCCCTCCTTATGCAATGCTGAGGGGTTGGGGGTGGGGATATTCATCAATCACAATTTGGCATGAACCAATTGCTGCGTATAGGCATCTTGCGGATCTTCCAACACTTGGTCAGTCAGCCCGGTTTCCACAACGCGCCCATGCCGCATGACCATCACGCGGTCTGCCAATGTACGAATCACGCCCAAATCATGCGAGACAATCACAATAGCTAAGTGGCGTTCCCGCTGCAAGCGTTTGAGCGTATCCAAAACCAACGCCTGTACCGAGACATCCAAACCTGTCGTCGGTTCGTCCAGTAATAGCACTTTCGGCTCAAGCGCAATGGCTTTTGCCAATTGAACGCGCTGCTGCATCCCACCCGATAAAACACGCGGTGGGTCATCCATGCGATTCAACGGAAATTCGGATGCTGCTAAAGAGACACGGGCAGCCTCACGTAGCGTCGCAAAACGGCGTTCCCCGGTGATGAGCAAGCGTTCTGCCACATTGCCGCTGCTGGTGTAACGCATTCGCAGCCCCAAATGCGGATTTTGATACACAATGCCAATATGGTGCGTTTGCACTTCACGCCGCTGGAAACGCGCCAACGTGAACAAATTAATCGCTTCTAAGCCGGAGATATTCAGCCGATAATCACCCGCTTCGACATTTTCTTCCAGATTCAGCAAGCGCAGCACTGTAGATTTGCCCGACCCGGATTCACCGACGATGCCCAACACTTCGCCAGAATAGACTTCTAAGGACACGTCATCTACGGCAGTAATGCGCCCATACTGTTTTTTGAGTCCCGATGCCCGTAACAGCGGCGTTTGCGTCACCAGACGCGGTGCATCAATCAGGTTGGACAGGTGGTTTAAGATAACCGGCATGATAAAAATTTCCTTCATCGTCATAATAAGTCGCGCCACGAGTGCTGCCATTGGCTTCTGCTGAAAGTTTTTCCATGTAACCTGTATCGGATAATTCATAAGCAGCAGTGCCATCTGCCAGCGGAATTTCGTTCATGAATTTGTTCTGTGCGCCCGTGTGCTGGCAAATCCAACCGCGCTGGTCTTCCACTTGGAACGGAATATCCTCAAATTCCAGCGGGCGCACATCGGTATAGGGCGGTACAGCATACAAACGTTTTTCGCGCCCGGCAGAAAGCAGTGTCAAATGCGGTGATTGATGCAGTTTGGGCGTATCCCAACGCGGTATCGGACTGGGACTAATAACATAACGCCCATTCACCAGCGAAGGATAACTCGCGCCCTGAATATATTGTTTGTAGCGCACCAATTGTTCATATAACACCAGCCACATTTGCCCATAATCGGCGTCGGCGTGCATCTCATGCGCTTTGGAGCTATCTGATTGGACAGCACGTAGCGGTTCGGGGTCAGGCACTTGCAAGACGAGCGCCTGATTTTCCTGCAACACTTCTTCTGGGATACGATGGCGACTCTGAATAATTGTTGCTTGTAAAGCATCGGTGGTCGTTGCCGCGCCGGACATGCGAGTGATGAAACGCCGCAAATTGGCGGCATTAACGCTGTCATCCGCACCTTGGTCAATCACTTTGATGACGCTCTCGGGACCCACCAAACTCAACGTGACTTGCAAACCGCCCGTTCCCCAACCACGCGCAATCGGCAGTTCGCGGCTGGCATACGGCACTTGGTAGCCGGGGATGGCAATGGCTTTTAGCGTGCGGCGGCGTAATTCGCGTTTGGCATACGCATCCAAAAAAGCATAACTGTAATCTTCGCGGGGCGCAGCCAGTGCCGCTAAGGATGTGGTCATGAGGGCATCGCCTCCGATGTAGCCGTTTCAGATTGAATTTCGGTGGGTTTGTCTGCGCCGTTAGATTTTTCTTCGGACGAGTAAAACGTTGCAATCACTTTGCGAATATTATCAACGCTGCTGGCAAAGGTGACATAATGCGGCAGTTTAAAATGGATGCAAAATCCAGAGGCTTCCACCGCTTCGGTATGATACATGACAAATTCTTCGGTATGCGCTGGATGCGGACTCGGTTGATTCATCTCCATATCCAGCGTAGAAGCGGCAATGAGTTTGACTTCATTCCAGCCCAGTGTTGCAGCAAAGCCAACGGTTAGCCCTGTTTTGCCATTTTCGCCGCCGGAAGTAACAACTTCGGCTTGGCTGACACGCACCCGCCCGGCGCTAAACGTCGCGCCTGTGACTGGATGTTTCACCTGCACTTCGGCGTGTGCCAAGCGCAGTTCATTAACGGTAGGATGGATCAAGCCATAACCACGCATACTGGCATACCCCAACGCCAACACGCCGCCTGTATCCGCCCGCGACAGAGCCTGCAACCGATGTTCACGCGGCGCAGGAAATAACACCGGGTCGGCAGTGACATCAGGAATATCAGCAGCATCTACGGGCGTTTGTTCTGGCAATTGCGCCATCAAGCCCTGTCCGCGCTGCCAATCCGCCACTGCCGGATAATTGGGCGAAGCGGGTTTATCAGCAATTTTGATAGCTTCGTTATTTTCAGAATGCGAATGGTGATTATTTTCCTGCGGATTATCCAACACATCCAAGCGCAAAATACGATGACTATAATCCAATGTGGGACCCAAAATTTGCCCACCGGGAATATCTTTAAACGACGCCGAAATACGCCGCACCGTGAGCATCTCAGCAGGTTTTACGGGTGCAGCATACGCAATGCGCGGTTGCGTGGAACGATATGCCCGCAGCAGCAACACGGCTTCGTATAAATCACCGCCTGTTTGGGCAAGCGCCAATGCCGCCAATTCGGGCGCATACAACGAGCCTTCGCCCATCACCCGATCTACCAGATACGGCATATTCATTTCAATCGAGCGCACCAATTCGGGTGTCAGTGTGCCATTCAAATGTTGATAGAGTTTTTCTGCTTGTTGGATGGCGTCTTCGCCACCTTTTGCGGCAACATACATAGCAAAGCCTTATGAATCACGAAGACACAAGAATGGTTATTGTAACTACTCATCCCCCGCCCCTTCTCCCCAAGGCGAAGGGGAGATAAGACCCAACGTGGGGGTTAAAGTCCCTCTCCTGTGGGCGGCGAACCTTGCGACAACGCACCGGGATGATGCCCCGTCGCAAGGTGGGCTAGGGTGAGGGCGCTAACAGCTAAAAGCTAATTTTCGTACTGCGCGGCAGCCCTAGCACCTGCTGCCCATCCGTAAAATAAACATCCCAACCCATTGGGAAATGCCATTGGGAACGCAACGCCCAAAATTCAGCCGGAACGCCAGCAATGTTCATCGCCTGCTGTGTTTTAATGCCCGCGCCGGTCAGCGTGACGGTTTCGCCACTGCCCAATTGAGCGCCAATGACCAAAGTCGCGCCATCATCGGGATAAAGCATCGTGCCGGGGTTAGCGCGTTCAAGAGTGTGCAAAGCGGCGGGCGTTAATTCAGGGTAAAAATGATAGGCTGCCCGTTCTGGCGTTAAAGCGCGTGCGCCAGTGGTGGCGAGATGGGCGGATAAAGATACATCTGGCGTAAAATAACTTGTTTCTAAATCCAACAGCGTTATCGCTATTGATTCAAATGCTGCGCCTACTGGCAAGGTTTGGATGCGACCCGGATAACTGAATGCCCACATCAGCGCCAAAAAGGTCGAGCGCGTGCGTGCCTCCAAGTCCGTATAAATGGGATGAGTCATGGTTAGAACGTCTCCATTTCCACGCGGGTTGCCTCTACTTTGCGGAGCAGCAAGTCATCAGCGGCGGCTTGTGCCTGCTGTTGGTCTTGTAAAAAGGCAGTAATTTTTTCTGTTTGGATATTGGCAGTGAGCGCCGCATCCAACACGGCAATTGCCAACGCTTGCACCAAATCGCGCCCGGTACACAGCGCATACCCCTGTATCCCCGTTGCGAGTTCGATGTGTGCCTCACTGACAAGAACTTCGCCCAAGTGAAAAATCGCGCCTTCGGCGCTGTCGGTATACGGCAGCATCACCAAGCCCGTCCGGTTAATCAACACGCGCACATCACCCAAAACGGGCAAAATAGCTTCTGCCAAGGTTTTTACCTCAGCAGCCGGAGTGTGCGTCAAAATCGTCAAAGTGTCGCTCTGAGAAAAAACGGATGTCATCAAAACAGGAAACTCCGAGGGTCTTTTAAAAACAGCATCGGCTCACCCCATGCGGGCAAGCCGACACATATTATAACCACAAAATACAGCTAACGATTAGCGGGCTTTCAAGTCAATATTCAGCAGAGTAGCAATATCACGCAGCGAATTGTACAGCGCGTCAATGCTTTCGGTACCTGCCGATTCAGACGGGTCTACATAATAACGTTCCAGCGCAGTCACCAATTCGGCATCATCAGCAATCGCCAACAGCGCGTCTTTGACAGCCATTTTGAACGATTCGGGATAATCTGCACGGATAGCAAACGGGGTTTCTGGGATGAGGGGCGATTGGTGGAACACAACCAAGCTACCATCCGGGCATTCTTCGTACATAGCAGCGATTTCTTCAGCAGTCATGGCTTCCAAGTAGGGCCATTCTTCGACAGTGGCGGGACCTTCAATGCCCATGTCGTTGTAACCGCAAACTTCCACACCGGCTTCTTCTGCTTGAACAGCTAAGTTGGCATCGAATGTCGCGCCAGCTTCAACAGTGTCATTCCAGACCGACAACACCGCAGTGGGGTGATTGCCAGCAAATTGAACCTGAGCAAAATCTTCGATTTGTGCCGGGTCAGTGAATTCTTGGTTCAGCAGAATGTCGGTGGCAGGCACCAAGTAACCGCTGGTGGAAGCCGGGTCAGTGAAGGCAAAGCTGCGACCATCCAAATCGGCGATGCTGGCGATGCCAGAGCCTTTTTTGGTGAACATCAAGCTGAAATAGCCGGGAACTTCTTCAAGGTCAACTTCGACTTCGTAGTTGGCAACGGCAATGGCTTCGGCATTGGCAACTTCGGCTGCCAACAGGTAGGAGAACGGACCGACTTCCATCGCGTCAGCACGACCTGCCGCCATGGCTTCGATAATGGCGTTGTAGCTGGTGCCAGTGATCATGACGGTGCGGATACCCAGTGTTTCTTCCAAATAAGCACGCAGCGGTTCAACTGCCGCTAGGGCTTCTTCTACGTTGTCGCCGGGGTAAACACCAATGATGAAAGTTTCGGGCCAGCCTTCGCGGTCTGCGTCTTGGGCAGCAACCACGCCAAAGCTGAAGAGAACAACGACCAACAGACTCAGCAATACAGCAGCGAATTTCTTCATTTTTCTGCTCCCTATCTGTGATACAAAATAGTGTGAACGAAACGAACCAGCCACAATTTACTACCCGGCGCGGCACTTAGATAAAACGCTGCCGCAACCAACTACTGAAACGGTCAATTACCGTGACAGCCACAACCATAACGAGGACGGCGCCCATCAATTTGTCGTAATCACTCGTGCCTGTGTATTTGAACAACAGGAAACCGACGCCGCCTGCACCGACATACCCCAAAATGGTGGCATGGCGCACATTGCTCTCGAAGAAAATAATCGTATAGGAAATGAATAACGGGACGGCTTGCGGCAGCACCGCATAAACAAAGGTTTGGATGCCCGTCGCCCCGGTTGCCTGTACAGCATTTACTTGTGCCGGGTCAATTTGTTCAATCGCTTCGGCAAAGATACGCGTCAGCGACCCTACTGACCCAAACGCTAAGGCAAGTACCCCGGTAAAAGGACCCAAGCCCACCGCCGCCACAAACAACAGCGCATATACCAATTCCGGGATTGACCGCATTAAGTTCAGCAGCAAACGAATGGATTGGTAGATGGCAGGGTGAGGTGAGGTATTGCGGGCAGCTAATAACGATAACGGCAGCGCCATCAAGACAGCGCCCAATGTGCCGATAATTGCCATTTGGATAGTTTCAAAGGTAGCAGAGATAATCGGCAGCCAACCAATTTCGGTATCTGTGCCGAAAAAATTTATCATAGTGCTTTCAAGCTGGAAGGTTGCCACACTAGCACCCAGCAGTGTAATTTCGACATTCCGCACACTATCTACTTCAAATTCGGGGGGCAACATACGCCCAATCAAATTGCCCATCGCTATGAACGGGTCAAAAATAGAAAAAACCCGATTGGCAGGACCCGGACCCACTGCCGATAAACTCCAGCCTAAGACCGCCAACACCAACAAAATCACAAGCGCGACTCGCGGCGAAATCGTCGGCAGGGGGCGCAATAATTGAGCGCGTAATGCTTGTGGG
>JALHOR010000027.1:39267-55857 GCA_022842885.1 Anaerolineae bacterium
ATGTTTAGGTTCTTCGGGTTTAGTGGTATTCATCCGTGCCAATAAATCAGTCATAAGGCGTCCATTTTCCTCTAAACAACATCCGCTATTGCGGGTTCATGTTTGGCTTTTACGGGTTGGTCAAACCGATAAATCCGGTCTAAGACATCATCATCCATCTCGTCTGGCGACCCATCAAATTCAACTTTGCCTTGGGCAATGCCGATAATGCGGTCACAGAAGCGCCGCGCCAATTCCACCTGATGAATATTAATCAGCGTCAGCACGCCAATTTCGCGGGCAACACGCGCCAAATCTTCCATCACTTGTACCGACAGTTCCGGGTCAAGGCTGGCGACAGGTTCATCTGCCAGAATGATTTTGGGTTCTTGGGAAATGGCACGGGCAATCGCCACGCGCTGTTTTTCACCGCCGGAGAGTTTATCGGAACGATTATTTGCACGATGCAGCAAGCCGACTCGTTCCAGATTTTGCAACGCAATTTCACGGTGGGATTTATCAAAATAGCCTAACCAGCTTTGCCAACCCATGTTGTAGCCCAAACGCCCGGTGAGGACATTGGTGATAGCAGGCAAACGTTCTACAAGGTTATATTCCTGCCAGATGAAACCCATATAACGCCGCGCCAGCCGCAATTGGGTATCATTCATGCGCGTAATTTCTTCGCCATCCAGCTTAATCGTGCCAGAAGTTGGGCGCTGTAAACCATTGATTGCCCGCAGCAGCGTTGATTTGCCTGCACCAGACCGCCCGATAATCGCAATCACTTCGCTTTTGGTAGCAGAGATAGAGATAGACTTTAAGGCTTCAACACCATTAGGAAAAACAACCCGTAAATCTTGGACTTCTAACATAACCCAACTATCCCTATTTTGTTTGGGCGGATTTTGTACAGCGGGCAAAGATTAACAGGCTGGGTTTATCAGTGCGCGGTAATTCAGTTAAGAAACAAAGCAAAATAATTTAATCAAAGTTCACATAAAACAGCGCATAATCGTAAAGTTTCTCAACATTTCTTAAATTAAGCGGCATAAAATTCGGCGAAATAACCGACAAAAATAAACGTCTCTGGACTTCGTGCCGAAAGTCTTTTATCGTTTTGCAAGATTTGCCTGCCCGAAAAGAGGTTGCAATGCCAGATGACCGTCATACGATTGCGTTAATTGCCCATGATGGCAAAAAAGCGGATATGGTCGGATTTGCGATTAAACACAAAGATGTTTTAGCACGTTATGAACTGATTGCGACGGGTACAACGGGGGGATTGGTGGCACAAAATACCGGGCTAACCGTGACACGCATGTTATCGGGCCCGTTGGGCGGTGACGCCCAAATTGCAGCACAGGTGGCAGAGGGCAAAGTGGCGGCGGTCTTTTTCTTCATAGACCCCTTGGGCAAACACCCCCACGACCCGGATATTCAAAGCCTGTTACGTATTTGCAATGTGCATAATGTGCCGCTGGCAACCAATACCGCGACAGCAGAATTTGTGATTTCTGTACGGGCATTATAGCGATGGTTTTCTAAATGCCCTCATTCCTCATTTTATTGTTTTGACTTGCAAATATGCCGATAGCTTTCAGCAGTCAGCTATCAGCTTTTCTCTTGATATGCTGAATCTCGGTGAAACCTCAGTGGTTTAAAATTGCGCTCAATTTTTTATGATGTTTATTCAGTGAGTTCAGCGCGTTTGACTGCGAGTGCCATCAAAAAATCGCTCAGGGCAGATTGGGCAAGGGCATAAACCAAGAGCAAAATGCCACTAAAAATCGAATACGGAATCAACGCCCAAATTTCGCCAGCATCACGCAGTTGCAGCAAGAGCAAGCCTTGGTCGGCAAATGCTGTATAACTGCTGAATAATCCCCAAGCAACAGGTTCAGAGAGTGCCAGTTCGCCGGTCATGAAGCGCGTGACACCGAGTAGCAGTACATAAGGGATACTCACACGCAACACCACATAGACCATCTGGCAAATCACGGCATATGTCCGGTTGCGAAATGCTGCCGCAATCAGCAAGCCTAAGCTAATTTCCAAACCGGTTTGGGTGATAGGCAGCAGCAATGCCGCGCTCAAAAATCCAGCCAGCAGCGCGATATTCAGCGGCAGGGGCATTTCCGGCGTAATCGTCGCTGTCAGCAAATCCAGATACCCGCCCCGATGTGAGGTCAATTCCCACAACAGTGCCGCTATCATCGCCACGCGAATCACAATAATGGTTATCAAGATGATTCGCAAACGATAAAAAATAGCTGCGAAGCGCGTGCGAAGCGTCATTTCTGCGCCCACTTCAGTCACGCGCAGGTTATCCCATGTTTGCCGCCGTCGTTCCCCATTCACCGATTCAACGCTCAGATAAATGGCGCTCAAACTGAGAATGATTTGCAAAATTAGCGTTGGGAAGAAAAACACACGCCAGAAGCCCCGCGTCCAGTTGTCCCCGGCAGGCTGCGTAAAAAACAATGTCGCATAGACCAACCCCCCCAAGATGAGCAGCACAAACAGCAGCACTTCGCCCATCACCCGCCAACGGCGCGAAGACCGTGATTCGTGGGGTTTTTGGCGGCTGAGTTCGTACCGCAACAAGGGATGCTCTAATTTTGCCCAAGTGGGAAGTTCACCCAAAAGACGTTTAATCATATCGGCTACCTACGACATCGCCTGTATAGACTTCGAGTTGTGCCAGTTCTGCCTGCCAAGCAGCAGTCGCTACTGATACGGTGGTATTGTACCGAATGAAATGAATATACACATCTGGTATTGCGCCAATTTGTGCCTGCACAGCGGCGGCATACGCCCCCACTTGCAAATAATAGCGCCGTGCATGGCTTTCGGCAGCGTGGGACGGCACATACCCGGTTTTATAATCTACCAGAATCCAGCGCCCATCTTCATGCTGGAATAACACATCAATCACCCCGTGAATAATGCGTTTTTCGACACGATAAATAAACGGCAATTCTGGGTAAACCGGGCGTTTGTGGGATTTGGCGGCTTCAATCCAATGATACACATCGCTTTGCCGAAATTTTTCCAAAATATCGAGTGATTCTTCCACTGCGACGCGCACATCATTTTCTTCGATGATATAGTGCGACCAAGCATAACTGCGTAGGACTGGTTCAATCGCACTCTCGGCATCTGGAAAACGCCAATAGCGCAGCGCCTCATGCACAATTTCACCGATTAAACGGCGCGTCACTCGTGGGTCATAGGGGCGAATGACTTCACGGATTTGCGACGGAGCATCATCTAATGCCTGACGGCGCAAACTGGCGCGGAAATGTTCGCGCTCGCGGGGATGGGAGGCATGAATCGCGCCGCCAATCGTGGCTAAACCCGTGGCGGCAAGATGCCCCAAAAATGCCTCTGGGCGAATCACCAAGGGTTGCAATAACGGAGGTGTTTGTGGGGGAACGTGTGCCGCTAATGTGGGGAGGTTATCCCAAGCATTTTTCTTATGGGCGGTTTGCTCCAATTGGCGAAGTTGTTTTTCTTCGTAAATAGGCACGCGCACCACAATTCCAGCATCGGCAGTGATAGCTTGAGCCATGCCATCGTAGGCTGTTTTTAACTCTGCTGCATCCAGCAAATGCCCCAACCAGCCTGACGCTTTCCAAGTGTTATCTTTTTCCTGCACGACTCTGCCGCTGACAATCAGCAAATCGCGGGCGCGGGTCGCTGCCACATATAGCAAGCGCCGCCGTTCTGCTTCATCGCGCAGTTTGCTTTCCTCATCCACCCATTGATATATCAGCGACTTCACATTTTTGCGTTCATCTTCATCGTACACTAGGCACGCCAAACCATATTTTTCATCATAAATCACGGCTGGGTTTTCGCCGCCGCCACTGCGAACCCACGCAGCATCAGCCAGCACCACAACATCAAATTCCAGCCCCTTGCTGGCATGAACCGTCATGAAGCGGACAGCACCTTCAGCATCAAGCGATGCTTCGCTCTCACGGACTTCACGGTCAGTCAAATCTTCTAGGTAGCGTGTAAAATCATTCACAGTGATTCTGCCGCTACGTTCCGCAATATCCAGCAATTTTTCCACATTACGTCGCCGCCGTGCGCCATCCGGCAAGCCCGTCAGAATCGCCAGATAACCTGTATATGCCATCGCTTGGCGCAATAATTCCGAAATTGTCACCCGCCCGGAAAACTGGCGCAGCGCCGTTAAATGGGTAACAGCCTTTTGAACTAACTCGCGGTCATTTTCCTGAAAACCGGGGATTTGCCCGTCCTTGGCAACATGCAGCAGCGCATCCCATAGAGAGGGTTGCGCGTGCGATGCTGGCAGCGCCGAATCAGCATTCTGGGGTGTCACCGGGCGATATTGGCGCAATGCCAATAAAACATCATCGCTAAAACCAAACAACGGGGAACGCAGCGCCACCGCCAAAGATAAACTATCGGCAGGATTATTGACTGCCCGCAGCAAATTTAAAACATCCCACACTTCCTGCCGACTATAAAAGCCGCGCCCGGCAACCGTCACATAGGGGATGCCCAAATCTTTAAACACAGCTTCATAGAGGGGGACATGCGTCATGGATTGAAATAAAATCGCCACATCCCCGAAACCAAAACCATAGGCTGATTCCGGGTGGCAAATATGCAGCAATCGCTGTCCGATTTCCCACGCTTCCCACGTCCGCAGTTGGTCAGCACTCAGCGATATATCGCCCTGTTTGCCAGCCAGCAGCAGCATTTCCACAGGCAGCGATATGGGGATTTCCTGACGATTCGCCACAAGGCGGTCATCCAGCGTGACCTGATATTTTGCCACTGGACTGGCGGCATCTTTGACCAGAATTTTTTCAAACAAGGCATTAAAAATATCAATCAAGCCACGATGTGAGCGAAACGATGTAGAAAGTGGCACCGCCAAACCCCCTGCCCGCCCAGTAATTTCGTGTTTAACATCATCAAACACACTGACATCCGCGCCGCGAAAGCCGTAAATGCTTTGTTTTAAATCGCCCACCACAAACATAGACCCCGGCAAATCCAAACTTGCCAGTGCCTTCACGATTTGCCATTGGGCGCGATTCGTATCCTGAAATTCATCTACGAGCAGATGTTTAAATTCAGCGCCTTGATAACGCCGCCGCACCGCGTCATTATGCGTCAACAAATGGGCAGTGCGTTGTTCCAAATCATTAAAATCCAGCACACCAGCGCGTTTTTTCGCTTGGGTATAAGTTGCTTGCACGCGCCGAAGCAAGCTGTGCCAGCGCAAAAGCATCTGTGCCGCCAACAAATCCAATTCACCCGGAAGCTGCCCAACTTGTTGGATAACCAACACCAAAGAATCGCGGATAATTCGCAGGCTTTCTTTCGCTTCTTCGACTCGTTCTTTACTGCCCCAATTGGCTTTTGCACCACCCGATAAGTTAATGACTTTGGTCGAACTCAACAATTGCATGGTTTCATAAGCAATATTGGCATTTTCGGGCTTTAATAAATTTTCCCGATGCTGAAGCACATTCGCCCACGACGGAAATAATTTATCGTCAGCGGGCGCGTCCGCCAGCGTCGGCAGCCACATGAGCGCGTCCATGAAAGTATGATTCTGGCGCAAATCCTCCAACAATGACCACAATTTATCGTGCCATAACTGCGCCCAATGTTCAAAAATCGCGCTGGCATCGGGTGGTAAGTCAGGCAAATGGGTGGCTAATAATTCGGGATTTTTGAGGGTTTTCCGAATCGTGTTGGTATCGTAATGGGCGAATAAGGCGGCAACATCGTCACCATCCTGTGCCTTTAGCGATTGCAGCACATCGCTGACGACATCATCCAGCAATAATGCTGCATCAATCTCATCTAACACCGCAAATGCCGGGTCTACGCCCGCTTCAGCAGCATTCGCTCGCAAAATCGTTGCACACAACGCATGAATCGTATCAATACGGGCGCTGTCCATTTGTGCTAGTAGTTGGGCAGCGCGGTCAGATGCTTCGGGCGAAGGCGCGTGCAAATAATTTTCAAGCTGGATTCGCACGCGATTTCGCATTTCCAACGCGGCTTCGCGGGTGAAGGTAATCGCCACCAATGAATTGAGTTGCCAATCGGGGTTTTGTTGCAGCAACCGGAAGTAGCGTTCCACAAGGACACGGGTTTTGCCCGAACCAGCACCTGCCACCACAATCAAATTTTTGTCGTGTGTTTCAATGGCTGTCGTTTGTTGGGGAGTAAATTGCATAAGGTATCTGGCTAAAAATTCAGGTGGACGATGCGGTTGTAAAATCCAATTTATAGCGATTGGTGATGCTCACCCGGCATAATTGATAAAAATCACAATACGAAGAACAACGGGCATTATCCGGGTTATTGGGCTGCACCGGAAAAAAACCTTCTCGCGCTCGTAAAATATACTGGGCGATATGCTGCTGCGCCTGTTGAATCGCTGGATGGGCGATAACCTGCATAAACGCCGAATCATCGTATAATTTTAAATCACCGCTGAGAGTCAAATTGCGGATATGCCAGAACGCGCCGCCACGCACATAAAAATCCAAGTTATCGCGCTTGAGAATTGTTTCTAACGCCACCAAATAGACCATCATCTGAAAATTGCGCCCGGCTTCCATCTCACTGGTCGGGATTTTGCTCGTACCAGTTTTATAATCCAGCACAATCAACCCATCACCAATCATATCTATGCGGTCAATTTTGCCACGCACAAAAATCGTCTCCACCCCATGCCCAATCGGGATGCGGACGTTAATGGCTTGTTCCAGCGCATATACCCGGCGTGGTGTGCCTAATTTGTTGAGGGCGGCTTGGGCAGAAAAATCATTTTCAACGAGTGCGCTCAAACGTCGCCGTAAAATGGCTTTTTCTTGTTCCCACTGCGGCGGAACATTAAACTGAAAACGGTCTGGGGCGTCTGCCAACACAATTTTGGCAACATCGTTCAGCATATCTAGCGCCAGCGATTGATTTTCCGGCACGATTTCTAGGTTATCATCCAAAATTTGCCGATATGTCTCTTCCAAAATTTTATGATTCACCAAGCCCAATTGCAGCGCATCCAAACCTTCATCGGGTTCTTCTTGTGCTTCCAATTTCAACAAGCGGTTAGCAAAGAAACGAAAGCCACACGCGCCATAATCATTCAATTGGCTGGCACTCCACCCCCGATTGTCACCGATGGCTTGCTCCACCAATGCAATCATCTCCGGTTGCTGCAACCAACCTGAATAGGCATCAAATTGAGCCGAGGACATACGCCCAGATTCAATGGCATACCCCCGTGCTACGGGCGTCCAAGCATCATGCGTCTCGTGCAACCAACGATACAACGCCAAAATTTCCGGCGTGGGTTTTGCCTCATCCAAACCAGCGGCAACCGCCAATAGCGCCTCATCCAACGATGCCACAGAGTCCACATCTGGCACTTGCCCAGTTTTATAAACGGTGTGCGTCAATGACCCCGGTACAAACACAGCTTTTGCCATGCGCCACAAATGGCTTTCAACCCAAGGTTTGCCATCGCGCACAGTGGGGCGCGACAAGGTAAGTGTCTCACGCGGCAAGCTAATCAATTCATAAAACAGCCCATCATCAGCCGCGCGGTCAGCCTGCGTTTCTAACAAAATGCCGCGTGCTGTCAGCGCCCGCCGTTCTGTGTCTAGGTACAAGGGGTCTTCGGGCGTCGGTGCGGGGAAAATGCTCTCAGAAAGCCCAGGAATGAAAACATGCTCATGCGGCAAACCCCGCGCATCATTCACAGTTGTGATTAACACTCTGCCAGACCGCACCGGTGTTTTTTGGGGCATGGCATGGCTGATAATCGCAGCTTTTAGTTCACCCCAAAATACTTCCCACGTTATCTGATGGTCGGCGGCATCGGGCGCAATCATCATCACAAGCCGCTGCGCCTGCACAAAACCGCGCAAAATATCCTTGAGCGATTGCATGGCATTCAAATCGCGGCTCACCAGCGACACAATATCGTTAGCCTCCACCGAGTCAATTTGCCGGATACATGCCAAGATATCCAATGTGTACTCCATAAGATATGGGGTTTCGTCCTCGTCAACTTCGGCAAGCGGCTCTTGTCCGATGAGCCTATCCAACCAAATCACATATTCGGGCAAGAGGTTTGCAGGCAATGGAGTAACAGCATCAAAAAAATCTTGTAATGCCAAAGAAAGTGCCGATTCTTCTTGAACGGTCAACAGCGGCGCGACTTCATTGCCGTTGTCGTCTTCGTAACCCGCCGTCGCTTTACGAATCGCTTCCAGCCATTGGTCACGCCCACCCATGACTTGTTTTTCCAGCGATACTTTGTCTAATAAATCCACCAACTGCGGTGTAAAGCCCGGTACATTCAGGTAGGGTGAGCGCAGCAGTTCCAACACATCGCGCCGCCGGAAGCCTTTGCCCACTGCCGCCCCGTCTGCCAGCATCAACACTTTCAGCAGCGTAGTGATTGCCGGATTACGTTCAATCGGTTCGGCATAATGGCGCAGCACCGGCAGCCCATACAAGCGCGTATATGTCTCAATATGGGTGTGATACCGTCCCCAATCGCGCACGGCAATGAGGATTTCATCCGGCGCAGTGCCAGCCAGTAACAAGCGTTTAATATCCCGAAAAATCGCGGCAATTTCCGTGGCAGCATCCGGCGCTTCGATAAGGCGGACACGAGTGGGTTTTTCAGGGGGTAACAGCGGTGTGCTAGTACGGAAAATACGCTCGCCCAAGTGCTGCAATTCCAACGGGCGTCCGGGTGGCACAGGCAAATCAGTGACTGCCAGCGGCACACCCGCTTGTGAAAAAGCCTCTTCCAAACGAGTGCGCGTCTTTTTAAAGCGCAAACCGATGGTTTCTTCGCGTTCTGGCACAGTGGTCAAGGTAATAGCGACTTCGCCCACACGCCCGGCAAGATACGCCAGCAAAACACTCTGCACCAGCGTAAACTGGTCATAACCATCCACCAGCAGCAAATCCACATCGGCTGCCAAGACATCATTTTGCTGCACCGCGTTCAGCGCCAACCAGCCCTCACCTTCGCGGTCTACGAGGTAATTCTGTTGCAATAACGCCTGATATTCGGCATAAATCAGGGCAAGTTCTTTGTCTTTTTGGGAGATAGCTTGCTGCTGAAATGTATCGGGGTACACCAAATTTTGTTTAAGTTCATAAATAAAATCTGCCACCACACGCAAAAAACCCGGTGTCAGCGCGATAGAGTCAAAAACTTGTAATTGCTGCGCTCGCAATAATTGCTGCATAATCACATGCAAAATTCGCAGGCGGGCAGCTTCGTTGATGCGGCGCTGCGGCTGCCCATCCAGATTCAACAAACGGACATTCAGTTCATAAAAATTAAAAAACTCAGCGTTAAAAAAAACACGTTGGTCAAGGCGCAACTCTACCAACCGCTGGCGGAATGCCACTTCTTGGCGGCGGGTCGCCAATAATACCCAAGCGCGGGCAAACGGATTGTGGGGATTACAAATGGTTTGAATTAGCCGGTCTAACGCCGCTTCGGTTTTGCCTGCGCCCACCGCAGCTTGCAAAATGGTCGCAGACATGGGTTATCCGTAGAAAAATGTCACCAAGCGATTGACAATCGTTTGGTCAAGGCGGTCTTTGGCAAAATACGTCGGTTGCAATTCATACTCAAATTTCGATAAATAGACCACCTGCACCAACGGGCTGCGCGTGGTAAATTGGGCGGCAGGCATCTCTTTGGTAAACACAATCGCCCCAAACACAGGCGTATCACCCAAGCCGCGTGTTTTCAAAAATTCGCGCATTTTTTTGACATCGGCAACCGTCTCTTGCGTGGGATTCCAGCGCAGCGTTTTCCAATTGCCTTTATCCACTTGTTCCAACCAACCGGCGCTATCATTAAATAAAATACCTTCGCGGTCTACAATCCGCATCACCAATACACCGGGCGGTCCCACCAGCACCCCATCCATGTAGCCCAAGGATAATTTGCTGACGTTGCGAATAAAGCCATAACGGTCATCAAGAAATGCCGATAAGGTTTGCCCGACCATCTCTGCGAGGGTATTGTCTTGTTTCCAAGTGAGCGCCCGAATGATAAGGAGGATGCCCAACAGGACAGTAAAAACACCGAGTGCCACGAATAAGCGGCGCACGCCATCATATAATGGGAAAGAGGCATTGCTGGGTACCACCAGCGGAATCACAAACAACGCCACACCAATTAACGCTATCACGCCCCCAACCAACGCTACCAAGGCGGCGGCAACCAACAGGTTGCGGGAACGCCGTTGCAACGCACGAGCAGGAACAAGGTTTCGCACGGGCGTTCAATCCTTATTTGGGTGGATTTTTGGCAGTTTCTTCACGTTTGTCGGTGCCATTGGTTCTGGCGGCTGCTCGCCGTTTGGCGATGACATCTTCTAAAATTGCCTGTAATTCGTTGAATTTGGGCAAGGGTTTAGGCATCCATCTATCGGCACTGGTGCGGCTCATCGCTGATTCTTGGTCTTCGGGCGATAATTTCCATGCTGTTGTCAGTACAACCGCAATCTGCCCCAACACCGGACTTTTCCGTAGACGTTCCCCGACTTTGATGCCATCAATTTCGCCGGGCAACCGAATATCCAAGAGCGCCAATTCTGGCAGTTCGCCCTTAAAACGCCCATTATCTACATCATCAATCCAAGCAACGGCTTCTTCGCCGTCTACAAATGCTACACCTTCAATGCCCCACATTTCAAACATTGCCAGCAGGACTTCGTAAATATCCGGTTCGTCTTCAACTACCATCCATGTAGACACGGTAGACTGCCGCCTTTCGTCATGATGCAGCACGCAGGTCGCTGCTTTTTATCCCAGCATATTTCAAAAAGCCATAACTCAATTATGAGTCAGAAAAGGGAATTTTTCAACCGCTATAGAATTGATTTTCAACGAGTCTTTATCCTTGTGACAAATTGCCTGTGCGCTGCTGGTGGGTAGCAATCCAAATTTGGCGCATGTTGTCTGTGCCAAATCCGCTATAATAAACGCATATACCGGATTACGAAAAATATACGCGACGAGTTCGATGAGCGATAACACCCAACCTTCCCGTGCTGTGTCCCATGCCCCACGTTTTATCTCACTGCGGTGGCGCTTAACGTATCCCTTGGCAATTGTGCTGCTGCTCATCGCCATGCCGGGTGCCTATGCGCTCACTCGCAACCTCAGCGGTGGGTTTGCAGTAGCAGAAGATAATGCCTTGCTGCAAAACAGCCAAGCCGTTGCTAACCGGACGGTAAAATTGTATGAACGCTTGCGAGCAGAAGCACAACGGGTCGCCTTTACCGCTGGCATTCCCGAAGCGATTCGGGCGCAGCAGCAACCCTCTTTACAAGCCATGCTGGAAAGCCTAGCTGCAACGGCAAATCTGGATAGCCTTATCATTGCTGATGCCGCCGGGCTGGAAGTGACCGGGTTACTGCGCGTAGAGACTGCTGATTTTGCCGATTACAGTGTCAGCACCAATACCAACCTCAGTGCCGCCCCACCCATCCAACAAATTCTTGGCGGGCAAATCACCGCCAGCGGCATTCTTCGCACGTTTGAAGGCTTGCTGTTGGTCGTCGCTGTGCCAATCAATTTTGAAGCGCAACTCAGTGGTGTTGCTATTGTTGGGCAGCGGTTGGATACCATGTTGGCAGAGTTGCAAGCAGGCGAAGTGACCGATATGACCCTCTACGCTGAAGCGGGCGAGATTCTACAAACGACTTTTGAAATTCAAGACAATACTTTAAGTGCGCTTGCGCTAGATGCTGCCCTTCTCAACCAAATTTTGAATGCGGGTGACTCGGTCAAAGGTGGACTGACCATTAACGATGTGCCACAGCGGATCGTCTACATGCCGCTGATTTTTGGCGAACAGGCAGTGGGCGTGATGAGCATTGCTTTGGCAAATACAGTGCCATATGCCACTGAAATCGGGCGACAAGCGACGGCGCTTTTTGCGGCAACACTCGCGGGAAGCGCCGTTATCGCCGGATTTATTGCTGTTAGTGTCATGGTCAATCGCACTGACCGAGTGACCGCAACAGTGACCGCATTAGCACGCGGGCAAACTGCCTCCCGCACTGGCATGAAAGCAGTAGACGAAGTGGGCAAAATGGGCGCGGCAGTGGATGTTCTGGCAGATGTTATCCAAGAACGTGAAGATAAATTTCGCACGTTGCTGCGCCGTGAACGACGCGAAAGAACCTATTTGCTATCGGTGCTGGAATCGTTACCCGATGGGGTGATTGTGCAGGATAAAGATGGGCAGATTGTGGTCATTAACGAACATGCCCGCCAACTACCCGAACTGGATGCCCTCATTCGACAGCCGGCATTTATGGGGATGAGCAGCGCAGGTGTATCCGGCGCAGCATTGGCACCCGGCATTTATACGTTGGGCAATCCCCAACAACTGGAACATGCCGGCAAAATCTTAAATGCTCAAGCGGCGGCACTCATGTCATCCGCGCAGCAGCGGTTAGGCACAGTCATTATCGTGCGTGATGTGACGGCGGATGTGCAGCAGGCGCAAGCCCGCGAACAACTGCTTAAGCAGCTTTCGGATGATATTCAACGCCCCTTAGCCGGATTAGCGCAATCTGGCGCACAGCGTTCACAACTGCCTGTTCAGGAATTTGCCCGCGAAATTTCACGTCATGCGGCGGCATTGCAAAAAATGATTGTGGATATGCGCGAACTGACACTTTACAGCCGCCTAGAAGCGCAGCAAAAACAACGCCCCTTACAAATCGAAACCTTGGTTTGGGCAGTGGCAAATGATTGGCGGCAAATTGCCCAAGCTGCCAATTTAAAATTACAAATTGATATTGGCAAAAGTGGTTTGGCTGTCTTAGGTGATGAGAGCCGTTTACGCTTGGCAATTGGCAATGTCGTGGATAATGCCATTAAATACACCTTGCCGGGTGGCGCGGTCAGCCTAGAAATCAAAGACGAAGTGAATGGTGCGGTGTATTTGCGCGTGCGCGATAACGGCGTGGGCATTGCCACAGCCGATATGAAGCACCTGTTTGTGCCATTTTATCGCGGCAACCCCGTCACACCGGATGGTCATGCCATTCGCGTGCCGGGCATGGGGCAAGGCTTGGCAGTCGCTAAACAGATTATCGAAGCGCATGGCGGTATTTTGCGCGTCAAAAGCAAAGCGGGCATCGGTACGGCTGTGTATATTGCGCTGCCTGTGACCGCTGGCGTTGGCTTCACGCTGCCGGGCATGAGTGATGCTATCCCCGATGGCGCAACCGTGATGCTGCCCGACAATGTGGATATTGAAACCTTATGGAAGAAATAATATGACCCCTGAAACTGGCATGGCATTTATCAACGGTGCAAATTTGTATTATGAAATTTTGGGCAATGGCACGCCGCTGGTGCTGCTACACGCGGGCATCGCTGATAGACGCATGTGGGATGCTCAGTTTGAAGTGTTCGCGCAGCATTTTCGCGTTGTGCGCTATGACCGGCGTGGCTTTGGCAACAGTCCGATGGTTGCCGGAGATTTTTCGCATCGGCGCGATTTAGTTGCCCTACTGCATCATCTCAATATGCCTAAAGCCCATTTTGTTGGGGCGTCATATGGCGGGCGCACCATCTTAGATTTTGCGCTGGAACAGCCGGAAATGGTCTTGAGTTTAGTCACAGTGGGCAGCAGTCCCGGTGGTTTTTCAGCGCCTCAGTTTCCCCCGCCGCCGCAAATAGAAGCGATTGACCAAGCCGCTAGTGCGGGTGATATTGCTTTAGCATCCGAGTTAGAAATTCAATTATGGGTAGATGGACCCACGCGCACACCTGACCAACTTCCGGCAGCAATACGCCAGCTTGCTGTTGAGATGAATCTGATTGCACTGCAATACGAAATTCAGGCATTGGGCGATGACCAGCCGTTTATGGATACTGTCTCCCGTTTGAGCGAAATTCACGCGCCATCGCTCATCATCTGGGGCGATATAGACCGTCCACATGTATCCCTTGCAGGCGAATTTTTAGCAGCACAAATTGTTGGGGCAAAAAAACATATCATGACAGGCACAGCACACTTGCCCAACATGGAACGCCCGCAAGAATTTAACGAGGTTGTTTTGGATTTTTTGAAATTTTTGCCATAAAACCCACCGGGGAAAGTTTCCCCCGGTGAAGGCTTTTTGGGCTGATTTACTCCAGCGACATCAAATACGCGACCAAATCATAAATTTGGGCATCGGATAAGACCGCTGGTTCGCCATTTGCGCCCGGACCAAAATGGGGCATCTGCTGCACTTGTGCCTCAAAACCGGGAACAATATACAACGCTGAATTATGAATCGAATTATAGAGGTAGGTATATGCGCCTTCGCCCGGCACACGGGTGGCAGCACGGCTGGCAATGCCTGCCATGCCGGGACCAACCGCTTGCACATCGCTCAACAAATGGCATGTACTACATGCCCACTGCGAACCATCGGGTATATCCCACATTTGATTAAACAAGGCTTCACCATTACCCGGATTAGCCAAATCAACAAAGAACTTTAACGGGTCATCCACCACAGCAACAACTTCTGTCGGGGCTTCGGTGGGTGCTTCTGTCGGTGCCGCAGTCGGTGGCATGGGGGTTGCCGTCGGCGGTTCTGGGGTCGCGGTGGGCGCAGCCGCAACACTTTCACCAGCGTCTTCCGTCACGGCTTCGCTGATAGCTGCATTGGTTGGGAGAGCCTCATAAACCGGGGTGGCAATGCTGCCACATGCCGCCAAAACCAGCATCAAACATAGGATGCTCATGGAACGTATCATAATCGTTTTCTCGCTGTCAGGTGCAGATTATCACTTGTGAAGTCGCGCACAAGTATAACGGATACTCCTATTTTCGGCAAAGTGCGGAATAACTCGGATAGGCAGTATTTGACGACACTCTTATCCCTGTTTAAAATTTGTGGCATTCGCTAACGCCATTAAGTTATGATGGGAAAGGAACGGCTCACTATGGTCGCCGCAGAACAAGTACATAATTTCATCAATGGGGATTGGCACAGCCCCGCCACAAGCACACTCTTGGATGTCAAAAATCCGGCAACTGCCCAAGCCATCGCCCGCGTTCCCCTCTCCCCGGCAGAAGAAGTCAACCAAGCGGTCATCGCTGCCCAGAAAGCC
The DNA here is from genome assembly GCA_022842885.1 of Anaerolineae bacterium. Taxonomy (GTDB): domain Bacteria; phylum Chloroflexota; class Anaerolineae; order Aggregatilineales; family Phototrophicaceae; genus JALHOR01. The sequence goes on from JALHOR010000027.1 coordinate 54,424, forward strand.
TTCGTAGAGTGGCGACGCACGCCCGCGTTAGAACGCATTCAATATTTGTTTCGCCTAAAGGCACTAATGGAAGCCAATTTAGATGATTTGGCACGCACCATCACCAATGAAGCCGGCAAGACCTATGGTGAAAGCGTGGCAGAAATGCGGCGCGGCATCGAAAATGTCGAAGTCGCCTGCGGCATTCCGGCGATGATGCAAGGCTACAATAACGAAGATATTGCCAGCGGCATTGATGAACACTTGTTTCGGCAGCCGTTGGGCGTGGTCGCTGCCATTACGCCTTTCAATTTTCCAGCCATGATTCCGCTGTGGTTTTTGCCGTATGCCGTCGCTACGGGTAACTGTTTTATCTTAAAACCAAGCGAAAAAGTGCCAATGACCAGCCAAAAATTATTGGCGCTGGTTCAACAAGTAGGTTTTCCGGCAGGCGTGATTCAAACGGTCAACGGCGGCAAAGAGACTGTAGATGCCCTGCTTGACCATCCCGGCGTGCGTGCCATTAGTTTTGTGGGGTCAACCCCGGTTGCCAAATATATTTACAGCCGCGCTACTGCCAACGGCAAACGGGCGCAGTGCCAAGGCGGCGCGAAAAATCCGGTGGTCATTATGCCGGATGCCGATATGGAAATGACCACGCGCATCATGGCAGATTCGGCATTTGGGTGTGCCGGGCAGCGGTGTTTAGCCGCATCCGTCGCTATCACGGTGGGCGATGCCAAAAACACCTTCACAGAATTTATCGCCGATGCCGCCAGCAGTCGCAAAGTGGGGTATGGGCTGGATGAAGGCGTGCAAATGGGACCGGTCATCAATCCCGATAGCAAACAACGTATCGAAACGCTCATCGCCCAAGGTGAAACCGAAGGCGCAAAAATTCTCGTAGATGGACGCAGCAAAACAGTCAATGGCTATGAAGATGGCTATTTTGTCTATCCGACAATTCTGGATGGCGTTCCCCCGCAGAGCAACATTGCCAGCACCGAAATTTTTGGACCTGTTTTGAGTTTGATGCACGCCAACACGATTGAAGATGCGCTTGCTTTAGTCAACAATCGCGCTTATGGCAACATGGCATGTATTTTCACTTCCAGCGGTGCTGCCGCCCGCCGCTTCCGGTATGAAGCTGATGCTGGCAATATCGGTATCAATATTGGGGTTGCCGCGCCGATGGCGTTTTTCCCGTTCAGCGGTTGGAACGATAGTTTCTTTGGCGATTTGCACGCGCAGTCGTGGCATGGCGTCGAATTTTACACCCAGACCAAAATCGTCGTGGAACGCTGGCCCCGCGATTGGAGCCGCCAGTTTTAAAATAACTCGTGGCGTACCATATCCGCATGTTGTTTCATAAAATCCGTTTGTATAGGCGAGATAATGAAGATTAAAAATGAAATTGGGTCACTGTAGGGGAGCGCCTATGTGCGCTCCCGATGG
>JALHOR010000028.1:0-23900 GCA_022842885.1 Anaerolineae bacterium
TCATCATGCTGTAACCTTCAGTCAGCCCCCAGATGCCGCCACTGGTGCCAACATCCACAAAATGCAGTCCCTTGGCTTTGAGCGTTTCCCCATGGTGCGACGAATTTTTATAATAAGAATTGCCACCATCAATGATAATGTCACCGGCGCTCAAAACGCTGGCAAGATGTTCAATCGTCTTTTCTGTGGGGTTGCCGGCTGGCACCATAATCCACACTGCCCGCGGCGCAGATAGCTTCCCGACTAACTCATCTATGTTGGTCGCGCCGACGGCACCTTCATGTTCCGCAGTTTTGATGGCGTCTGCATTTAAATCGGTCACAACGACCTGATGCCCCCCTTGCAACAGGCGCTTGGTCATATTTGCGCCCATCTTGCCCAGCCCCACCATCCCGATTTGCATAGCCCCTCCCAAGTGTATGATGTGCATCTTAATTTGCTAACGTCATTTCATTAAATGACGGATTTCTATCCGGTATCTTACGGCAGCCATAAGCGCAAAAATTCTGCCGAATCCACCCACAAGCCATTTACCAGCATCTCAAAATGCGCGTGGGGACTGCTGCTGCGTCCGGTTGTCCCAACTTGCCCGATAATTTGCCCGGATGCCAAAGTTTGTCCCTGAGTCACATGAATAACGGAAAGATGAGCATACCCCGAAAAAATGCCATGCCCATGGTCAATCAACACATAATTCCCGCGAATATCCATGCGTCCAGCAAAGGCGACTTTTCCGGCGGCAGTTGTTGCTAGCGGGCGTCCAATTTGCGCCTGTAAATCCCATCCCGTGTGTCGCGTGGTCAAAAAGCCGTTAAAGACGCGCACTGCCCCAAATGGCGATGTCAATTCAGCATCAATGGGTAGGCGAAACCTGCTGCTATCCCATAATGGTTGTGGCGTATAGTGTTTCGCAATATCAATAATGCGGTTCAACTCATTATCTTCAATAGTCTCATCCACTAATGCGGATTGGTCGCCAGTCAATATCACGTCTTGCTGGATGAAACCGCCACTTTCGACATCTACCCCGGCGTAAAGTGTTTCCACCAAACCAGTCGTCGTAATCGTCACCGCCAATTCATATAAGCGCGGCGTTTGCTCAAATCTTACCGGGATAAGCGCAAAGTAGCCCTGCGTTAAATCGCTCGTGAAAAATTGCAATGGCACATCAAACAGCGTCGCCGTCACGGATTGAATATCTTGTCCCATAACGCGAATTAGCCCGACTCGCCCTTGTTGCAAATACGGGAAGTAAAGTTCCAATGCTGTGCCTGTGCCTTCAACGACGGTAATCGGCGTAGGGATAGTCTCTTGGGCGTTGCCGATAGTGATTATCAAAATAAGCATCAGACTAATGAGCAATATATTTTTCATCGTCTCTACGAATCCATACTAAAGTAGGTTTAATTGCACTTGAGTCTAACGCCGATGATGGTTCTGTCTAGCCTCACCTCATCCCATTGTGACCTGTTATTTACATGTGCCTCATCTACTATTGGTATGCTTTTTCGCAGTCACACAGGATAGGGCTATATGCAGTTCGGCGCAGCGTTTCAAGGTCAGGAGCATCAAGCATTTTTTTCGCAAGGAACAAATTCTTGCGCGGCGCTGGTGATTCATGGTTTTCCCGGCACCCCGGCGGAAGTCCTGCCTGTTGCTCATCTTTTTGTAGATGCAGGCTGGACAGTCCATGCGCCTTTGTTACCCGGCTTCGGCGCACAATTAGATACACTCCCCAATCGGACTTATCACGATTGGTATACAGAAGTTCGCAGTGCTTATCTCCAGCTTTCGTCCACCCATAAAACAGTGATACTCGTTGGTTTTTCTATGGGGGGTGCCTTAGCCGCTGCACTCGCTGCTGAATGTTCTCCGAGTGGCTTAATCTTGTGTGCGCCTTTCTGGAAATTTGATGCGGTGTTATGGCGCTTGCTGCCCATCTTGAAGTATATTTTTCCCCGTGTAAAACCTTTCCGGCTCTTTAAGCCCGATTTCAACGACCCGGAAACGCGGCAAGGGATTTTGAAATTTATGCCCGGTATCAATTTGGATGATGCCGCTGTGCAAACCGCCATCCTGAATTTTGAAATCCCCATCGGTATGATAGACTCTATCCGATTAGCGGGACAGCAGGCACAAAAAAGCATGGCAAACATTCATTGCCCAACATTAGTGATACAAGGCTTGGCAGATGAGTTGGTGCAACCATCGCTCACGCACCAATTGATAAAAGCTCTGCCTGTTGCACCAAGCTATGTTGAAGTAGATGCCAATCATGCCCTGTTCACGCCTGAGCAACCACATTGGTCTATGATTGAATCGCAAGTTATGGATTTTATTCAGGATTTTGCATCAAAGGAAAATAACCATTCATGAATTACATTCGGCGCACTATGAACCCGGCTTGGTATCACGGTCATTTTGCCAAACCGCCGTTTTTTGAGGGTTGGTATTATAAACTGGTGACGGCAAAAGCAGATAAAAAATTTGCCATTATTCCCGGTGTGTTCATCAACGAAGACACTGCCCAAACCCATGCGTTTATTCAACTTTTGAATGGAACAACGGGTGAATCCTTTTATCACACCTTTCACTCGTTTGAGGCACTGCCCAATGCTTTTGATGTGCGAATTGGCAAATACAATCGTTTTCATTTGAATGGTTTGTCATTAGATGTTGCCAATGAATATGGTACTCTGCGCGGCGAATTACAATTTTCAGGTATCCAATCCTGGCCCGTGACGCCGCTATCCCCCGGTGTGATGGGATGGTATGGTTGGCTACCCTTCATGGAATGCAGTCATGGGGTTCTCAGTTTCGACCATGAAATTCGTGGCACATTAGAAATTAATGGCGAAGTTGTGGATTTCACTGGGGGACGCGGGTATATCGAAAAAGATTGGGGCAGTTCTTTTCCCTCTGCTTATATCTGGCAGCAAACCAATCATTTTGATACGCCCGGTACATCGCTGACAGCCTCCATTGCCACTATTCCCAATCTAGGGCGCACCTTCACGGGTTTCATTGTGGGTTTGCTGCATGATGGCTATCTCTATCGCTTTGTCACGTATAACAACAGCAAGGTAGACCGTTTGAATGTTTCCGATACCACTGTCGAATGGGTACTCTACAATGCTCAACATGAACTAAAATTGCTTTCGACCCGTACCACTGGGGGTTTGCTGATGGCACCACAAAAAACTGATATGCACCGTCGCATCAGTGAAACGATGAATGCTAGTGTTGAAGTGACCTTAACACAGTTATCAGGTTCGCGTCGCCTCACCGTGTATCACGGTTTGGGGCAACATGCCGCTTTAGAAGTCGTTGGTGATACAGGAGTGCTTGCAGATTTATTATGAGTCGGTCTTTATCACTGCCCCACTTCTTGAATTGGATTTTGTCGCTTGACCGCCCTATCCTCAGCTTATTTGCGCTGTGGCTATTGGTGATGATTGCTGTACCCATTTGCCTATGGGTTATAGGTGATACCGCTTTTGCTCCCTTAATGACGATTGCTGCGTTGTTTCAAGGGATACTCGTATTTGCCATTCTGACACACAACATTGGATTTTATCGGGCGCTGCGTGTTTTGCTGTTAGTTGCTGGCGTAACTTGGCTCGCTGAATTCATCGGGTCACATACGGGTTTTCCTTTTGGCGATTATTACTATACTGACCTTTTGCAGCCGCAAATCGTGGGCGTTCCCCTGCTCATTCCGTTAGCATGGTTTATGATGCTGCCACCTTCGTGGGCAATTGCCCAGTTGATAACCGCCCGTTTATCCCCTCTGTGGCAGCGACCCGCATTTATCATTGTCAGTGCTTTTGCCCTCACAGCTTGGGATTTGTTTCTTGACCCACAAATGGTCGCTCGCGGTTTCTGGATTTGGGAACAGCCCTCTGGTTATTTTGGCATCCCGTGGTCAAATTACGCGGGCTGGTTGCTGACCGCCTCAGTCGCAACGTGGGTAGCCTGTCCGACGCGACTGAGCAAAACAGGCTGGCTGATAGCGGTTTATGCGTGCGTGTGGTTTTTGCAAAGCGTCGGGCAGGCGGTATTTTGGTCACAACCGGGACCAGCATTTTTTGGTAGTTTGGCAATGGGGAGTATGTTGGTGCTGGCATATTGGCGTTATCGGCAGGCAAACTCATGATGTTTGTTTGGGCAGGGATAGCCTTTTTTATAGCGTCTATTCCGTTCTCGGTGTTGATTGGGCGGTGGGTATTCCGTAAAGATATTCGTCAATTTGGCGATAAAAACCCCGGTTCCACCAATGTTCTACGCGCCTCAGGCAACAAAATTTGGTTTTTCATTGCCGTCAACTTAGATATATGCAAAGGGCTTATTCCGGTTGCATTGGCGTATTGGTATGGAGGTATCGGCAAACCAGACATTGCTGTTGTTGCTTTAATGGCGATTGTGGGTCACGCTTTTTCACCATTTCTCCGTTTCCAAGGAGGAAAAGCCATTGCCACAACTGCGGGTGTTTGGATGGCACTCACCTATTTTGAATCAATCTTTGTTCAAAGTATTTTGTTGGTATTCTGGTTTATGGTCTTAGATAGCAGTGATTGGTCCGTCATCTTTGCTTCTTCAAGTTGGCTTGTTTACCTGCTCGTATTTCACCCTGATCCAACACTTCTCATTGTTTGGCTGGGGAGCATGATAATTTTGGTCTATAAGCATCGTGCAGGCTTACGGCATCTACCACAACTACGCATTCTCAACAGGTAACGGCATGGAGTATTTGCTAATCTTTGTTTCCTGTGTCTTAATCACCATTACCGTTATCACCATTTGGAATGTCCTTATCTTTCCAAAATTAACTATCGCCAATTCAACCAGCGAATCTGTATTTGTTTCTATTTTGATTCCAGCACGGAATGAAGCATTTGCTATTGGCAATACTGTAAAAACAATATTGTCGCAGACATATTCAAATTTTGAGTTACTTATTTTGGATGATAATTCCAATGATGATACATCAAATATTGCTATCAATGCCGCTAATGGCGATAAGCGACTCCGAGTGATAGCTGGTTCTCCCCTACCCGATGGTTGGGCAGGTAAAAATTATGCTTGTCATCAATTGTCACAGCAGACAATGGGTGAAATTTTTATTTTTACTGATGCTGATACCCAATGGCAACCACAAACACTATCAGCACTGCTGGCAGAAATGCAAAAATCGAAAGCTGATTTACTAACTGTCTGGCCCTATCAAAAAACAGTTACTTGGTCAGAACGTCTGATTGTTCCTTTGATGATGTTTGCCGTGATAAGTTACCTGCCGATTTGGTTCACGCATTATTCGCTATTTTCAATCTTTGCTGCTGCCAATGGTCAATGTATGGTATGGCGGCGTTCAGCTTATCAACGAGTGGGTGGACATCAGTCTGTGGCTGCTGATGTTCTTGAAGATGTGAAGTTAGCTAGATTAGCAAAAAAATATAAACAAAAATTATGGATGGTACAGGGTGATGATTTGCTGTCTTGTCGTATGTATAAGAATTGGCAAGAAGTGTTTTATGGCTATGCGAAAAATATTCTGGCAGGCTATGGCAATAGCGTTTTTGCTTTATTGATTTCGACTGTTTTTCATTGGCTTATCTTTATCACACCTTGGATTTTGTTGTTTATACCTCCCTATCAATTCTGGGCATTAGGTTTGATTATGCTAGGCATCGGTATCAGAGCATTATCGGCGGCTGCCAGTGGTCAACGTCTCATAGATGCTCTTGCTATGCCTATTTCTGTTATTTTGATGACACGCATCGCTTTTCAGTCCATCTATTGGCATTTCACCGGTGGACCTCGGTGGAAAGGACGTATTTTAACGTCACATCCGGTTGGGAGAACCTCGCATGGCTAAGTCTGTTATTGTAATTGGGGCGGGTATTGGTGGTCTTAGTGCTGCTATTCGGCTGCGGGCTGCGGGCTACGAAGTAACAATTTATGAAAAAAATCCCCGTCCCGGTGGCAAAATGTATGAGATAACCCAAGATGGTTTTCGGTGGGATACCGGTCCCTCAGTGATTACCATGCGGCATGTATTTGAAGATTTATTCGCTTCAGCGGGCAAAAAATTAGAAGATTATCTCACTCTATTGCCAGTAGACCCATTGACCCGTTATTTCTTCGCCGATGGCGTATGTTTTGATGCGGTCAGTAATTTATCTCAAATGGCACACCACATCGAACAATTAGAACCACGCGATGTCGAAGGCTATTTACGCTATCTCGCCTATGCGGCTCAAATTCATCGCATTACAGGCAATGTGTTTATTTATGATAAACCACCAACACCCGCTAGTTTTGCTCGTGTTCCAATTCAAGATTGGCTCAAAGCCGACCCGTTTCGCACGATGAGCCAAGCCATTCAAAGCCATATTAAATCACCTTATTTACGCCAGCTATTAGGGCGCTTTGCCACTTATGTCGGTGGTAGCCCGTATTTGGCACCCGCCACCTTAAACGTGATTGCTCATGTTGAATTAACGGGCGGTGTCTGGTATCCACAAGGCGGTATCTATCAGATTGCCTTAGCACTAGAAACGTTGGCAACCGAAATGGGCATTCGTATTGGCTATGATTGTTCTATTCAACAAATCGTTGTTAATTCTAATAAGCAAGTAAAAAATGTCATTCTCCCCAACAATGAGGTCATTTCAGCCGATATTGTCATCTCAAATTTGGATGTCATCACAACGCACAACAAGCTGTTATCTCCCCAAGCCATTCCTGCCAATTATTTGCAGCACCTAAATCGTTTTGAACTTTCATGCTCTGGCTTTGTTCTACTATTGGGTATTTCGATTGACTATGCGAAATTAAAACATCACAACATTTTTTTCTCTGCTGATTATCCAGCAGAGTTTGATGCCATTTTTAAACAGCACCTTCCACCGGATGACCCAACGATTTATATTGCCATCACCAGTAAAACCAACCCTAAACACGCACCGCAAGGCTGTGAAAATTGGTTTGTTCTGGTTAATGTGCCACCCATATCATCTCACTATGATTGGGAACAGCAAAAACACCACTATCGTAACCTGATTTTGGATAAATTAGCCTCTTATGATATTGATGTTCGCCCACACATTCGCAGCGAAGTTATCCTAACACCCCTAGATTTAGAGCGCATGTCCGGCGCACAACGCGGCGCACTGTACGGCGCTTCAGCCAATAATCGCTTTAGTGTATTTTTGCGTCCGCATAATCGCAGCAAATATATCCGAGGATTATATTTTGCGGGTGGAACAACCCATCCGGGCGGGGGCGTGCCAATGGTCATGTTATCCGGCAAAGTCGCCACAGATATGATAAAAACCGATTATCCAATCTGAAAAAAATAAACTCTCATGCAAGCCTACTACGCTGACCATTTTGTGCTGCCACTGCCCGATGCCCATCGTTTTCCTATGAGCAAATATGCCCGCTTGCGTGAACGATTGATATCAGAGGGCATCTTATTGCCGGAGAATTTGCATGTGCCACCCGCCGCTACAGATGGACAAATCCTGTTGGCACACAGCCATGATTACCTAGAACGTGCCAAATACGGTGCCCTCACTGAGCGCGAAATGAAACGCATCGGTTTCCCTTGGTCACCCCAAATGATAGAACGTTCACGGCGGTCTTCTGGCGCGACCATTGCGGCTGCCCGAACAGCCATAACTGAAGGTGTTTCAGCTAATTTGGCAGGCGGTACTCATCATGCCGGGCATAATCATGGTGAAGGCTATTGCGTCTTTAATGATAGTGCTATCGCTGCGCGTGTTATGCAAAAAGAGGGGTATATTCAGCGGGCAATTGTCATTGATTGTGATGTCCATCAAGGCAATGGCACCGCCGAAATCACCCATGGGGATAATACGATTTACACATTTTCCATCCACGGCGAGAAGAATTTTCCATTTCGCAAGTTCCCAAGCGATATGGACATCGGCTTGCCGGATTCTACCGGAGATGATGAATATTTAGCATTGCTGGAAGTTGGATTAGAACGCGCTTTATATGCAGCGCAGCCCGAATTTGCATTCTATATCGCCGGTGCAGACCCTTATTATGGTGATAGATTAGGCAAATTGGCGCTCACGAAAGCGGGTTTGGCAGCGCGTGACCAGATGGTTTTAACGATGTGCCACGCCCAAAGAATCCCCATTGCAATCAGCATGGGGGGCGGTTATGCCCCGCATGTTGAAGACATTGTAGATATTCATCTGCGAACTATCCAAATTGCCGTCGAATTTGCCGCAAAATGGTAGTTTATTCCGATGATTGTGTCGTTTCTGGGCGTGATGCCATCAACAACGTAATCGTACCTCTTTGCACCACTTTATCGTCTTGATTAAAAATCCGCAGTTCCAGCGTGACCGTACCGCCACCCAACCGTCGTGCCTCTTTTTTATCAGCAACCGTCAATTCCGCCCGGATAGTATCGCCAATATAGACTGGCACACTGAATTTCATCTCAATCTCACGAAACGCCAATACCGTGCGTTCCAAAATGCCCAATTGATAGGCTTGTCCAAGCGCATAACTTAACGTCAGCATACCATGAGCGACCCGCTTGCCCATCATCGTTTTTTCGGCATAGGTCGCGTCGGTATGCAAGGGGTTATAATCGCCTGTTAGTCCAGCAAATTGAATCAAATCACTTTCGCCAATTGTGCGTCCGCGAGTCAGCATTTTTGACCCAACTTCAAAATCTTCAAAATAATAGCCCAAAGGGCCATCTGCCAAGAGTGGCATAGTTCACGCTCTCTTTGTAAAATGACTACGCGAAGATTATTCGTCTTCCAAAATAGCCGCCAGCCGCTGTACGAACACATTCGTTTCTAGCGGTTTAGCAAAATACCCATTAAACCCAGCATGTAGCGCATCCTCCGCCACATTAACAGAATCATACGCTGTAATCGCCACTACGGGAATATGGGCTACGCTGGGATTCGCTCGGATTTTCGCCAAAGTTTCCCAACCATCCATCTCCGGCAATGCCAAATCCATAATCACAATCGTTGGCATTAAATCCGGCAGCATCGCCAAACACTCATGCCCATTATGCGCCACATGCACATGCGCCCCATGATGCTGCAAAATCCGAGATACCACTTGCAAACTATCAAATTCATCTTCCACAACCAAAACCTGCCAGTTGTGTACATTCATTGTCAGCCCTTTACTCATTGGTTGGCGGTGAAAATTCACTCAAACATTTATGGATATCTTCTAAAAATGAATTAATGCGAAACGGCTTGGCAATATAACCATTGAAGCCAGCGTTAATCACTTTTTCGCGGTCGCCCGCCATTGCATGGGCAGTCAAAGCAATTACTGGAATGCTTGCCATATTAGGGATAGTCCGCAACCGTGCAAACATTTCCCAGCCATCCATCTCTGGCATAGACAAATCCAGCAAAATAAACGTTGGTGCGACTTGTTCCAATGCTGCTAACCCCTCTAGCCCGTTACGTGCAATATGGACAATCGCGCCGTTAAAACTCAGCACTTTTTGTGCCACACCCACATTATCCGGTTCATCGTCTACAATCAACACCACCCAATCACGGATATTATCGCTAATCATGAGGGTCTACCCCCTTAATGGTTCATCATGAACTGTAGTTGTATCGTTCAACATGGGCAAAATAACGGTGAAGGTGCTGCCTTTTTCTAGCTGACTCGTCACCCGAACATTACCACCCATCATCAACGCCAATTTACGCACAATCGCCAAACCTAAGCCGGTCCCACCTTGTTTCCGCTGCGATGTATTATCCACTTGTCGAAATTCTTCAAAAATCACTTCTTGCATATGCGAAGGAATGCCAATCCCACTATCACTCACAATCAATTTCCAAGCGTCGCGCCCATGCTTACGAATTTGCATTTTCACAAAGCCGTTATCCGTAAATTTAATCGCATTCGAAAGCAAATTAATGGCAATCTGCCGGATGCGGGCTTGGTCGCCGATAAGCATGTCTGGCATACGCTCATCCAACGCCGATTCAAAGCGCAGTGATTTTTTATCCGCCAAACCACTCATTTGTGTCGCAATATCCGCTAACCAGCGTTGCAAATGAAACGGCTTATTTACCAACTCAAGCCGTCCAGCTTCAATCCGCGAAATATCCAAAATATCATTGATAAGTTGTAATAAATGTTCGGCATTTGCCAACACTCGTTTTTGATAATCGGTCTGCTCATCGGTCATGATGCCAGTCATGCCCGCTAACTGAATCTCGGTATAACCGATAACAGCATTTAAGGGTGTCCGCAGTTCGTGCGACATCGTTGCCATGAACTGACTTTTCAAGTGTGCCAATTCTTCGGCTTGGCGGCGGGCAATTGCCAAAGCTCGGTTCGTTTCCAACAGTACGGCATTTTGCTCCTGAATCTGCAAGGCGGCTTTTTCCGTCTCTTGGCGCATCGCCGCTAATTCTTGGTTCGCCTGCCATAACGCCTGATTTTGCGCTTCAATTTTTTCTTTAAATTCTACCCGGTCAGTTACATCCGTGCTAATACCCACAAAATGGGTTAAGATGCCCTCACCATTAAAAATAGGCGCTAAACGCAGTTCATTATAAAATAAACTACCATCTTTGCGATAATTCCGTATCACCACCGTGCAAGAACGCCCTTCACGCAAGGCGGCTCGGATTTCTTCTAGTGCTGGTTGCTCACGGTCATCATTTTGCAAAAAGCGGCAGTTACGCCCAATAACTTCCAATGCTGAATAACCGGTGGTTCGTTCAAATGCCGGGTTAATATAAATCAACGGAATATCGGGCAAGCTCACATCAGCAATCGAAATGGCAGAGGGACTAAATTCAACTGCCTGATTTCGCAGCATAAAATGCATTTCAATCAATTTACGCTGGGTAACATCCCGCGCCACAAAATAGGTTCGTTTTTCGTCAGCGTAGCTGCTCACATTCCACGAGAGCCATTTATAAGTACCATCCGAACAACGGTAACGATTCTCAAAATCCGTCACCACTTTCCCATGAATCACCTGCTGCGCTTCGGCAAGGGAGCGTTCTTGGTCTTCAGGATGAACAAATTCCAGAAAATGTCTACCAATCATCTCATCTAATTCATAGCCAAGCGTTTTTTGGCACGCTGGATTAATCTTTACAAAATGCCCTTCAAAATCCAACGCCCCTAACATATCAATGGACTGGTGAAAGATATGTTCCAATTCGCTCATCGAATGCCGATGCTGGGTAATATCGCGCAGCATCGCTGTAATACTGACAAAAACACCTTCATGAAAACGCGGTATCAAACTCCCGGCAAAGACAAGTTCGTTTCCAGTTGCCGACTTAATGCGTAATTCTTCCGAAGTAAATGCATCACCAGATTGCAAACGCACCAACAACGCCTGAAAATAGGCTTGGTCAGGCGGATACAAAATATCCAAAAACGAAAATGTGTGTTGTGGGCTATAGCCCGTTGTCTGCCACCATAAACGATTGGCATAGTGCAATTCCCCTTTGCCATCTATGACAAAGACCACATTTCCAGTATTTTCAATCACATCATCCAGACCAAGCCCAACATCTACAAAATTCATAGCTTTTATCATTTCCCAAGCATTAGGTGCGACGCGATTTTATTATGGCAAACAGTATAACCAAATTGGATGAGAGGGACTTTAAAAGCAAACAGCACTAGCAATTTTGCCAGTGCTGTAAATGCCTTAACCAAATGAGGTGATGATTTAGGAAAAATTCGCAATCAGCGGAGCAATCACCAACGAGACAATTGCCAGCAATTTGAGCAAAATATTCAACGAAGGACCCGCCGTATCTTTGAAAGGATCGCCCACTGTATCACCAACGACAGCGGCTTTGTGAGCATCAGACCCTTTGCCGCCAAGATGCCCGGCTTCGATATATTTTTTGGCATTGTCCCATGCCCCGCCGGCATTCGCCATCATCACTGCCAGCATAAATGACGGTACCAATGACCCTAATAACACGCCAATCAAGGTTTGTGAACTGATAAAGGCAGCCAAACCCATCCTAGGTCCCACAACAATCAACATGCCAATCACCACTGGCACAGAAACTGCCAGTAAGCCGGGGGCAATCATCTGGCGAATCGCATTATCCGTGCTGATTGCGACGCAGCGTTCATAATCAGGTTCTGCCGTCCCTTCCATCAGACCCGGAATTTCTTTGAACTGGCGGCGTACTTCGACTACAATCCCCTGGGCAGCATTGCCAACAGCTAACATCGTTAAACCACTAAAAATAAACGGTAGCACCGACCCGATGAACAAGCCCGTCACCAAATGCGGGTCAAGCAGCACGGCTGCAACCGTTGTCGGTGCATCACTCAAACCAACGGATGTGATAAATGCTGCAATCAGTGCCAAGGCGGTCATCGCGGCACTGCCAATGGCAAACCCTTTGCCCGTTGCGGCTGTTGTATTACCCAAACTGTCGAGAGCATCAGTACGTTCACGGACTTCAGCGGGCAAATGTGCCATCTCGGCAATGCCCCCCGCATTATCCGCAACCGGTCCATACGCATCCGTCGCTAAAGTAATGCCAAGTGTTGCTAACATCCCCACAGCCGCCATTGCTACCCCATATAAACCACCGAACACTGTAGCAATTAATGTCACCAACACGACGACGACGACCGGTGCCAGCGTACTAAACATGCCCAATGCCAAACCGCGTATAATCACGATACCTGCGCCGCCGACTGCACTTTCTGCCAGTGCTTGCGTCGGACGATAAGTATCCGATGTATAGTATTCAGTGAAAAACCCAATTGCTACGCCACCAATCAAACCACTTAAAGTAGCAATCATGATGCCTGTTCCCAAATTTAAGAGAGCCGCCAACGCAATAATTGCCAGTGCTACACCACCACTCGCCGTCCATACGCCGCGCCGCAAACTGCCTAACAACTGCTCTTGGGTTGCCCCTTCTTTGGTTGTCACCAAAAAGGTGCTTGCCATACCAATGAGCAAGCCTGCCGCCGCCACCAAAATCGGGTAAACCTGCGCCGCCAACCCACGAACAGCATCAACTTGTGCCAGCGGTACGGCTAAAGCGACTGCTGCAATAATCGAACTTGCATAACTTTCAAACAAGTCTGACCCCATGCCAGCCACATCACCGACATTATCCCCCACATTATCGGCAATCGTCGCCGGGTTACGCGGGTCATCTTCGGGAATGCCAGCTTCGGTTTTTCCCACTAAATCTGCACCCACATCAGCCGCTTTGGTATAAATTCCGCCGCCCACGCGGGCAAAAATCGCAATCGAAGTGCCGCCAAAACCAAAACCAGCTAAAGCACTGGCACTCGTGGCAGCATCCAACTGAAGTAACTCACGGAATAATACAAAAAGTAAACAAATCCCCAACAACGCCAATGACACCACCACAGTTCCCATGACCGTACCACTGGCAAATGCCACACGAAGCCCTTTGTTCAGGCTTTCCGATGCCGCCTGCGTCGTGCGGACATTGGCACGCACGGCAATATACATACCAATATAGCCCGCAACACCCGATGCCACAGCACCGGATACAAATGCTGCTGCCGTCCATATGCTCATACCAGAATTAGGCACAAGCGATAGCCCAATCAAAACAAGGGCAACAATCGCCACAAAAACGGCTACCGCACGATATTCGCGGGTTAAAAAGGCTTGCGCCCCGCGCTGAATCGCATTGGCGATTTTTTGCATGGCTTCGTTGCCGGGCGCTTGCGCCAGCACATAGCCGCGCTGATACCACGCAAACGCCAAGCCAATTAAACTAATCACTGTTCCCAATAAACCAGCCGTCATCACCGATATTTGCATTCTGTTTCTCCCAATTGATTGCCAAGATGTCTTACACAATAGAGTTTCGATATTAATTGATTGATATGCTATCCGAATTGTTAAATCTGACAGACTGAACGATTTATCTTATGGTGATTTCGCACAAAAATTAGCAAAAATATCTAAAGCCAAGGATAGCAATTGTGAGAAATTCACAAAAAATGTCCATACGAAAGCATGAACAGATTATGCTATGATAAAAGAAAAAGAGGATGCACGTTATGGCACTTCCCCGCCAAACACTCGGCAAACGGGGCGAAGACATGGCAGTTCAAGATTTAATACGGCGTAACTACAGCATTGTGGCACGCAATTGGCACTGTAAATTTGGCGAATTAGATATTGTAGCACAACAGAATACCAACATGGTCTTTATCGAAGTCAAAACTCGCGCCGGCGATAACCCCGGCAATCCATTTGAAAACATCACCCCTACCAAATGCAAGCGCCTCATTGCCAGCGTTCACTTATATCTTGCACAACATCATCTTGATAATATTCAGTGGCGCATTGATGCGATTGGGATTGCCATCCCGCGCAACGGGCAACCCGTGATAGAGCATGTGGAGGATGCGCTTGACTGGTAAACCTTTAATTGTGATTTTGGGGGCGACAGCAACCGGAAAAACCAGTTTAGCGATTGACCTTGCCCGTGCTTTAAATGGCGAAATCATCAGTGCCGATAGCCGCCAGATTTATCGCCATATGGATATTGGTACTGCCAAAGCTACACCCGAACAGCGCCAACAAGCGCCGCATCATCTGATTGATATTGTTAATCCTGATGAAAACCTGACTGCGGCTGAATATCAGGCATTGGCATACCAAACCATCCATGACTTACACAAACGCGATAAACTCCCTTTTTTAGTGGGTGGCACGGGGCAATACATCACCACAGTGGTCGAAGGCTGGACAATCCCACGCATTTCACCCAATGTTGAATTAAGGACGGAACTGGAAACCTTCGCGGCGACACATGGTAAAGAAGCCTTGCATCAGCGTTTAGCAGCCCTAGACCCCCTTTATGCCGCAAAAACCCACCCGAATAATTTGCGGCGGGTGATTCGCGCCCTAGAAGTCTGCCTCCTTAGCAACAGCACCATGACCGAACAGCAGCAGCGCCAACCCCCGCCCTATCGTATTTACACTATTGGTTTACAAATAGAGCGCGATGTCTTATATGCCCGCGCTGACCAACGAGTAGATGCGATGATGCACGCCGGGTTTCTGGAAGAAGTGCAAAATTTATTGAATCGCGGCTATCAACGGAACTTATCGGCGCTGAGTGGTGTCGGATATACTGAACTCATCGCCCATTTATTGGATCATGTGCCATTGGCAGAAACCATACAACGTATCAAATTCAACACTCATGATTTTATCCGGCGGCAAGAAGTCTGGTTTCGGGGACATGACCATAACATTCTGTGGCATAATGGAACACAATTGGATATGGGGACAATTTTGCATACACTCACTCGCTGGTTAGAGGAGTAAATCGCTTTGTTGGCATTGTTTCGTCGCGGGGGCGATAGTTCAAATACGATTATCGGTATCATTTTATTAGTCATGCTGCTGGTGTTTGTGGGTCCCAATGTGATTCCGGGTTTATTATCACGCACCTTCACGTTTATTGACGAAGGGGTACCCTGTGGCAGACTACGCCAAGCCGAAAATCGTGCCAATCATCAATCGCTGATTGGACGCTCTGCTCGCAATCCGTTGAGTTTGCGCGTGCAACCGGGGCAAATTCCCACGACGCCGGATGGCATCCTACGCATCAGTATCATCATTACCAATACCACTATTGGGACAGTCCCGATTATTTTTGACCCAAACCAAGTCATTGTGGGCGATAATGGCAGCAGCGGCGTTGGCTTAATTTTTACGCCTGCGTCCGGCACATTAAGCACCAATAATCAACGCTTGACGGGCGGTTTATCCACCTTTCCAGAAGAAACAATTCGTCTTTTGGGTCCGCGGCAACGCTGTGTCCATTCGGTTGAGTTTCCGTTTAACCAACTCGATGCCAGCATTGTAAACGGTCAATCCAGCGTGCGGGCATACTATCGCATCACCAGCGCCGGGGCATTAGGCATAACAGGTGGCATTTTTGCTGACCAAGGTTTGGCAGTGATTGATGGTGGCTATCTTGAATCCGGCAATGTCGCCATCTCAAACGCACCTAGCGGATAATCATTGAATCAATACGATACCCAGCATCAGAAAGGATTGGTGCTTATGACCATGTTTCCAATCATCGTTGTACAAAAAAGTGAAATTGAACTTCCAACCCGCCAATGGGCATTGGACAAAGAAACGCTGGTTTTAGGGCGAGAAGAAAACTGTGATATTTATATCCCGATTCGGCAAATTTCTCGCCAGCATATTTGCTTTCGTCTGCACGAAGATGGTTACTACATTATCGAAGATTTGAACAGCAAAAATGGCACTTGGGTCAACAAAAATAAACTAGAAGGCTCCCAAATGTTACGCAATGGCGATGAAATTGATGTCGCCCACCAAGTGCAGCTTAAATTCACACTGCCGATTAATGTGACTGAAACGCTGACTAGCAATGTGCCGATTGTGATGGATGGACGCTTGAAGCTCGATATTGAGGGGCGACGGGTTTTTATCCGCGATGCCGAGCTTGACCCGCCATTGAGTTTGCCGCAATTCCGGTTATTAGAGATGCTCTTTCTGCACAGCACCAAAGTGTGTACCCGCGAAGAAGTGGTACAAGCGGTCTGGCCCGAAGCGGTTGGCGATGGCGTCAGCGAACAAGCGATAGATGCTTTAGTACGGCGGCTGCGTGACCGCCTAGCAGAAGTTGACCCCGAACAGCAATATATCATCACAGTACGCGGGCATGGTTTCCGGTTCGATAACCCAGAGGAATAAACGAAAAGGGGCTTTCGCCCCTTATTTTTTATCACAGTCGAGATATCTTTATTCGTTCACCACTGCCAACACGCGGCAGGGACCACCAGAGCCTTGCTGATACAACGGAATGCCAACAAAAATCATCGCATTCGCTACACCCACAGCATCTGCCAATTTCAAATTTTCCAAGCCGTATTTGCCCGCCCCTAGCAGCGCATAATGCGAATCAAACGTTGCTGACGGTCCATTATCCAAACTCAGTGTATCAACACCCATGCCAACAATATCACGTTCTTCCACCAGCATCGTCACAGCATCGGGATGTAATCCCGGGAAATGCAAACCGCCGGCATCATCGGTTCCACGGAATGCTGCTACATCGCTATATTTCGTTTCCCAACCGGAATACATCGCCACAAATGCTCCGGCAGGAATTTCGCCATTGGCACTTTCCCACGCCATAATATCGTCCGGTGTCAGCAGCGTATCAGCATCTTCTTCAGCACGGGCAGCAACATCAATCACAACTAACGGCGCAATGAAGTTTGCCGGGTCGAGTTCATCTACCAATGCACCCTCTGCCACAAAATGCCCCGGTGCATCCATATGGGTTGCTGAATGTTCGGCAAACGACCATTTCTGCACATAAAACCCATTATCTTCCACCGTGAATAGAGTCTCACGCAGCGGCGGTTCAAATGCCGGGAACGTGGGGGTTGTATCGGTCAGGGGTTGCGTCAAATCAATAACGCGCATGGCGCTTTGGGCGCGAGTCGGCAGCGTCAATCCAGCGGATACCGCAACTCCCGCCGCCGTTAATCCCCCGATTCGCAAAAAATCGCGGCGACTAACACCCGATTTTACAACTGGGCGACCTTGACGTTTAATCCGTTCTTGTACGAAACGAGCAATCAATGGTGAACACATAAAACAATCCTTTCATGGTCTATTTTTTGTTAAGCATAGCGCGGAGAAAGATTTAGATATTTAGGCGACCTATACTATTTTTGATTTTCGTTTCCTGTGAATTATTTTTCCGATTGATACATCATCTCATTTCAGCGCGAGCTAGATTAGTTTTATAGAAAAATAAGGCGCAACATGACCCTAACCTATATCGCTTTTAAATTTGATATATAATGTGCGCGTCCAAAGAGAAAAAGCTACGTTATGCAGGAACAAACACAATCAACATTGAATCCCAAAGATGATGCCAACTGGCAACTGGCATTGGAAGCTGCCGGAGAGATGGTTCGCCCCGGTATCCCCGATGGCAAAACCCGCCGCGATAGTGTCCTTGCCCGGTCTTACACAATTAATATGGCTCGCAAACGCTTGGAAGTGAGCAAAGGCTCATTAGAAAAAGCCATCGAAAGCGGCGATTTGCCCGCTTTTGTTGACCCCGAAGGCATTATCCGTATGCCTGCCCATAGTATTGAAGCCGCTGCCAACAGCGCCGAAGCCTTTGAAATTATCGCTATTCATGAGCGTGTAGAGCCGCGGGTCATCGCCGAAGTTCTGGACATTAGTACGTCGGCACTGCGCCGCCGACTAGAAAAAATAGAGGCGAATCGCAATAATCCCCGTTGGGGTGAAATTTGCGGCAAGCTAGAACTGCTACCCCTCACCCTGCGCGAATTTTATGAGGCATATCAGCAAAAACAACACGAAAAACGTAGTGCCAAGAAAAATAAACAAGAAGACCGCCGCCGTAAAGAAAAAGAACGCAAAGACCAAGAACGGGAACGTCGCGACGAACTGCGCCAACGCCTGATGGAATCGTTCCCGGATTGGCAAGAAGAAGATCGCAGTTACCAAACCATGCTGCTGCATACGGGTCCGCCCAACAGTGGCAAAACCCATGATGCCTTGCAACGACTGGTGGATTCGGGCAGTGGCTGGTATCTAGCACCTTTGCGCTTGTTAGCGTTTGAAGTGTTTGACCGTCTGAACCAGCGCGGTATCTATTGCAACTTACTCACCGGCGAAGAATATATTCCCATACCCGGCGCAACGATTACCGCCGCGACTATCGAAATGTTTGATGCCAAACGCAGCGGCGAATGTGTCGTTATTGATGAAGCACAGATGCTCTCTGACCCCGATAGAGGTTGGGCATGGACACGCGCCATGATGGAAGCCCGCGCCCCAGAAATCCATGTCATTGCTCCGCCAACTGCCCAACAGTTGATTCAGCAAATGTGCCACGCGGCTGATATACCGTTGGGCGTCGTTCAACATGAACGCTTGGCTCCGATTAAAGTTGCCGATCGCCCATGGCACTTAGAAAAACTGCCGCCGCGTACTATTCTGGTTGCGTTTTCGCGCCGCACAGTTCTGGAACTCAAGACCAAATTAGAACGTATGAAACGTACTGTATCGGTGGTGTATGGTACGCTGCCGCCGGAAGTGCGCCGCAAACAAGCAGATCGTTTTGCCAACAGTGAAACCGATATTTGTATCGCCACCGATGCCGTTGGCATGGGCTTGAATCTGCCTGCCGATTATGTGTGCTTCTATGAAGTGGAAAAATTTGATGGCAGAACCAATCGCTTGTTATCCCCCGGCGAAGTGCAGCAGATTGGCGGGCGTGCCGGACGGTATGGCATTTCCAGCGCAGGCGAAGTCGGCGCTATTGGCAGACATAATTTAGAAGTGGTTCGCCGCTTGTTCTACGCCGAAGCCGACGAACTCAATTATGCTCGTGTTGCGCCGTCGGTAGAAGATTTGGAAATGATTCCCGGCAGTTTGGCAGAACGCCTGCGCGAATGGGCATCGCTTTATTCGATTCCTCCAGCATTACGCAGTTCGCTGACTACAGCCGATTTAACCGAGCGCATTGAATTAGCGTCCATGTTATCCGATGCCCAAGTAGAACAATTGGGGCTAGAACGCGCCGTTAAACTGATTAATGCCCCTGCTCGCAACAGCAGCCGCAGTTATTGGTACGAGTGTGCCTTGGCAATTCTCGGCAATGTGCCAATGTCCACACCGCCGGAACCCCCGCTAAATGTCAACAATGGTGCCGATTTGGATTATATCGAAACCTGCATTGCCTGTGCGGATATTTATCTATGGCTCTCGCAACGTCAAGATTTTGCCCCATTTGCGCCAGAAGCACTCTATATCCGTGAGTCACGGATGGATTGGTCAGTCCGCATTGATGAAGCACTGCTGCGCCAAATCAACACTGCCCGCCCCTGCCGCGAATGTGGGCGTGAATTGCCATCCGGCTATCGCTACGCTATCTGCGAAAGCTGTTATAGCAAACGCTTCATGAAAGCGGAAGCCTGGTAACATTGATGAGTCCCTGTGTGGATAGGTAACATGGTAATTCCACAATCGGCACATTGCCGAAAGTTTACCTACCTCACACAGGGGTCGAAACCCTCACATTGACTGCGACGCCTTACCCCTGCGCCATCTGCATTTCCAGATATTCCTCATGGACAACATCACCAGACGAAATACCCAAGATATTCAACATCTCATGAATCATGGCAGCTTTGTGTTCCGCGTCGGATAATGACCATGTGCGTGATTTGATTTCGATGAACAAACCCGGCACAGCCGGTTTAATCATGCGATCAATATTGATGTAAAACAACACGCCTTTATACAAAATACGCCAGCGCCGCCGTTCTTTTTGCAATGTTAATTCTGTCGAGGCTTGGAAATACTCTTGGTAAAAGCGCAAGGGATGGCTGGCAGGCGCAATAAACCGTGAGCGCGACAGCAAAATCATCTCGTTGAAAGCCCGTTCTTTCTCGCCACTGGTAAAAGTAAGCCGCATTCGCACGCCTTCGACATTGCCATTGCCATCAATTTTGTCGTCTTCGCGGTAGCGTACCCGCCCATGTTCGGGTTTATCGAACAAAAAATAGGTGTCATATTGGCGATAATGCACTGCCCGCACCACTTCAACATCCTTATGGCTGAGGACATTTTCGACAATACTGGCATCTTCTAAACGCGCTTTTACCTGAATTTCAAAACTTTCGGAACGTTCTACGTCTACACTAACCGCCACTAATTTGCTTAACGGATTGCCTTCGCGTTCTCGCAGGAACTCACTCACTACTTTGGCATAGTCTGCTGCTTGCGCCTTCAACGTTGTTTCATCCACGGTCAGTAAGCGGCGGTCATGCATCAACAATTTGCCGTGACAAATAGTATGCCGAACATCGCTGCCTTTGGCGGCATATACCAATTGTGAATACACAGCATCTGGGCTAATCGTAAAATGGGGCATATTGTGCAGCGGTTGCATATCCACCACAATCACATCAGCGAATTTACCTACTTCCAAACTACCGGTCACAGCATCCAAGCCTAATGCTTTTGCGCCGTTGCGCGTCGCCATTGTGAGGGCTTGTTTCGCTGGCAGTGCTGTTGGGTCGGGCGGTGTGACTTTTGCCAAGAGTGCTGCCAAACGCATTTCTTCAAACATATCCAGATCGTTATTGCTGGCGGGTCCATCCGTGCCAATAGCGACGTTAATGCCCATTTCCAGCATTTGCGTGATAGGGGCGATGCCGCTGGCAAGTTTGAGATTGGCTGAGGGACAATGCGCCACTGATGACCCGGCACGCTGCATCATTCGCATTTCAAATTCATCCACATGGACGCAGTGCGCCATAATCACTTTAGAATTCATTAAACCTGTATCACGCACCCAAGGCACTACCGTCTTGTTGTATAGCGCCAAACTGTCATCCACTTCGCGCCGCGTTTCCGCAATGTGTATCATCAATGGTAGCCCAAATTCTTGTGCCAGTTCGCCGCTGCGCCGTAAGGTTTCTTCGGTGTTGGAATATGGAGCGTGCGGGGCAATCGTCGGCGTAATGAGGGGGTGTCCTTGCCATTTCTGAATAAATTCGCGGGTATAAGCCAAACTATCTTCGTAGGTGGGGGCATCTGGTGCAGGAAATTTAAGAATCGATTCACATAGCAGCGCCCGTAAGCCTGCTTCGGCTGTCGCTTGGGCAATATCTGATTCAAAATAATACATATCGGCAAATGATGTGACACCACTGCGAATCATCTCTGCACACGCCAATAATGTGCCTAATCGGCAAAATGCCGGATTCACGAATTCGCGTTCTACGGGCATCACATAGCCCATCAGCCACACATCCAACCGCAAATCATCTGCCAACGCCCGCAAAAGTGTCATGGGAACATGAGTATGAGCATTAATCAAGCCGGGCAAAATATAATGCCCGTTACAATCCAACGTTTGTGAGGCTTGATACTGCCCTTCAATATCCGCCCGTTTGCCAACCGCCACAATTTTTGTATCATGAATGGCGACAGCACCATCGTGAATCACGCGATAGGCATCATCCATTGTGATTACTGTGCCACCTATGAGCAAAATATCGGCTGTGTTCAAGAGCTTCCCTCATTTCCTGTCAAAAATTTGCAGGATTATAGCGCCGAACCGCTGTTTGTGCAGGGCGAGCCACGAGTCACGCAATTAAATTTACGGGGCAAGCATGTTAAGACTTTTGCGGGTATTCAATCCATTCCGCTATGAATTTTTGGTGTATATCGAAGCCGCTGTGATAGGGCTATTGTTTATCCAAGCCCTGCGCTTTTTGGTCGGCATGAGCTACAGCCGCATGGCAGGGGTTTTGGCGGTCGCCTCACTACCGCCCGGCAGCGTGGATATGACCGCGCCCAACGCTATCAATCCAGCCATAATAAGCCAAGAAATTGGGCTGTTTGGGTTGGTGTTGGCACTACCCTTGCTCATCTTGATTTTTGGGCGCATTCGGTTGATGTTCATCGTCGCCGCCATCGGTGTGGTTGCCGGGCGTGCCATCATGCTCACAGAAAACAGTGCCTTAACGCCGCTAATGGGCGCACAAATTGCCGCAGGATTTGGGCTTATTTATGTTGGCTTGCTCATTCGGAATCGCGCTAGCATCGTCCCCCATTTTTTCATTTTGGGGCTGGGGCTAGATCAACTTTTGCGGGCAAGTGGCAATACACTTGACCCATCGTGGTCGGCAAATAGTCTCATTCAAATCACGCTCACGCTGGATACGATGTTGTCTATTCCGTATGCATCGCTGCATCTGGCAATGTCGGCAATTGCGGTTCTGGCATCCGTGCTAAATGCCCTCCCTGACCGCAGCCAATCTGCGCTGCGAACTACGCCAGCACAAGATATTGACCGCGGCATTTTGACAGCATGGAATGCGCTTGGTCTGGGAGCGATGCTCTATTTGCAGTTATCGCTATTAGCATCGCCGAATGCCATCGCAGGACGCGCAGATACCGATTACACCGCTTTTGTGCCGTTAATTTTGGTGGCAACCCTGCTACCGCTGATTCCAACAGTGCGGCGGCAAGCACGGCAAATACTCGCACCTTTTGACGCCAATACACGCGGTTGGATTTGGCTGATTTTATTGGTGTTGACACTCGTTATTGGAACGCGATTGCCACGATTAGGAATAGGAACAGTTGAAATTCCTATTGGCGGCATGGCGCTGGTCATCACCCAATTTTTAGCTAGTTTGGTATGGTGGTGGTTTGCTCCACCACAAGGCGAGCGCAAACGTAATTTTTCTGGCATATGGCTTGTTGTAACGATGCTTATTTTTGCATTGCTCGTTGTGGGTGATATTTTTACTTATGAATATGCCTTCGTCCGCAATTTTGCCCCGCCATTGGATGTCCTCAACAGCATTGTACCGCCGCTGCTGCGTGGGTTTCGGGGCATGGGTTTGGGCTTGCTGATTGTCGCCGCATTTTTATTGGTATTGCCCATGCTGCAATCGAATAATCGGTTGCCATGGTCAGGTGGTAGCGGGATAGTCTCATTCTTTCTGGTGCTGTTCATTGCAGCAGCAGCAGGTGCAGCTACGGTTCTTGCCCGTCCGCCTGTCGTGCAACCCGTGATTAATGTGCCAGAAATCCGGGTAGGGACGTATAACATTCACGGCGGCTTCAGCGAATTTTTTTATTACGATTTAGAAGCAATTGCCCAAACAATTGAGCGCAGTGGCGTAGAAGTCGTATTGCTGCAAGAAGTTGAAGCCGGACGCATGACGAGTTTCGGTGCCGACCAGTCATTGTGGTTAGCACGCCGTTTAAAAATGGATCGGCGCTTTTTTGCCACCAACGAAGGCTTGCAGGG
>JALHOR010000028.1:23910-53451 GCA_022842885.1 Anaerolineae bacterium
GCGTGCCAATTGTCTTTGATGATGGCGTATTGTTGCCCGGTGTAGATACCCAAACCGGGCTACAGCGCGTGCAAATTCGCCCGGATGAGAGTGCCGTCACGATTTATAATACATCGCTAGGATTGCTGCTTCAGGGTAACAGCATCGAAGAACAAGAAAGTAACCAGCGCAATCAACTCAATGTGATTCTACAAACCATTGAAAGCCATATCACGCTGGATTATGGGGGACAATTAGGGCGGGCATTGTTAGGGGGTACATTCCACAATGTACCGGATTCACCACTGCTACAAACGTTACAACGGACTGGATTCAGCGACCCCTTTGCCGGCTCAAACCCAGATTTGTCGTATACATTGGTTCGCGCCGATAGAGAAGCCCGCATAGATTATTTATGGCTGTGGTCGCCGGGCTTATCATCCACTGGCAACGGTGTCATCAACAGCGATGCCTCCGACCATCGGTTGGCATTTGTGGGTGTGCAAATCCGGCGCGGCTAATTATCTTCGGCAACAGTTGGCTCTGGTTTGGGGGAAAGTTGGGCAGCAATCATTGCCAAACTACCCCATCCCTCAGCCGCAATTTTTTGGAGCGCAACTTCGGCAGCCGCTTGTGAGGCTGCCCGTTTGCTCCTCCCCTTGCCTTCGCCCATCAGCGTTTCCCCAATCACCACCTGCACAATATAATCTTTTTCATGTTCAGGTCCCACGCTGCCTATCACCCGATAATTGGGAGTAATGTGAATCTCTGCCTGCGCCTTTTCTTGCAGAACACTACGCGCATCAAAATACAATGCCTGCTCAACAATATCATGCAGCAACACACCAAAACGCGGCAAAATAAAGTCGCGCACGGTTTCTAAGCCAGCATCCACAAATATTGCGCCGATGACGGCTTCAAAGCCACGACATAACAAATTCTGGCGCGGACGCCCGGTGAATTTTTTCTCCCCTTTGCCTGTGAACAAAAAATCACCCAAGCGAATTTCTGTCGCCAAGCGCGCTAATGATTCGGTGCGAACCAGCGCCGAGCGCAGTCGCGTGAGTTCGCCTTCGGGAAACGCGGGAAATCGCTGATACACCAATTCGGCTGCCAGAAAATCCAAAACAGAGTCGCCCAGAAATTCTAGGCGCTCATTATGCATCACCGTTTCGCTGTTCTCATTCGCAAACGAGCGATGGGTTAATGCTTGCCGCAGCACTTGCATATCCTGAAATTGCATACCCAATAGCTGCTCAAATTCATGCAAATCAATGGTCATGAACCGTCATACGCCTTAAATACCAGCGACGCATTATGCCCACCAAACCCAAACGAATTACTCACGACCACCTGAATTTTCATCTTGCGGGCTTCATTTGGCACACAATCCAAATCACACTCCGGGTCAGGCTCGGAATAATTGATGGTCGGCGGCGCGGTTTGGTCACGGATTGCCAACACACTAAACGCCGCTTCCATCGCGGCAGTTGTCCCCATCGCATGTCCCGTCATGCTCTTGGTCGAACTCATCGCCAATTTATACGCATGGTCGCCATATAGCCGTTTAACCGCTTTGGTTTCCATCTGGTCATTCAAAGAGGTTGCCGTACCATGAGCATTGATATAATCCACTTCATCGGTGTTGATGCCAGCCACACTTAAGGCATGGCGCATGGCTTCCACCGCGCCCCAGCCTTCTGGTTCTGGTGCTGTCCGATGAAAAGCATCTGAAGTTGCGGCATAACCGGCTAATTCAGCCAAAATTGTTGCACCGCGTTTTTTGGCAACTTCCAATTCTTCTAGCGCCAAAACACCCGCCCCTTCGCCAAACACGAAACCAGAACGCAACCTATCAAACGGACGCGATGCCCGTTCTGGGGTGTCATTATCCCGCGACATTGCCCCAATCCGGTCAAATGCCGCAATCCCCAACCCCATAATTGGAAAATCGCCACAACCCGCCAATGCCCGATTGATGCGCCCTGAACGAATCATATCAAACGCATAACCGATGCAATCGGCGCCGCTGGCACATGCCGAAACCGGCACGCACGACGGACCACAAGCTCCGGTCATGATGCTGATGACATTACTCGCGCCATTGACCACCAACATCGGCACACCGAAAGGCGTCATTTTGCGCGGGTTATTCGATTCACGGATGATGCCATCATATTCTTCAAAACTATGCAACCCACCCGTTGACGAGCCAATCACGCTGCTGCTGCGAAGGCGATCATCCTCAGGCACAGAAAAACCGGAATTTTCGATGGCTTCTTTCGCAGCCGCAATGATGTAATGTTGATACGGGTCATGTCGCCGCACTTCCTGTTTTTCCATATAATTGTGCGGGTCAAAATTTTTCACCTGTGCCGCAATTTTCACCAGATAATTTGAAGTATCAAAATAGGTGATGTGTTGTATCCCACTTTTGCCAGCTAGGATATTCGCCCAACTTTCTTTCACGCTGTTGCCCAGCGGTGTCACCAGCCCAAGACCAGTGACAACTACCCGACGGGTCATAGTGCCTCCTGCGACATAATACTTTTTTAATGGTCTTTACTATAACGGATTTTGCAGCGAGAAGTTATGCTTTATCTTGCGGTTGTGGCACATACTGCCCTTCTATCCATGTTTCCCCTGACGGATTCACTTCTTTTTTCCAGACAGGGACGATTTCTTTCAGGCGGTCTATACCATACCGGGCTGCTTCAAAACACCCTTCATCCCGATGCCCAGATGAACAGGCAATCAACACGGTATTTTGCCCGACAGCCAGTTTACCAATGCGCTGGACAATCGCAATGCCTTGTACGCTTGCCCATTTTTGCCGAATTTCAGCCGCCACTTGGCGCATTTTCGCTAATGCCATCGGCGCATAAGCCTCATATTCTAAAAATGTTACTTCTGGCAAATGCCCCTCGCGCACCGTTTGCCCGCGTACCATCCCACTAAACAAGCATACAGCGCCCGTTGCGGGGGTGGTAATTGCCGCGATAAGTTCATTATGGTCAATCGGCGCATCTGCCAACTGAATGATTTCCGGGAAATCGGGTTGTTCACCGCCACTCACCGGCGGGAAAAAAGCAATTTCATCCCCCTCTTTGACAGCATCGCCTCCAAACGCAAATTCTTCATTCACAGCGGCTAATGCCACGCGCAAATTCTCGCTAATATGCGGATACCGCTGAACCAAAAGCTGGCGCACGTCATCCACTGTGTTATGAGTTTGTGGCACAGACAACATCAGTTGTTTTTCGCCCGCCAAATCTTTTAGAGTGGCAAACAATAAAATTTTAACCTGCATGGTCGGGTTCGCTCCTCACATAATCGCCATGAACACCACCGCGTTTTTCCATCAACCGAATATCCCCAATACGCATCTCGCGGTCAACCGCTTTCGCCATATCGTAAATCGTCAGTGCTGCCACGCTCACTGCCGTGAGTGCTTCCATTTCGACGCCGGTTTTGCCCACTGTCCTGACTTGCGCGGTGATGTGCGCGGCATTTTGGTTCTCATCCAAAATAATATCGACATTGATTTTGGTCATCGGCAATGGATGACACAACGGAATCAATTCGGCAGTCCGTTTTGCACCCATGATGCCCGCTAGCCGCGCAACCGTCAGCACATCACCTTTTTTCATCTGCCCTTCGCGGATTAGCCGCAGCGTCTCCGGTTGCATAAACACGCTGCCTGCTGCAACCGCAATCCTGTCACTATCGGGCTTATCCCCGACATCCACCATATTTGCTCGCCCCTGCTCATCCAAATGGGTTAATTTTTCGTCCATGGCATCGCTTTTCCTGTGGCAATATCAGAACTTCATTATAAGTGCATTCATCCTATCTGTCGTCTGCTGCTGTGGTGGTGTATACTTTTTTGTCATAGGAAATTCGTTTAACCAGCGGAGCAACACACTTGGGAATTTTTAAACGCGGACTCGCCAGAACACGCCAATCTTTATTCGGGCGTATCTCCCAATTATTCGGCAGCACCACAATTACCAGCGACACTTGGGATGAAGTTGAAGCCATGCTCATTCAAGCAGATTTGGGCTTTGAGACTACCGATACCGTGTTAGAGTACCTCAAAGAAGCCGTGCGCGAAGAAGGTATCACGCGGTCTGACCAATTACAAAAAGTGATGAAAGAGGCACTCCTCTCGCTGGTGGAAAATCCGCGCGAGTTGAATATCAGTGGACGCGAATTGTCGGTGATTCTCATCGTGGGGGTGAACGGCTCTGGTAAAACCACCTCCATCGCTAAATTGGCTCATCGCCTTAATCGTGCTGGACGCAAAGTATTATTAGCAGCGGGCGATACCTTCCGTGCCGCCGCCATCGAACAACTGCAAACATGGGGCGGACGTATCAATGTACCCGTTATCGCGCATAAACCCGGGGCTGACCCCGGCGCAGTGGTTTATGATGCCATTGCCGCCGCTAAAGCTCGTGGACATGATATTTTGATTGTAGATACTGCTGGACGTTTGCATAATAATTACAATCTGATGCAAGAATTAACCAAAATCAAAGGGGTTATCGCCAAAGCTATCCCCGGCGCACCCCATGAAGTGCTGCTGGTTATGGATGGCACGACCGGGCAAAACGCGCTCAAACAAGCCCAAAAATTTACCGAAGCCACCGAAGTCACGGGATTGATTATCACCAAACTGGATAGCACTGCCAAAGGCGGCATGATTTTTTCGGTTTTTAATGACCTAAGTGTGCCAGTGCAGTTTATTGGTCTGGGTGAAGGCTTGGATGATTTGGTGTATTTTAACCCGAAAAATTTTGTCGAAAGTCTTTTTAGCGAGACCGAAGAATAACCAACACATTCACACAGAATAAGGCGCAGTCCGAAAACACTGCGCCTTTTTTGAGTATTGCCATGCCCTTTGAAACGATTACCAGCTTCCAAAATCCCAAAATCAAACTGGCGCAAAAACTCCGCGATAAGCCCACTCGTGACCGCGAAAAATTATTCGTCGTGGATGATAGGCGCGATTTAGTGCGGGCATTGGCATGTCATTTCGCTGTGCATTTTGTCTTATTTGACCCAGACCATGCCGATAGCGACGATAAGATTCTCATTGGCGGCATTGACCCTCATCTGATTTTTCACGTTTCCGCCGAGGTCTTGGCAAAAGCCAGCTACCGCGAAAATCCCGGCAGCATTGTCGCTGTGTTACACCAAAAACCGCCCCACACCACCTTGCAGAATATCAGCGCACCCCACCTACTGGGACTGGTTGATTTGCGAAAACCCGGTAATATTGGCGCTTTGCTGCGGACGGCGGATGCGGCTGATTTTGGGGCAATCTTGTTGATAGATACTGTCCTCGATATATACAATCCCAATATCATTCGCAGCAGTACCGGCGCATGCTTTTTGGATAATATTTATGCAGTTGATTCTCAACAAGCCTTAACATTTCTTCGGGAAAGACATTATACGATAATGGCGGGGCATCCCGACGCCACAACCCATTTGTTTGAGACTGACTTAAGCAACAACATCGTTTTAATTTTAGGCACAGAAGATACAGGATTAAACGCTACATGGCAAACAAACTGTGACCAACTGGTGAAAATCCCCATGATGGGACATCTGGCGGATTCGTTAAATGTATCTGTTTCCGGGGCGGTGATGATGTATGAAGCCCTCCGGCAGCGGCTTCACCATGGATTTTTTGATTGACCACACGCGCACAGTTTGATTAGGACACACCCTATGGATGCGGGCATCATTCAGCAGCTTGCTGGAATGAAAAAACAAATCGAAAAAATTATTTCCAGCTTAGGCATAGACGAAAAATCGGCGGAAATTGCACGCCTAGAAGCCGTCGCTGGTGCCGCTGATTTTTGGAATCATCCAGAAGAAGCGCAAAAAACCATGCAAGCAATGTCGCGCCTGAAAACGCAAGTTGACCAATGGCAATCGTTGGCACGCCGTGTCAACGATACGATTGAATTGGCACAACTAGGCGATGCTGATTTCGACGAAGAAATTGCCCACGAAACGTCCGATCTTGCCACCATCGTTGAAAAAGTATCGCTTCAGGCAATGCTCTCTGGTGAACATGATTTAGGCAATGCAATTTTGGCGATTCACGCGGGTGCTGGCGGCGTAGATGCCCAAGATTGGGCGCAAATGTTAGAGCGAATGTATTTGCGTTGGATGGAGCAAAGTGGTTATAAAACAGAAATTATTGAGCGCAGTGATGGCGATGAGGCGGGCATCAAAAGCGTCACCATCAGCGTCAAGGGCGATTATGCCTATGGCTATCTCAAGAGCGAACAAGGGGTACATCGGTTAGTCCGTTTAAGCCCTTTTGACGCTGCCAATCGGCGGCACACATCATTCGCCAAAGTGGAATTATGGCCCGATATTGAGGGCAACATAGACATCGAAATCAACGAAAAAGAGTTACGAATAGATACCTATCGCTCCAGTGGTCCCGGCGGGCAAAATGTTCAGAAAAATGATACGGCGGTACGTATCACCCACTTGCCCACAGGCGTTGTCGTCCAATGCCAGAACCAACGCAGTCAGGGGCAGAACCGGGAACGTGCGATGCACATCCTAAAAGCGCGGTTGTATGAGTTAGAACGCCAAAAACGCGAAGTAGAACGCGCCGTCCTAAAAGGCGAAAATGTGGATGCCGGTTGGGGCAATCAAATCCGGTCATATGTGCTGCATCCCTATCAACTCGTCAAAGACCACCGCACGAATTATGAAGTTGGCAACACCGGTGCAGTCCTAGATGGGCGTCTGAACGAATTTATGGAACACTTTCTGCGGGCGCGCCTCAACCAAACCCCGGCATAATAATAAGTCACTGGGACATACTGATGACTGATACAACATCCCCACTTACGCTGATTGCATATCGGCTGCACGACCAAGAGCCTATGCCACTGGTGCCAGCAGCACGCCAGCGCGATTGGATGGATAACACTATCCAAAAATTCGCCTATCGTTGTCTACCTCTATTGATTGCCAATCAAGCCGGGTGGCACATCTTGAATACGCATCCAGTCAAAGTCACCTGGACAGGCAAAAAAGCCACGCAAGCCATCATCGTAGAGTATTTAGAAAAACCGCTGCGCCAGCGATTATCGAGTCATTTTGGGTATGGCATCGTAACATGGGGACTGCCATTTTTGTTTCGCACGCCGCCGGGTTATAATTTGTTGGCACGCGGACCCGCCAATATGCCCAAAGATGGCATTGCGCCGTTAGAGGGACTCATCGAAACGGATTGGTCAAGCGCCACCTTCACCATGAATTGGCAAATCACTCGTCCTAATCACCCGATTATCTTTGAAAAAGATGAACCTATTTGCCTGATTGTGCCGCAAAAACGCGGCGAATTAGAAGCCTTTACCCCAGAAATTCGCCCCATCGAATCCAATCCCGAACTCCAAATGCAGTTCCAAGAATGGCAAGACGGACGCCTTGCCAGCCAAAAACGGTTTGAAGCCCTAGACCCGCTTGCGCCACAAAAACCATGGCAGCGCGATTATTTTTTGGGCGACTTGCCCGATAATCCGGCGCAAGAACACCAAATGCGCTTGGAAATCCGCGAATTTACCGTAAAAACAGATAAAAATTAAGATTTTGCTATTTGACAACCACACCAAATAGCCTTATGATAATCAGGAAATAAACCTCAAATGGCAAAACCTCAGTCATCCCTGTATTGACATTTCGCAGCAGGGTTGATATAATTTGCTATCTATGATAACTGTCTCTCATTCCATTGTATTCTTTCTGTAGCGGCAAACAAGTTCACTTGTTTGAATGCTGTTTTTACGACTCTGGGTTATAGCGGTTTCGCCGCTATCCCCTACCAACACTATCCAATATCAACCCATTTGTTAAACGCAGAGGAGGTCACGTCTTGGAGGCTAAAGATTTCAGCGCACTCCGCATCAGCCTTGCCTCACCAGAGCAGATTCGGTCATGGTCGTATGGTGAAGTCACCAAACCGGAAACCATCAATTATCGGCGTTTACGCCCCGAAAAAGATGGTCTCTTCTGCGAGGCAATTTTCGGTCCCACCCGCGATTGGCAGTGCTACTGCGGCAAATATAAAAACATCCGCTATAAAGGCATTGTTTGTGATAAGTGTGGTGTGGAAGTCACCCGGTCTGCCGTGCGTCGAGAACGCATGGGACATATCGAATTAGCAGCGCCCGTCGCCCATGTGTGGTATACCCGCCGTGTGCCGAGTTATTTGGGCTTGCTGTTGGATGTCAGTCGCCGCAATCTGGATCGCGTTTTGTATTTTGCCCAGTATGTGATTACCCGTGTGGACGAAGATGTTCGCAATCGGGCAGTTAATCGCATTAAGAAAGAACTGGAGCAGAAAGAAAGCGAATTGGGCGGTGACATCAATGACCGCATGAACGAAATCAAGGGCAATCACAATAATTTCTTAGCCCAATATGAAACCCGCGTCAGCGAAATCAACACCTATTTTGAGAATGAACTCCAACGCCTCGTTAATGAGGTCGTGCAAGAAGGTCAAATCGTTCAAAATCAGGTAGAGCGTCTGTTGGGGCAAACGACTGATGCCGATATTAACTTCCAGACGGTTAATGCTGTCATCGCTGCCAAAGGCGAGCAAATCAACCCGGATCATATCGCGCGCATTCAAGCCATTACGGGCAAATATCTGAACGATTTGCAGCTTGAAGTTGAAGATATGCGCCAACGCGAACTCGGCAAGCTCAATACCGAAGTCGAAAACGTCAGCGGCGAAGTCAACACGGCATTGGACGAACATTTGCAAAAATTGGATGAACGCCTTGCCAATATTCGCATGAGCGCCGAAAAGCAGATGGGCGAGTTAAAAGAACTCCAAGTCTTGCAGTTCCTTTCGGAAAATCGCTACCGGGAACTTAAAGGGCGCTATGGCAATGTGTTCCATGCGGATATGGGCGCGGAAGCCTTCTATGAAATTCTGAAGCATATTGATTTGGAAAAATTGTCTGTCGAACTCTGGAAAGATGTTCGCAACAACAAATCCAAGCAGCGCAAAAAGAAAGCCACTCGCCGCTTGCGCGTGGTCGAAAGCCTGCGGGCAAGTACCAATCGTTCCGAATGGATGATTCTGACGGTGCTGCCTGTGATTCCGCCCGACTTGCGCCCAATGGTGCAGTTGGATGGGGGACGTTTTGCCACCAGCGACTTGAATGACCTGTATCGGCGCGTGATTAACCGCAACAACCGCCTCAAGCACTTGTTAGAATTGGGTGCGCCAGATGTGATTGTGCGGAACGAAAAACGCATGTTGCAAGAAGCTGTAGATAGCCTGATTGATAACAGCCAGCGCGGGAAAGCACTCAGCCGGCGCGGACGACGCGAACTAAAATCCCTCAGCGACATGCTGAAGGGTAAAAAAGGTCGTTTCCGCCGCAACCTGCTCGGCAAGCGCGTGGATTATTCGGGGCGTTCCGTGATTGTGATTGGTCCTCGCCTCAAGTTGCATCAGTGCGGATTGCCTAAAACGATGGCGCTGGAACTCTATCGCCCCTTCGTGATTAGCCGCTTGGTCAAATACAGCTATGCCAGCAACGTGAAGGGTGCAAAACGCATCATTGAGCGCGAAAAACCTGAAGTATGGGAAGTGCTAGAAGAAGTTATTAAAGAGCGTCCCGTGCTGTTGAATCGCGCCCCTACCCTACATCGTCTGGGGATTCAGGCATTTGAACCCCTGATTGTCGAAGGCAAAGCGATTCAAATTCACCCATTGGTCTGTTCAGCGTTTAATGCTGACTTTGATGGCGACCAAATGGCGGTGCATGTGCCATTGAGCGATAAAGCGGTGCAAGAAGCCCGCACGCTCATGTTAAGCACCAAAAATCTGCTCAAACCTGCCGATGGTCAACCGATTGTCGGTCCGGCGAAAGACATGGTATTGGGGATTTATTACCTGACCATGGATCCCACCGTGGAAATCGTTGCGTTAAAAGAACGCGCCGACGAATTCCGGTCATTCGAATCACTCAATAGCCCAGATGTCAAAGTCGGGATTGCGCTGCGTACCAATGGTTACTACTACGCTCAATACCGGGATATGCCGGGCAAAATCGTCTTTGAAGATGTCATTGAAGCCAAAGACAATGAGCGCCCCAAAGTGGTTGAAACGGCACTAGACCGCACGCTGCGAGCTTTGTTTGAAGGCGAAGTGGATTGCTTTATCGCCAACACCGTTGAAATGCGGAAGTTGATGAAAAAGCGCGGTTGGGCAGATAAACTAGAAATCACCAACCTGCATGAACGTCAACTCGTCGTAGATATGGACGAAGTAGAGTATCTCTATAATATTGGCTTGGTGGGCTTGCACACGCCTATTCTGCTTGGCAATTATAACGATACCCGCCCACCCCAACCGGAACCGGAACCAACCACTGTTGGACGTGCTATTTTCAACCGCATTCTGCCGGATGATTTGCGCTTCGTTCAAGAAACACTCGGCAAAAAAGGCTTGCAAACTCTGGTCGCCAAATCGTATCAGAAATTTGGTGCCGACTTGACCA
This sequence comes from Anaerolineae bacterium, assembly GCA_022842885.1. Taxonomy (GTDB): domain Bacteria; phylum Chloroflexota; class Anaerolineae; order Aggregatilineales; family Phototrophicaceae; genus JALHOR01. Next base: position 34,446 of record JALHOR010000028.1, read on the forward strand.
CGGATATTGTGGATGCCATCAAAGATTATGGCTTCCGTTTTGCTACGGTTTCTGGCACGACGATTGCCGTCAGCGATTTGACCATCCCGGATGAACGCGCCGACATCATGCAGGACGCCGAAGAGCGCGTCAACAGCGCGGAACGGTCTTTCCGACGCGGGCTGATGACGGAAGAAGAACGCTATCAAACAACGGTTGATGAATGGACTGCTGCCAAAGACAAATTGCAGGAACTGCTGCAACGCACACTTGACCCGTATGGACCCATTGCAGTGATGGCATTATCCGGCTCGACCAAAGGCGGTTTCGGTCCCATCACGCAGTTGGCTGGGATGCGCGGGTTAATGGCAGACCCCTCCGGGCGTATCATTGACTTGCCCATTCGTAGTCACTTCCGCGAAGGGCTGACGGCGCTGGAATACTTCATTTCTACGCACGGTGCGCGTAAAGGTTTGGCAGATACCGCGCTGCGGACTGCCGATGCTGGGTATCTCACCCGCCGCTTGGTAGATGTGGCACAAGATATGATTGTCAATCGAACCGATTGCGGCGTGGAGCATGGTTTAATCTTACGTCGCAGCGATGATGTCGCTGGGCAATCACTCACAGAACGCATAGTGGGACGCTGCGCTGCCCGCGATATTTATGATGCCAAAGGCGGACTCATTGTTGCCCGCAATGGTATGCTCAGTGAAGAAGTTTGCGACCTGATTGAAGCGGCGAAACTAGAGGAAGTCGAAGTTCGCAGCCCCCTCACCTGTGCTTTAGTGCATGGTGTCTGTGCCTTGTGTTATGGGCGCGACTTGGGCAGTGGTGAAATGGTCGGTATTGGCGCAGCAGTGGGTATCATCGCCGCCCAATCCATCGGTGAACCCGGCACTCAGCTTACGTTACGGACGTTCCATACCGGTGGTACTGCCGCCGCAGGTGGTGACATCACGACGGGTCTGCCGCGTGTGGAAGAACTGTTTGAAGCCCGTAAAAAGCCCAAGGGCGAAGCCGTCATGGTGGATTTAAGCGGTGTCCTGCGTCTGACGGAACGCGAAGATGGGGTACGCATCGCCACAGTGATTGATAGCGAAGTCTTCAATCAGGAACATCGCATTCCAGAAGGCTGGCATGTCGTCGTCGAAGATGAGCAAACCATCAAGAAAGGCGCTGTCATCGCTGAATCGCCCGCTGGTGATGCCACTATGGTATCTGACCTCGACGGGATTGTGCATCTTGAACAACAGGTTGTCTATGTTCGTTATGAGAAGCGCGAAAGCGAAGAATACGAAATCCCGGCAAATGCCCGCTTGCGCCGCGAGATTTATGACGGAATGCAAATTGCTGCTGGCACACAATTGACCGAAGGCTCGGTGAACCCGCATCAAATTTTGAAGGTGTTGGGCGCGGAAGCCACCCAGATTTATCTGATGTCGGAAATCCAAAAAGTGTACCGCAGCCAAGGAACGAACATTGCCGATAAACACTTTGAAGTTGTCATCCGCAAGATGATGAGCAAAGTTCAAATCACCCGCAGCGGCGATAGCGATTTGCTGCCCGGTGAATTGATTGACCAACTGCGCTTGCTAGACATCAACGAACAATTGTTGGGCGATGGCAAAGAACCTGCTGCTGGCATTCCGGTTCTGTTGGGTGTCACCAAAGCCGCACTGAGTACCGATAGCTTCTTATCAGCATCCAGCTTCCAACACACCATCAAAGTGTTGGCAGGCGCTGCCATTGAAGGCAAAGTAGACCCGTTATATGGGCTAAAAGAGAATGTCATTATCGGCAAACTCATCCCCGCGGGTACCGGCTTTTTTGCCTACAAAGAACGGGAACGGGTCGGTCCACGCACCACCTTGGCATCCCAAGGGGCGCTTGACCTGAATGCCGAAGAAGACTTGGACGAAGTAGAAGACTACGCCGATTAAGGGATGATGGGCGGCATTGATACCGCCCATCTATCTAAAGATACAAAAAACGCCGAGAAATTCGGCGTTTTTTTGTTTAACTTAAGGTGTTGTGATTTGGGTTAGCACATCATAAAGGGGTCGCTGTTGGGGCGCACCACCGGGGTCAAAAAAGAGGCTATAGCCCGCTAATTCAACCCGATTCTGAATTAAATCCGACCCCCCAAAATTGAAATTCCATAGGAACATCAAGCCAATATACTCGGATGCTTGGGCAATCTCAAAGGCTCGCACCGTATAATTTAATTGGTCTTGAGCCGTATTATACCCCACCCACAATTCTGGCGGTGCTGTCGGGTAGCCTTCCCATGTTGACCAGCCAAACTCTGTTGCCCACATCTGAATGCCATGTCCATTTTGCAGCATGATGTCACGGTATTCCCGAAGTGTATCTGCAAAGAAAAAATGGGGGTCATCATCCCAACCGCGTTCAGGAATCGTGTTACAGCAGACAAAATCAGGTGGATTGCCCCAACTATAAGGGTGAATGCCTAACACCACATCGGTGTATTGCGCTAATCCAGCCGCATACATTTGGCGCAAATAATCGCGGTCATCCACACTGCCATCCAGGGTGCCGGTGGGCGCTAAACCTGCCGTCACAATCACGGCTTCGGGGTCTAATTGGCGAATCGCAGCATGGGCTGGCACAAATAACTGCATATAGCCAGCGCCATTAAACGGCAGTGCGCCATGCCACTCGCGGATAAGATTGGGTTCATTCCAGATTTCATAAGCATCAATATTTTCGGGTTTCACTTGGGCAATCATCAAACGGAGGAATGTTGCCAAGGCTTGCGGGTCATCGGGGGGGCCCGAGTCGGTACGGTCAACATTTCGCGCCCAAGCTGGTGCTTTGGCAACACTAATGAGAACGCGAAAACCTAAATTCTTCGCCTGCTGCACATGCCCGGCAAACAAACGGAATGTTTGCTCGTATTCATCCGGGTTATTAGGCTGCAAAAACGCCCAATCCGCCTGCATTTTAATCCAACCGACATTCATAGCTTTCGCCCGTTGCAGCATGATATACCATGTATCAATATCCAGATTCCAATAAAGCTGCACCCCCATTCGGCTGCCATCCAATTGTGGTAGCGTCGTCAAAGGTGTCGCAATCGGTGTTCCGGGGGATGTTGGCGATAAGGTCAATGTAGGCGTTTCAGTCGGACGGGTGGTGCTGGTAGGCGGTAGCACATAGTTGGAATCAATAATGGGTCCAAAGTCAGTCATATCGGGTGTTTCCGTCACGCCAGATACACCGGATGCCGCTTGGGTTGCTTCTAGCGTCATCGTCGGAAGCGTCACAATTTCTGTTGGGATTTCGGTCAGGGTGGCTGTCGCCGTCGCCGATGGTTCAAGTGTTGGCACAGTGACGGTAGGAATAACCCCTTCTACCCCGGTTTGGTTCGGTCTGGGGGTTGGGGTAATGATAATACGAACAGACTCTTGTGGCGCACATGCAAACAGGAAAAAACTCCCGATGAGCAGCCATGATAACAAAATGAATCGGGTGGGATGGAATAGTATCGTTCTCATGACGAGCATCTTACCATACGCTCCAGCCTGTTTCTATAGAAATTTGCCCAACGCAGGGGAAGCGTCGGTTAAAAAATGTGCTATAATAGAACTGATGGTCTAAATCTCTATTTGACAGCCTGCGATAATCTCCCTAAAATCAGCAATGGTGTAGAGAGCGAACCTAAGACGCAATTGAGGACACAGCATGACAACTGGTGATATACAACCTGTTAATATTGAACACGAAATGCGGACGGCATATTTAGATTATGCCATGAGCGTTATTGTTGCCCGCGCTCTCCCCGATGCCCGCGATGGCTTAAAGCCAGTTCATCGGCGCATTTTATATGCCATGTACGATATGGGCTTGCGTGCCGGCTCCGATTTTAAGAAAAGCGCCCGTATCGTCGGCGAAGTATTGGGGAAATATCACCCGCACGGTGATGGAGCAGTGTATGACGCGATGGTGCGTTTGGCACAAGATTTTTCCATGCGCTATCGTCTTGTGCATGGGCAAGGCAATTTTGGCAGTATTGATGGCGATGGGGCAGCCGCGATGCGTTATACCGAAGCTCGGATGGCGGCAATTGGTCAAGAATTGTTGATTGATATTGATAAAGAAACCGTAGATTTTGTCGAAAATTTTGATGGCAGTCTCACCGAACCGAGTGTTTTACCCGCGAGTTCGCCTAACTTGTTGGTTAATGGGGCATCGGGGATTGCTGTTGGCATGTCCACCAATATTCCGCCGCATAATTTGGGCGAAATTTGCGATGCGCTAGTCTATATGCTCAGTCATTGGCATCGGGTAGAAGATATTACCATTGAAGAGTTGATGCGATTTATCCAAGGACCCGATTTTCCTACAGGCGGGGTTATCTATACGCATCAAGATAACGAAGATGATTCCAATCCGGTGATGCAAGCCTACGCCACTGGGCGCGGTAAAATCACAGTTCGCGCTCGCGTCCATATCGAAGACATGGGGCGTGGCAAATCGCGTATTATTGTTAGCGAACTCCCCTATCAAACCAACAAAACCACGTTGATAGAGCGCATCGCCAGCCTTTTCGGTCAGGGCAAACTAGACGGCATCTCGGATTTACGCGACGAATCCGATCGCAATAATCCAGTACGCATGGTGATTGAGTTACAACGCGGCGCAGATGCCGCCGAAATACTGGTTAATTTGTTTAAACTCACCCCCTTGCAAGAAACTTTCAGCATCATCATGTTGGCACTGGTAGATAATCAACCACGGATGCTCACACTCAAACAGGCGCTTAAAGTCTATCTGGAACATCGTCTCGTTATTGTGCGCCGCCGCAGCGAATATGACCTTGCCCAAGCCAAAGCGCGGGCGCATATTTTAGAAGGGTTGTTAAAAGCCCTCAGCAAGTTGGATTTGGTGATTCGTATCATTCGTCAATCGGCGAATGCCGACGAAGCCCGCACAAATTTGATAGCAAAACTCATCATCACCGAAGTGCAGGCACAAGCGATATTGGATATGCCCTTGCGCCGTTTAGCCGCCTTGGAAAGCCAAAAAATCCAAGAAGAATTTGATGAGAAAATGCAGATTATCGCCTATTTGGAAGAACTTTTGGCAGATAGCCGAAAAATGCGAATTGTCATCGCCGAAGAATTGGCAATTATCAAGAAAAATTATGGCGACCAACGGCGCACGATTATCGCCCGCAGCACCGCTGCCACTGTTAGCATGACGGATTTCTTAGTGCCAGAAGAAACCACTTGGGTCACTTTCACGGTAGATGGCAAAGTCGGGCGCACCTATAACGGCACTGCACCCAAAGTCAATACCAGCACCAAAAATCCACCGCGGCTCATTTTGGAGACGACAACGGCGCAAGTGTTATACCTCATCACCAGCAAAGGTGAATGTGCCACGATTCCAGTGCAGCAAATCCCGCAAATTAATGAACTCACCGATGGCACTGCTTATCAGGATATTTGCCCGCTACCAGCAGGTCAGGAAATCGTTGCCGGGATTACCTTGCCCGTCAATCTCCAATCAGGTTATCTATTCATGACGACAGAAGGCGGGCAAGTCAAACGGCTACGGCTGGAAGATTTACCCGGCATTTCGGCAAAAGAATTTACCGTGATGAATGTCGGTGATGATGATAAATTGCTCAATGTCCTCGTCACATTTGGCAGCGATGAAATCCTCTTGGTAACATCCCAAGCACAAGCGATTCGGTTCATAGAAGAAGATGTTCGCCCGACTGGATTACCCGCCGGTGGAATGCGCGGTATCAAATTATTGGGGCAGCGTGACCGGGTGATAGGCGCTTTTGTAGCATATCCCGCGCAGCATGTTTGGAATATCACTGATGATGGGGTCGCTAAATCCTCACCGATAGACGAATATCCCACCCAGGGGCGAGCAGGCAGTGGGGTTATTTCCATGCGGTTGCCCGGCAGCAGCAAAGAAGTCGTCGCCGCCACCGCCGGAATGCTAGACGACAACCTCATCGTTTTGACCAACAAGAGTAAAGCTGTTTCCATGCGTTTGGGCAAAGCGCCTCAAGTCAAACGTGGTAAATCGGGTGGCGATATTGTGGTTTCGACCAATCCCAAAGAACAAGTCGCAGCAGTCGTGCGCTATCAGCCACAAATCGTATTCCCAATCAATGATGAAGGGAATAGCAATGGCAACAGCGAAGCCAACTATGACAACCAGAGTGATGCTGAATAATCATGGACATTGCGGGTATAGCTGTTTCGCCAATATATGAATATCTGTGCCGGGGAAATTCCCCGGCTGATTTTTGATGGCGCTCTGCCACTGTTCATAAGTTTTAATGGCATCACACGGTAGCCCCTGTTGGCTGTAAAGTTGTATGATGCTATATACAATTTCTTCATCCGTGCTATCAATATAAAAAGCCCGACTCAGATAACTTAAGGCTTTCCCCCACTCTTGGCGCTCTTCAAAATAGGCTGCCAGCATTTGGAGCGCCCGCACTGCCATCGTTGCTAATACCTGTCGGCGCTGGCTTGCCCAAGCCGCCGTATTGCCTTCTAAAAATGATGACCGATATAAGTCTATCGCCTTCTGCAAAAACACTATTCTTGCCTCACTATCGCTTTGCATCGCGGCTTGAAGCGCCTGTATAAAATCATCCACATCATAGTGCAACACAATCTCAGGAGCTAAACAATATTCTTTAGCCCCTGTGCGAACAATGGGCTTAAACCCCAACAATTGCGTTAATTTCCCGATAGTGACAAAAAAATTGTTAGCGGCTTTGTGCGGCTCTAAATGCTCCCAAAAGGTTGCCAAAACCACGTCACGGTCTACGGTTTTCTTGTCAGCAAAAAAATACAGCAAATCGCGCTGCAATTGCCCGCGCCAATCCGTAATACGGGTGGCTGATTGACCGAGGTAAACATGTCCGCGCCGCAGTGCCTCAATTTTGATGGGAAAGGTTGCAATGCCTGTATGTGGCAAAACCGATGGCGAAACAGAACGGTCGGTAATCATTTGTTTTTGGAGAGGCTTATCTACATCCAACGCAAAGTCTAACGGTAACTGTTCATAAAATAGCAGCACATGCCGCGCAGTCGCTAACATGTCTTGGATAAACGTTTGCAAGGTCACAAGGGACAGCTTATCGCACCCATCTAAAGCAATATACTCAACCGCCGCCACATCAAACCATGATTGGTGCTGCTGCTCTGCCAACAACCGCATTTTCATCTGGGGCAGTTTCCAATCGCGCTGTTCAAAATCTACATACAGCAGCGAACCGGTCTGTAATTTTTGCCCCAGATATGCCAAACGAAAATAGGTTTCCCCATGAATTACCGTAATGTGAGGCGCGTCAGATTTTTGCATGTTCAATTTGCCCCCATCGCATAAAAAGCATGTTGATAAAAATGAGAATTACACTTTCAAAAAATGTAATCTCATAGACTCATCTTATCACGCTGGCTATGGGGTTTTTGGGAATCGGGGGAGTGGCTTAAGCGTTGCGGCGGTGTGCCTCAACAACACCGGAGATGCATTCAATCCGCGATAAAATACGGGTCAATTGCTCATTGTTAGCAATTTCCATCGTCATATTCAGAGTGGCAATATAGCTGCGTGTATTCACTTCAAGGGCGCTAATATTCACGCGCTCATCTGCAATCAAAATACTAATATCCCGGAGCAAGCCCGCCCGGTCATGGGCGACAATTTCAATTTTGACAGCATAACGGTCTAGGCTCGGCGCACTCACCCACGAGACTTCCGTTAAACGTTCCGGTTCGCTGGTATTACGAATATTGGAGCAATCAGTACGATGCACTTTGACGCCTTGCCCACGAGTCACAAACCCAATGATGTCATCGCCCGGCATAGGATTACAGCATTTGGACAAGCTGACCAACACTTGCCCGGCGCCCATCACGCGCACACCACCACTGGCATCTAAAGTAATTGCCGAATGATTTTTGGGCTTAAGTAGTTCTGCTTCAAAATCACGGCGTTCTTCTTCGCGGCGGCGCTCTTCTTCCAATACGCGATTCATAATTTGGGCAGCATTAATATCGCCCGCGCCGATGGCTGCCAAGAAATCATCTAATTTTTCGTACTCAAACATGCGGCTCACGGCATCATACGGAATCCGATTGATGAGACCTAATCGTTTGAGTTCTCGTTCCAGCACATCGCGCCCCCAAGTGATGTGCATATCGCGGTTTTGTCGCCGGAACCAATGGCGAATTTTTGACCGAGCGCGACTGGTTTTGATGTAGCCCAACGCCTCATTCAGCCAATCCATGCTCGGTCCGCCGCGTTTTGCCGTGATAATTTCTACTTGGTCGCCCGTCTTCACTACAAAATCCAGCGATTTATTTTGCCCATGCACTTTCGCACCGCGGCAGCGATGCCCAATCTCAGTATGAATATGATAGGCAAAATCTAAGACAGTTGCGCCAGAAGGCAAGTCAATAATATCGCCCTTGGGTGTAAAGACGTAAATCCTATCCTGAAAGACCTCTGCCTTCATCCTATCCATGAACGCCTGCGGGTCTTCCTCGCGTGCCATGCCAAATTCCATCAGGCGGCGCAAATGAGCAATCCGGCGCTCATAACCATCATCATTTGCCCGTCGTCCTTCTTTATAGCGCCAATGGGCAGCAATGCCGTATTCAGCGTCTTCATGCATATCACGGGTGCGAATCTGCACTTCAACGGTTTTGCCATTATCATCGTAGACGGCAGTGTGCAAACTGCGGTAAAAATTATCTTTGGGCGATGCAATATAATCATCAAATTCACCGGGCATCGGTCGCCATAGCCGATGCACAACCCCCAAGACCGGATAACACTGCACCTCGTCTTCCACAATCACCCGCACTGCCCGCACATCATAAATCTGTTCAAGGGGGCGGTCTTTTTGGATCATCTTGCGATAAATGCTGTAGATATGCTTCGGACGGGCGGTGATGATGGTATTCTGAATGCCATTCTGCTCCAACTCTTGGCGCAAACGTTCTGCGATTTGCTCCATATATTTTTCGCGGTCAGCGCGGCGTTCTTCCAATTTTGTAGCAATTGCTCTATATGCATCTGGTTGCATATAGCGAAAACTTAAATCTTCCAATTCCCATTTCATCTGCCAAATGCCCAACCGATTGGCAAGCGGCGCAAAAATTTCCATCGTTTCGCGGGCAATGTCTTTCTGTTTATGCGGCGTCATATACCCTAACGTCCGCATATTGTGTAAGCGGTCTGCCAATTTGACCAGCACCACGCGAATATCATCATCCATCATCATCATCATCTTGCGGAAGTATTCGACTTCGCGCTGGACGGCGCTGCTATGCCGATTACTGTCCGATTCCTGTCCGATGGGTTTAATGGGCAGTTTGGCAAGTTTGGTGACGCCATCCACTAAGCGCGACACCGTGCCACCAAATTCGCGCCGCAGTTCGTCTAAGGTGACATTGGTATCTTCCACCACATCATGCAGCAGCGCGGCGGCGATACTTTCGGCATCTAATTTCATCTCGACCAAAATACCTGCCACCGCCACGCAATGCGTAAAATAGGGTTCGCCTGATTTGCGTGTTTGCCCTTCATGCGCTTTTTCTGCTTTGCGATAAGCACGCTCTATCAAGGCGCAATCGGCAGGCGTCATATATGGCATGGCATCCAGAATAGCTTGTAAATCGTGGGGGTAGGTGGTAGTGGTGCTAACCATACAAAACCTGCTCGGTATCTTTTAGTTTGGGTTAATTCTACCGCAAATCCGTTTTTGGGGATAAACGAGTTTTAACAAAGTCACCCTAGAATTATGCTATAATGCCTACGGTCATCCATATTTTCCTAGAAAAGATAAGCATTATGGCAAAACTGCTTAATGTTGATAAAGCTCTCGACAACATCTTGGCAGCCATTACCCCTCTGCCCTCTGAACTTGTCACCCTTGACCAAGCGCGAGGACGGATTTTGGCAGAAACCATTATCTCGCCATTACACCTGCCCCCTTTTCCCAATTCTAGTATGGATGGTTATGCAGTCCGCGCAGAAGATGTGATAAACGCGACCCGCAAAACCCCCATCACCCTCCGCCTTGCTCTTGATATTCCAGCGGGGTCAACTGCCCGCTATACGCTGGCACCCGGCGAAACTGCTCGCATCATGACGGGCGCACCGATGCCAGATGGTGCCGATGCGGTGATACCTGTCGAAGATACTAACGGCACTTGGGATAATGCTGCCCTGCCGGAAACAGTCCAAATCTATAAAGAAGTGCAACCCGGTGATTATGTCCGCCCTATAGGTGAAAATATTTATGCCGGGCAATCGCTCTATGAACCCGGTGTATCGCTACGAGCTATGGATATTGGCTTGTTGGCAAGTTTAGGGTTGCGAACCGTCAGTGTTATTCGGCAACCGCGAGTCGTCATTTTGGGCAGCGGCGATGAATTGATGGAGCCGGGACTACCACTGGCGCATGGGCAAATTTACGATTCGAACAGCTATATGTTAGCCGCCCTTGTTGAAGAAAGTGGCGCAGAAGCCATTCGGCTACCTGTGGCAAAAGATACCTTGGCAGATATTCGCGCTGTGTTTCAAACAGCACTCCAACACAAACCCGATATGATGATTAGTTCAGCGGGAGTTTCAGTTGGAGCCGCCGATTTTACGCGCACCATCTTAGAAGAATTAGGGCAAGTCAATTTTTGGCGAATTAACTTGCGCCCCGGCAAACCCCTTGCTTTCGGTCAAGTCGCAGGTATCCCATTTTTCGGGCTGCCGGGCAATCCTGTTTCAGCCTTTGTGACGTTTGATGTATTGGTGCGCCCCGCCCTGCTCAAAATGGCACAGCGCCCCGATGATGCAGTCTATGCCAAAGCGACGGTTGCCGAAAAAATGACCTCAGATGGGCGACGCAGTTATATCCGTGTCAATACGACGCAGACAAAAAAAGGGTTGGAAGCCCGGTCTACGGGTACCCAAAGTTCCGGGGCATTACTGTCAATTGTCACTGCCGATGCGCTGATGATTATCCCAGAAGATATGACAGTAGTTGAACAAGGTACTAAACTGCGAGTAAAATTACTCAAAATCAATCCAAATACTGGAAAATAAATGAGGCATTATGGCAACAGGTCAAATCACGAGCGAAACATTCGCCACCCCCACCCGCAACCGTTTTACGGTGCAAACTGTGATTTGGGTGTTTATTATCATTGGGCTAGTCATCAGTGGCTACCTAACCGGGGTTAAATTTACAGAAGAACCGCTGGCACAGCAGCTTTTCGGTATCGAGCCGCAAATCATGGTCTGTTTAGCGGGGGATGTATTCAATTGCAGCACCGTCCAAAATAGCATTTATGCCAAATTTATGGGCATCCCTATCGCTTACTTGGGCTTTGCTATGTATCTATCGCTGGCAGGGTTGATGCTGCTGGAAAATCGAGTCGCATTTTTGCGCGAATACGGCAAACTGCTCATGTTTGGCATCGCCTTATTCGCGTGGATGTATTCGATGTATCTGGTCTATCTGCAAGTGGTGGTTTTACGCGCCTTATGCCAATGGTGCCTGCTGCATGAAATCAATATGACGATTTTGTTCCCGCTGATTGGGTATCGTCTGTGGAAATATCTGCAAGGTGACGACGAGAAAAGCAAAAACAACTAATATGCGCCAAATAAAAACGGGGTTTTTTCACCCCGTTTTTTGATACGTTATTTTTTGCCGTGATGGCGCAGTGTGCGCGAATAAATATCATCTTCATCGTCACGGCGATTTTTAGACCGCCGATTCATGGCAGCATTGTTGTTGCGTTCTGAACCTGTTGCCCGGCGCAGCGCCAATTCCATTGCCGTTGGGATTTTCTCATCCTCCGCTGGAAGGATAATTTCCATCGGTTCTGGTGCCGTTTTCATACTCAGGTCAATCTGACGGCGCTTAACGCGGATAACACGCACTTCCACATCATCGCCCACTTTCACAACATCTTCTGGCGATTCAACGTAGCCTTCTGCCATCTCGGAGACATGCACCATACCCGGACGTTCAGCGCCAATATCCACAAACGCGCCAAAGCGTTCTAAGCGCACCACTTTTCCGCGATGCATCTGCCCTACGCGAATTGCTTCCCATGTGACATCGGGCGGTTTAATCATCGTCAGTAGGACGCGGGCATTGGGTTTATCTACTTTAAGGACAAACGCCTCAATCAGTTCACCCACTTTAAAAACATCTTCCACATTGCGGAAATTCGTATGCCCCAACTGCGAAATATGCAGTAGTGCCGTCTGATCCATGCCAAAATCCACAAGGGGTCCATATAAGGTCAGCCGTTGTATAACGCCCGACACTGCGGTACCCGGTCTTAATTCTGCTAATGTGAGAGGGGTGTCTTCGCTCATGCCCCTATCTCCTTTCGATACATAGTCGTTTGTCCGTTAATTCACTATTGTTCAGGTTCTGCTTCTGGGGTTACTTCTGCCTGATGGTCAAAATTGCCATCTAGCCAATCAGATAATTTTTGATAGCCATCCCACGCATACAAATTATTGCCTGCGATAATATCTGTCATGCCATCTACGGTTAGGTAAACTGCCAAAATTACTTCGCTGCTCTCCGTGACTTTGCCAAGTGCCAAGCCACTCACAAAAGCATATGCCACCAAGGGAACATTGGGATAGAACATCGCTACGGTGGCTTCTTCGGCAGTAGCTTCGACACCAATGCCATAGGTTGGCTCACCATATTTTTCAATCAATTGGGCAACCGTCACTTGGTCAGGCGCGAGATACGTCAGGATAGTTTCAACGGTTTTCCCATCTTCTGTTGAATAAATTTGGCAGCACGGCAGCCCATCTTTGACTTGGAAATTCAACAAGCGTCGTTCAGAGGCATCATCTTTAATTTCCTCCAACGCGGTAAACCGCCCATCATCCTCAATCACAATCCGTGCATCCCGCATACTGGTTTCACCGGGAATAATATTCAACCAGCAGGGAGTCGCGCAGGGGGTGTCACTCAGCAAACTATTGTCATTCAGATAACGGTCATCACGCAAAGGAGGGGTTGAACAAGCCGCTATAAATACTACCAGAAGTATCAGCAATGCTGGTAATCGTAATTTCATGAGAATATGCTTTCATCCTGCAATGAATGACGACTGTTGGCTACAGACTCATCATCACTTTAACAAATGGTATGGGCATGTGAGTATTTAGTAATGGGGTAAAATTCTAACAGGATTATAGTGGCAATCAATACAGGAATCTATGCAAAAAAAATCAGGCGGGCAGACTTGCCCACCTGAATACGCTATTTTAGGGTTATTGCCCGGTAATCGCCAGTGAATATGTCCCAACTGTTCCGCCAAAATCAATCGCAAAACGAGTGGCAATAATCAGGTATTGCCCACTTTCTGCCAATGTGAAGGCAGTGATGCTGGCGTTCTGATTTTCACCCGGCAAAATATCATCATTATCTCCGACTTGTAAGCCGGATGGCGAAATCAAGAACAACTTTGGATCTAACGTTTGCGAACTAGCCGTCATCGCAATCGTCACGACCTGTCCGGCAGTGGCGTCAAAGGCATATAAATCGAACACATTATCCTGAGTGATGCTGCCAGAAACCGGTTGATTGAGGCTAATCGCAACTGGCGCTTCAGCGCGATAATCAATCGTGCTGCTATCCTGAATGTTGATAAAACCACCATCGCCGCGTTCTGTTGTACCATCAGCATTCACCGTAAAGCTGATGACAAACCGTTGATTCGGTTGCGGGCGTTGCCGTTCAGAAATGACCACTTGGCTGTTGACCAGTGTCGTCAGCGTAAATTCAACGGGCGTGGTATCATTACATTGATTTTGATACCAGACTTCGACTTCGTAAGTGCCGGGGCGCAAAAAGCCTTCGGGCCAATAAATATACGAGACAGGTACTGGCGCACGCACACAATCCACATTACCAGAAGCTGCCAAAATACCGCCGCTAGTGACTGTCGGTGAGCCATCAAATACGGAATCACCTACCGGGTCGCGCACCAGCAATTGTAAATCAGCACCTGTTGCCCATAACAAGCTGATACCAATTGCGCCTTGTGGCAGATTCAGGTTGGCAACTTCTGGCGGTAATTCGCCCGAAGGTCCCGTCAGAAGCAGTTCAAAATCGCCTTCTGTGCCGCCGATTTCTTTGCCGTAGCGCGTCGCAACGATGTAATAGGTACCGCCATTGGCAAGGCGTAAATTCGTCAGCGCAGAATTGCGTGTGCCAGTAGCATCATCATTGACATCAATGAGCGTACCATTGGCATCAATCACTTGCAGCAGTGTATCCAAATTCCCCGAAACCGCCGTGAGCGAAATGCTCACAAGTTCATTGGGCTGCGCGTCAAAGACATATGAAAGATAATCCTGCACCTCAAACACTGCCCCGTTTGTGACCACATCGCGGGTGATCGGTTGCGCGACAGCGATAATATCAGCAGATTGAGCAGGTAAAATTCGCAAACTGGTATCGGGGTAAACACCGCCCGTATTGGCAACTGCAGTAGCATCAGCCGCCACCAAATAATTCGCCACATGAACGCTGCTTTGCCCTTGCAACGGCGGTGTCAACGTCCCTTGAATCAAGTCAAGTTGCGTGCCATTCACCGTCACTGTGACTGTGAATGGGATGGCTTGGGCGGGTGTCGTACAAGATTGGCGATAAAATACTAGAATTTCATAGCTGCCCGTTGGCAAAAATCCAGGACGCCACGAGGCTGTTTCTATGGGCGTTTCGGTCAGGACTTCGCACAGCCCATTGGCATCAAACCCAAATGTGCCACCCGTTGCTGGATTAGAACGCGAATCCCAATAGAGCGTATTGCCAACCGGGTCACGAATTTCTAAGTTCAAATCTACAGCACCTGTCCATTCCAGCCGAACTTCCATCCCGTTTGCCATCAACACTTCGGATGGGGGTGTGAAAAGAGCAGCCCCGGTTGATTGGACTGGGGTGCTGGATGCTGTTGTTGCGGCAGCAATCGGTTCGGTGGTGGCTGCTGGAACTGATGTCGCTACGGCTTCGGCAGGCGTCGGCACAGCACTTAATTCACCTGTCGAAAGTGTGAGTTCAAAATTACCAGCACTGGCAGCCGCACCAGGCGACCGGAAAAGTGTCACAAAATAGGTGCCTGTTTGGGCTAAGTTTACGCCTGAAATGGTGGTGACACCCTCCGCATCAGCGCCTTGCGCCAAACTGGTGCCATTCACATCCGTTAGCAACAGCGACATGGGAAAATCACCCGTTGCCACGACATTCACGCTATCGCCAGCCCGCCCCAAGAACAGAAAAACGCGAGCAGTATCACTGGCGGCTAATACATCACGCACTGGTTCATCAAGATTGAGGGGCGTTGCCGGGGTTCCTTGCGCCAAAACAACCGAAAATGGCGTCATCAAAACGATAGTCAGCATCAACGCCAGCAAGAGGCGGTACCGCTGAAAACTTGTCCGTGCCTGCATGGGCGCAAAATCTCCTTTGTCATATTGGAAAAAAGTTACTTCACAACACCGCAAGTCTAACCGATTAATAACAGCGACGCTATGCCCCAATCGGGTGATTACCCACCGTTCTGCGCGGCAACATCGGTCGCTGCCGGAGTTTCGGCATCGGGGGGTTTTAATTCGATAAAGGCAGTGGTGCCTTCCACCACCGTCACCTGCCCTATCACGCGCTCCCCATAAATCGTCGTAATCACATCGTAGCGCCCAGCAGGAATATCTGCAACCGCAAAATTTTCCTGCCACGTTGGGTCAGGGTTGACATCAAAACCGGTATCCAGAAAAACATAGGTGGTCGTGGCACGCTCTGTTAAACCTGTTACGCGGCTGCGAATGGTCACATCAGCATCCATCACCCAGTTGCCATCGGCATCCACCACCCGTCCGGCAATCACCCCATGCCCTACATACGGCACAACCCATAACAACGGGTTATAGGTCGAGCCATAACGATGGTCATCATTGGAACGCGCATCTTTGCCAAAACGCACTTCAAAATGCAAGTGGGGCGCAGTGACATTGCCACTGCCACCCACTTGCCCTATGACTTGCCCGGCTTCTACCGTTTGCCCGGCTTGCACAAACGATGCCGAAAGGTGGGCATAGAGCGTATAAATAGGAATATTGTCGTAACCAAAATCGTGCTTTATAACAATCACATTGCCGTAACTGGGCGAATTTTGGAAACTGCTCACTTCGGCTTGCCGCCCATCTGCCGCCCAAGTGATAACCCCACTTCCCGCCGCCCGCACGGGTTCGCCAATAGGATTCGGCATATCAATCCCGTGATGCACCCGCAACGGATTCGCCGGGTCAGACCCATCCGAACCGTAGGGATAAAATGTCGTCGCCGCATTATTGGCATTGGAATCCACCGGACGCCGCAGCCAATAATGGTCACGTCCCAACGGGTCACGCGAAATGGGTGGAATTAAAGGCGGTGGTTGCCAGCGGACTGCTTCCCGCGTGACCGATTGCACCGTAATTTCTGCGCCCGGTTCAAAGGGCGTTAAGGTGGGTGGCGGCAACGTGGGTGTAATCCCCATCACCGCAACCACCGAGACCGCGCCAGAATTCACATCGGCAGCACTTATCGGAATTGGCGACCCAATGGGTAATGATAAGGTCGGTGTTGGGTTGCCTTGCGTTGGCACAGCGACGGTTGGCAGCGGGGTACTATTTTCGCCAAAATTTTGTTGGAAAAGCTGCGAAATAGAATTTGCACCTTCGGTTGGCACTGCTTGGGTTGGCAGCAGCGGTGATACGGGTGCCATTGGAGCAGCATTGCGCCAAAGCAGCAGTACAAATCCGGCTAAAACCAGTATCAATACAAAAAATGTCGAAATTCCACGTTGCATTCCATTATCCACCTGATTGACCAGACGACGGCGTAGGGGCGAAATTGATGAGTTCACCTTCGGTATGAATTTCCAACATGGCGGTGTACCAATCGAGATTTTCTGGTTTCCAGAACATCCAGTAATTGATACTGTTAGAATTTGCCCGCCAATCGCCTCCAGCTAGACGGGGCTGCCAACCATAATCAGCGGCAAGCTGCGTAAAGTCTACATAATATCCTGCTGGAATTTCTGGTTTCAGGCGTCCGCCTTGGTTATAGGCTTCGACATCACCCTGACTGCGACTCAGGAAATCCCAAGGCACACGCCGCAGCGGTTCACCCAAATTACCCGATTGCGCTTCTTCGGCAACGCGCAGATATACGCGCCAATAAGTCTCGGTATCGGTATCTTCGCGCACGATTTCTAACGGCGCTGGAAAGCCTAAAATCCCCGCCCGTGCCATCGAAAATGCCCGCCCGGTCATGTGCCAATTGCGGCGCTCCACGCCCGGTTCTGGCAATCGTTCCAAATCCCACCATGCATCTTCCAAAGTGGCGAGATAATCTGTACCCGTTTCTTCCAACACGCGCACCCGCAGCGCGTTAAACGAGTCGTTCACACGATCACTCAGATACGGACTCGGTGCATCCACATCTAACAGCGCATTTAAGCGATATGGCGCACCTGTGGTAAACGCCTCTTCTTGCTCAATATACAATGCATCGCTAACTGCTAAGGGCAATCCACCACTGTTGACCAGCGACGGCGGCAAAATATCACTTGACCAAACCGGGTCAGATGCGCCAAATGGCACCCCCAGAATTTCCGTCGAGATGCCGCCTTCACGCCCTATCGGCACAGCATATAAGTATGTTTGGCTCTCATCATCAGCATCCACAGCAAACACCACTGTACCCCCATCTGGCGACCATGATGGGGTTCGTCCACGCCCAATGAGTTGCGTTGCCCCACCGATAACAGGCTGAATGTAAATCGCCTCTCTACCCAAATCAATCGCGCTAAAGGCAATCGTATCGCCATCAGGACTCCACGCAGGGTTATCTTCGTCACGTCCGGGTGTGGCAGTAAAATTGGTGGTTTCCAACGTATCGAGGTTAAAAATATAAATATCCTGATTGCCATCACGCCAAGAGACAAATGCAATCTGGCGACCATCGGGCGACCAGACCGGCGCAAAATCCGGCGCGGCATGGTCAGTAATTCGCACTGGCGCATCTGAGCCATCTATCGGCACAGCATACACATCCAGATTGTTCCCCTGATAACTTTCATAGGCAAGCCATAAACCATCATTGCTCCAACGCGGCTTCGCTTGGAACGACAAATCATAGGTAATGCGCGAGATGACTTGGGTCGCTAGTTCAAAAATATACACTTCGTAATTGCCATCACGCCGCGACGCAAATGCTAATTTTGTACCATCACTGCTCCAGGCTGGATCACGGTCATCTTGGGCATCGTTCAAAATTCTTAGCGGATTGCGTGTCCCAACACTCACCACCCAAACATCGGTTTGCCCACGTTCCCGCACAGTATAAGCGACAGTACCGCCAGCCCGCAGCGCCAATGGTGGCGGAGTCGCTGTTGGAATCGGCGTGGCAAAACTGGAAATAGCAGCATTTTCGGCAGTTGGCAGCGGGGTTTGTTCTAAGATAAGGCTGCTGCCTGCATTCTCGGCAACAGCAGCGACCGGGCGTGGCGATGTGCGGCTAGGGTCAGTTGCCCATAGCACAGTGCCAATCACCAAAATTCCCAAAATTAAGACCAGAAAACTCAGGCGGCGATTTTGGATTTTTAAGGGGTCTTCGGCAATTTTGACATCTATCGGGTCTTCAACTACAACGCGGGTTGATGTGCGTGTCCGGGTTGTAGTAACCGTCGCCGTGCGCTGCACACCACGGCTGGCGGTCGTTCCGACGACTTTAGCACCAGTAGCAGCCAAACTCGCCGCTTTCACAGAGGCTTTTGCCCCGGTTGCGACAATACCCAACAGCACTGCCACAATACCACGCAGCAGTTTCCATAGCATTTTTAAGGCAGCAGCAATACCAGAAAAAAGCAGCGTCAACAAGATAAGCAGCAAACTCAGGATACTACCTGCCCCATGTCGGGCGGTGCTGGTGATA
>JALHOR010000029.1 GCA_022842885.1 Anaerolineae bacterium
ATGGGATTGTGCAGAATCATAATGGCACGATTGATGTGACCAGCAAACGCGGCGAAGGCACAACCTTCACGCTCACCTTTCCGCTGGTGGAAAACCGCTAATCTCAATTGCAAAAAAATCGGGCGAAATTATTTCCATCGCCCGATTTTTATCGTCACAAAACCCCAATTTTATGGCAGTGCATCCACAGGTCGCCACCGCCGCTGAAATTCCCGCGCATCAATCTCGCCGCTGTTGTACGCCGTTGCATCTGCTAATGATACGGCGACAATCCGTGCCGCTGAACCACTGCTACAATCGGCAACGCTGACGCCAATCGCTTCTGTATCATTACCGTAGCCTGTAAACCTTGCTAAATTGTCCATCAAAGAACTGATGAGAGTACCGGCTATTGGTCCGGGAATTTCGCAAGCATCCACAATGGCGGTTGCGCCCAACGTGGTTTGGCGAAGCTGCACACTGTCTGCCGGCACATTTAGCGCCGATAGCGCCGTTGAGAGTGCTGCTAAATCGGTTGTTGCGGCGCTTTGGCTTTCCATCGTCGGAACGACAGATTCTTCGGTCGCAACCGGAACTGCCTCATCGGTTGCCAGCGGCGCAGATGTTTCATCCGTTGGCGCAGGTGCATCCGTTGCCACCATGTCGGCTGTCGCTATCATCGCGTCTTCAGTGGCGACCATTTCTTCTGTCGCAAGT
The DNA here is from genome assembly GCA_022842885.1 of Anaerolineae bacterium. GTDB lineage: Bacteria > Chloroflexota > Anaerolineae > Aggregatilineales > Phototrophicaceae > JALHOR01. The sequence continues at coordinate 697 of JALHOR010000029.1, forward strand.
CCAGTTGAATCAGTTGGTAGCAGGTCTTCTGTTGGCAACAAAATCGCTTGAGTATCTGTCACAGGCAAGGGCGTCACCCCCTGAGCTACGCTAGTGGGTGTGGTGGTTGCGTCAGCCCCCGGTTGACTCGCCATAAATAGGATGGCGGCAACAACGACCAACGCCAACAGCAGTAATGCCACTAACATCAACGGTGAACGACGTGGTTTTTCTTCAGGTTCAATGCTGTCGAACTCATCATCAAAATCGCTATCACCCACAGGCGCAACTTGTTTGCTCGTTTCTGGCACAACAGGCGGGAGTGGGTTTAAAGGGCGTAGCGGTGTCAGAGGTTTAAGCGATGTTGGTTTCGGCTCCACTTGGGGCATTTGTGATAGTAAATCCGCAGCACCGGGATAAGAAGGGGATAAATCCACCACGCGCTGCAATGCTTGCTGCCCTTCTGTGGGGTCTTCTACCGCATGAGCATATAACCACCAAACATCCGGGTTTTGGCTATCGCTTGATAGAAGGGGTTGCAACTGCTGACGGGCAGCGCCCAAATCCCCTGCTTCAATAAGTTGATAGGCTTCGTTTAAAATTCCGGCTGTATCACGCATGGGGCGTTTCCCCCTGATGGTAACTGAATAAATCTAACTCCAAGTGATGATACACAGAGTTTACATCTGTGCCAGAATTACCGCAACAGTACGCACCGCATAAATGAAAAAATCGCTCATAAAGAGCGATTAAGAGATGGTGCGCCGGGGGGGACTTGAACCCCCACCCCGTGAAGGACATGGCCCTCAACCATGCGCGTCTGCCAATTCCGCCACCGGCGCAAACTTATGGCAAAAATTATAACTTTCCCCCCTTCGGAGTCAATGCTTGATATTTGCGTCTCGCCAGAAACTGAGTACACTAACGGCGTTTAGTCACCCTGATTGGAACATGGATGATAATGGTATGCGAATTGCGTTAGATGCAATGGGAACAGATGCCCGCCCCATCTCGGATATAGCGGGTGGTGTGATGGCAGCGCGGGAAACAGGCGATACGATTCTGTTGATTGGCGATGAGCAAAAAATTCGCCCAGAATTGGCAAAACAGAATACAGCCGGATTATCTATTGAGGTAATCCATGCGCCGGAAGAAATTTTAATGAGCGATAAACCCGCTAATGTGATGAAAAGTAAGCCGGCGTCATCCATGCATCTGGGGATGCAATTAGTCCGCAATCAACAAGCCGATGCGTTTGTGACGATGGGCAATACTGGGGCAGCACACGCTATCGCTACTCTCTCGGTGCTGCGCCGTATCCCCGGGGTGAAACGCCCTGCCCTGACTATTCCTTATCCAGTTAGCGGGCAACCGGTAGTCTTTTTGGATGTTGGTGCTAATGTGGATGCCCGCCCAGAATGGTTAGAACAATTTGCGGTAATGGGCGGCTTATATGCCGAAATTGCCCTAAAAAAATCCAAACCCCGGATCGCTACGTTGTCGAATGGTGAAGAAGAAGGCAAAGGCAATCAATTGGTGCGGGATGTGCAAGAGCGTCTACGGCACTTAAATATCAATTACATCGGTCATATCGAACCAAAAGAACTTCTCAAAGCAAAAACCGATGTGGTGGTTTTTGATGGTTTTGTCGGCAACATTTTTATGAAAACGTTTGAAGGCACGATTTCTTATCTGACGGACGTTATCCGCCATGAACTCATGTCGAATATGGTCTCGAAAATTGGGGCGGCATTGGCGAGGGGAGCATTTCGCCGTGTCCGTAAACGCATTGACCCCGATGAATATGGTGGTGCTGCCTTATTGGGGGTGAATGGCGTGGTGATTATTGGGCATGGCAGTGGCAGTCCCTTAGCGGTTCGCAGCGCCATCATGCAAGCCCGTATCGCCGTGCAAGGCAATCTCATAGACAATATTCGGACTCGCCTTGAACAACTCAATATTCATGGTGGCGACGAAGACTAAAGCCGATAGTGTGTTATTTCTTTGTTAAGAATTGTGATAAAAATAACAATCTCACAATTCTTATGTATAATTCAAGCAGATAACAAGTGACTCACACGGGGAGACCATGCACGAATTAGACACTATTGCAGCACTCATCGCCACCCGTGACATCAAAAAAGCCGAGGTGATGATTGCCCGCTTGTTGCGGTCTCCGTTGACAGCACAGCAACAAGCCCAAATCTTGCTTCATCGGGCGCGGATTCGCTTGTTTTCTGCCCGCCCGGATGATGCCCTTGATGATGTAAAATCGCTGGTGACAAACTCCCCAAATGAGATACCGCCGGAATTGCTGGAACTGATGGCGGATAGTTATGTGTCGCGTTTTGAACTGGCACCTGCTGGTTTTGCTGACCGCCAAGATATTCAGCGGGCAAGCGAACTGTATGCCCAAATTGCCACCGATTATCCGCAGTATGCCAACCTTGGTTGGGTATATTATCAGCATGGGCGGGCGGCATTAATTTTGGATAAAGTTAATGCCGCCGAGCAATATTTTAAACAGGCATTATTTGCGCCCTCGCATTTGCCCTCTTTGACCGCCTATTGTTATGAGCGTCTTGGCTTTATCGCGTTTTATGAAGCCCGGCAGACGCACTATGCGCTAACCTTTTTGGATAAAGCAATTCATACTTGCCCGGCAGATGAACCGCGTGCTTGGTTGATAGATGTTCATCTGCTTCGCAGCCGGGTCATGAGTGAGGTGGATTTAGATAGTGCTATTGAGGCTGCCCATACCGCTTTAAAAATTGCGCGTGAAGATAACAATGATAAGAAACGGGCGGCGAGTGCGTTGTTTGTTTTAGCTGAATTGCTTTTTAAATATGGCAATCGTCCAGCCGATGTTGTGGACTATTTGCAACAATTTTTGCAGGTCAGCCGTACTCCGCCGGGTGTAGATGTTACATGGTCGCGGGTGTATGAGATGCTCGGCGATGCCTATTTGAATCTTTCGCGGTATGAACAAGCCGTCAATGCTTATGCGGCTGCCTTGCAATTCAACCCCTATCACCCTTGGGAAGAATCCATTCAATTACGGATGGCACATTGCTGTTATCTGCAACAAGATTACTCCCGTGCTGCTGATATTCTGAACGCCATCATCAAACGTGCCAGTGCTGAAGGGCAGCCCATCAAAGATTATCGTGTTTACAATGCCTTGGGCGATAGCTGGTTTGCCTTGGGTAGATACAAAGATTCTGCTCACGCTTATCATACGGCGTTGAGCATTGCCCCGGCTGATGTAGATGTGAGCCGGATTCGGTCTTCGTATGAGCAAGCACAGCAAAATTATCCCCTATAAAATTCTCAGTGACCTGCTATAATTTGGGGTCATAAATGGTCATAAGGTGTTAAGCATGTCGGATGTCATCGTAATTGGTGGTGGTTTAGCAGGTACAGAAGCAGCGTGGCAATTGGCAGAACGGAATTTTAAAGTTAGCTTATATGAGATGCGTCCCCAAAAAACCACAGGCGCTCATGCCACAGACCGCCTTGCAGAATTGGTGTGCAGTAATTCATTAGGCTCAAAATTGCCAGATAGAGCGACTGGTTTGTTGCAAACCGAAACCAAAATGCTGCGCTCTTTGCTGTTAGATTGTGCTGAAAAAGCGGCTGTTCCCGCCGGTGGCGCATTGGCAGTTGACCGTGAATTGTTCTCTGAAATGGTCACAACAGCAATTGCGAACCATCCCAATATTGATTTGATTCGTGCCGAAATGCCCACAATTCCCGATACGCCAACCATCGTAGCATCGGGACCTTTAACGTCGTTATCCTTATCAGCAGATATTGGCACTTTGGCGGGTGAAGAATATCTCTATTTTTATGATGCCCTCTCCCCCATTGTCGAAGCCAGCAGCATCAATATGGAGATTGCTTTTCAGGGCAATCGTTATGAACGCGGCGACAACGATGAAGGCGATTACATCAACTGCCCGCTGAATAAAGATGAATACATGCGGTTGGTGACGGCACTGCGCGACTCGGAAACAATTGAACTGCGTGATTTTGAGCGCGAAGACCCGCACTTTTTTGAAGGCTGCCTGCCTGTAGAACAACTCGCAAAACGAGGCGACGAATCCTTAGCATTTGGACCCATGCGCCCGGTGGGTTTACGTGATCCACGCACTGATAAACGCCCCCATGCGGTGGTGCAGTTGCGCCGCGATAATTTGGCAGGCACGCTGTATAACATTGTTGGCTTCCAAACCAATATTAAATGGGCAATGCAAAAAGAGGTGCTGCGCTTGATACCCGGTTTAGAAAATGCCCAATTTGTCCGCATGGGACAAATGCATCGCAACACCTTTATCAATGCGCCCATGTTATTAAATGCCACTTTGCAATTTCGCCGCCGCGCTGATTTGTTCTTTGCTGGGCAAATTACGGGTATTGAAGGCTACGCCGGGAATATTGCCACAGGTTTGATTGCCGGCATCAATATGGCGCGGCAATTATCCAATTTGCCCTTATGGGAATTGCCCCAAACATCCATGTTAGGCGCACTCTGTCATTATGTTGCTCATGCCGAACCCAAGCATTTCCAGCCGATGAAAGCCAATTTGGGCATTTTGCCAGAACTGCCAGAGCATGTGCATAAATCGGTGCGTAAACAAGCGTATGCTGAACGTGCCTTGCGCGATTTGACAGCCAGCGTTGTCACCCTCAACGATGCCTATTTGCCATCAGAACAGCGTGAGCCTGCCTAAGTGACATTTGCCCCACTGGGTTTTGTGGGGTATCTTTCATTAACGTTTTTTATATAAGATTGGGAGTTCTTTTTTTCATGACTTTACCCGCGCCCGCTGACCGCATTCAAAAAATTCCCCGCTACTTTTTCGACATCATCAATGAAGAAATTCGCATCATGCAAAAACAGGGAATTGATATTTTTCGTCTGGACATCGGTAATCCAGATTTGCCACCGCCCGATTTTGTGGTGGATGCGCTCGAAAATGCCGCCCGCAACCCCCGCAATCATGGGTATTCGGGGTATCGGGGGACTGCCGCGTTTCGTCAAGCGGTAGCGCGTTATTATCAACGCCGTTTTGGGGTAGAGCTAAATCCTGATACCCAAATTTTGCCCTTGATTGGCAGCAAAGAAGGCATCGTCAATTTTTGTTTTGCCTATCTGGATAAAGGGGATGTTGCTCTAGTGCCAGACATTGGTTATCCGGCGTATGCGGCGGGCGTGTCATTAGCGGGTGCAGAAAGTCATTGGCTGCCGATGCGTGCCGAAACGGGTTTTTTGCCGGATTTTTCTAAGATTCCCGCCGATGTTTTACAACGCGCCAAACTGGTCTGGACAAACTATCCGAATAACCCTACTGGCGCAACTGTCGGTCTCGATTTTTATGGTCACGCTTTAGAGCTATGTGCTGCCAATAACATGATTCTGTGTGCAGATAATCCCTATGTGGATATTACCTATGATGATTATGTTGCTCCTTCGCCGTTGCAATTGCCCGGCGCGGCTGAATATACCGTTGAATTTATGTCTTTCTCGAAAACATTTAATATGGCGGGCTGGCGATTGGGTGCGGCAGTCGGTTCAGCAGAGGCATTAGACCGCCTGCTGCAAGTGAAAAGTAATGTGGATAGCGGGCATTTTGCCGCCATTTATGAAGCGGGAGTTGTCGCTATAGATAACATCAGCGACGAATGGCTGAAAGAACGCAATGCCATTTATCAGCGACGCCGTGACAAAATTATGGCAGTGTTGCCCGAAATCGGGTTATCCGCAGAAACCCCACGAGCATCGCTATATATCTGGGCGCAAGCCCAAGAAATGGATGGGAATCAGTATGTTCAGGAAGCCTTGCACAAAGCCCATGTCTCGTTAGCACCGGGTGGCGCTTATGGACCCGGCGGCGAACCCTATGTTCGCATCAGCGTTAGTGTGCCAGACACTCGTTTGGAAGTGGCACTTGAACAGCTAAAAAGCTGGTATCGTAATCGTTAGTAGAATGATGTGTAATACTATATGACATTTCAAATTGATAATGCCGATGTGGAAAAAGTGGTGCTGGTGGCAGCGCAGCCGCGTGGTAGCCATCCCTTGTTGAGTATGCATGAATCGTTAGCGGAATTGACGCTGCTGGCAGATACCGCCGGATTATCTGTCGCCGGGCAACTGACCCAGAACATGACCCGCATTGACCCCGCTACCTATATTGGGTCGGGCAAAGTGGGCGAAGTGGTTGAATTGCTGAATGAAACTGGCGCAAAAACCGTAATTTTCGATGATGAATTATCGCCGCGCCATCAACGCGAATTAAGCGAAATTTTGGGCATTAATGTCAAATTGCTGGATAGGTCAGCGTTGATATTGGATATTTTCGCGCAGCACGCCCGTACCCGTGAAGGCGCATTGCAAGTTGAACTTGCCCAATACGAATATCGCCTACCCCGTTTAACACGCCAATGGACACACTTGGCACGGCAAGCAGGTGGTGGTGCTGCGCGTGGTGGATCGGGTGGCGTGGGGGTGCGTGGTCCCGGCGAAACACAGCTAGAAGTTGACCGCCGCGAAATCTCCAAGAAAATTACCAAACTCAAAGAAGAATTGGAAAAAGTACGCCAGCATCGTAGTTTGCATCGCAAACAACGTCAAAAATCGGGCGTGCCGCTGGTGGCATTGTTGGGCTATACCAACGCTGGCAAATCTACCTTGTTGAAGGCACTTTCCGGCGCGGACATCTATATCGCTGACCAATTGTTTGCTACACTTGACCCCACTACGCGCCGCGTGGAACTGCCTTCGGGCAGACAGGTCTTGTTCAGTGACACGGTGGGGTTCATCCAAAAATTGCCCCCGGCGTTAATTGCGGCGTTCCGTGCGACCTTGGAAGAAATCTTAGAAGCCGATGTGGTGCTGCATATGGTGGATACAACCAATCCCCATGTGACCGCCCATATCGAAGCAGTTGAAGATATTCTGGCAGAAATTGAAATGCCACAAGTGCCGCGCATCCTCGTTTGGAATAAGATAGATGCTTGGGGCGAACAATTCTTGCCGCCACTGCCAGAAGATGACCGCATCTACGCAGCACAAGTTAAAATATCGGCACAAAACCATATCGGTATCGAAAAATTGCTGCAAGTGGTCGAGGAAGTCTGTGCTACATCGTTACCCCGCCGCCGCCTGACGATTCCTTATGAGCGCGGCGATTTGGTAGCACAACTTTATGAACTTGCCCGCGTAATTAACCGAGAAAATACATCTGAGGGTGTTGTGCTGAATGTAGAATTGCCAGTATATTTACTGGAACGATTTGAGGTTTATGGGACACACGCATGAATCTGATACGCTGGATTGACCGTTCACCGTTGTTAATTAATCTGCTGGGACGCCTTTCGAGCTTATTGGCACGGCAGCGCGGTTTGCCAATTCTGATAGGCATCATCTTGTTTGCCGTTGGATTTTTCTTGCAATTTATCAATCTGTCGCTCAATTCGCCGTTGGTAGAACTGCTGTATGTGTTGTTTCACAATATTGGCATTCTGACGGCATTGATTGGCATTTTGATGGCAGAGCCACTCGGCAAATAATGGGGTTAATCTCCGGCGCGACAAAATAGAGTATGCTTTGTCGCGCCAGAGAATACATCATGGGTAAATCTTCACTCGGTAAATCTCTGGGCGATAAATTGTATGGATGAACAATTCCATATCGGGTGAAATTGCCAACCCTGCTAAGGGTGCTTGCAGTTCAGTGAATACCACAATTTCTACTTGGTCAGCGGTGCAGCCACTTTCTTTACATTGTTCTGGCAAAATGCGTCCCACGACACCGCGTGTTCCCAAAGCATAGGCAAAATATAAATACCCATCGCTGCCCATTGCCAAAACCGATACGTTTTGCAAACCACTGATGAGAGGTTTTAATTCTGGCGCTGTCCCTAAAGTAGCTTTGTCCAGCCATTCGATTGCTCGGCGATTGCTACCCACATTGGCAACATAAACAGCATTATCATCGGCTGCCAAGCCCGCTGGAGAGCGTAAGCCTGTGACCACTACTTGCACATTACCCTCTGCATCTACTGTGACCAGATTATCGGCACGCAGATTAGAAACCAACATTTTTTCGTCATCCAAGCGCACAATTCCCCAAGGTCCATCCAATGAATCAGAGGTAATGCGCTGCGGCGCTCGGCGGCGTTGGTCAATTTGATATAACGTATTCACCTCAAAATCAGGAATCCACACCACAAAACCATTTTCAACGGTTTCCGAATACAATTGGTGAGCATCACGCACGCCGGAAACATAGGTAATGGTCGTCTCAGTGGTGGTATCAATCTGATAGATTGTCCAATCACCGTTACACACCGTATATAATTTGCCATCCAGCCACGATAAGGCATTGGGACGCTGTACATTGCCTACCAGCACCGATAAATCTTCTTGGGTAAAAGCCCGGTCTAACGGACGGGGTGTTATGGTTTCGGTTTCTGGCGTAGCAATCGGTGCAGGTGTTTTCGATGGGGCGGGCGTTGGTGTCGTGGTATCACCAGCGGTTAATATGCCCGCACACAACACTATCAGAATGAGGGTAAGGATGACCCGCAGTGGTAATGGCATCTTCTTCTCGCTTAAAGGCTGTTGGAAAATTATGAATAGATTAGGTTAATGTGCGGCTGGAATAGACAAAATGAAGGTCGTGCCTTTGCCCATCTCACTTTCGACACGAATCGTTCCCCGGTGATGTTCAACAACGGCTTTCACCAGACTTAGCCCTAACCCTGACCCACTAATATGTTCTGCGCCGGGCTGTTGTCCCCGGAAAAAACGGTCAAAGATATGAGGTTGTATCTCTGGGGGAATACCAATGCCGGTATCACTCACCGTAATCGTCACGCATTCATCGTCGTTATAAGCCTGCACGCGCACGCTGCCGCCTTCAGGCGTGAATTTAATAGCATTCTCAATCAAATTCACCATCGCCCGCCCAAATTGTCCAGTATCCCCACGAAAATCGGAAGTCTCAGTTCCCAAATCAACTTGCAATTCCACGTTTTTTTCGAGGGCAATATCAAGAACTTCGTCAATAGCATTGGTGATAATGTCTGCGGGGGTACATAAATCCAAGCGTGTGAGGCTCATACGGGCGCGTTCCAGATCCAAAATGCCGCCAATAATGCGATTCATGCGTTCTAGGTGTTTTTCAATTTTGCTGGCTGCCAGCAGCACCCCTTCACGATTATTATCGGTCACATCATCGCGGAGATTATCGAGGTTAGCCAGCGCAGCTTGCAACGGATTTTTCAGGTCGTGGCTGGTCATACGGACGACTTCGCTCTTGATGCGGTCTAATTCTTTCAGTTCGGTCACATCATTCAGGACAGCCACCCAGCCCTCAATCCGCTTATCGCCTAAGCCGGCAAGGTGACAAAAGAAAATTTTGCCTGCGAGCGAAATTTCATAAATATAAACGCGATTCTGCCGCATTTCTTTTAATACGGTGCGGTAATTGGGTGGCAAGGTCGCTGCAGGTATCAAATTCAGGATGCTGCCCCCAACATCGGCACCATGAATAGCAAATAATTTTTCGGCAGATGGATTAGCAAAGATAAGCCGCAATTTGCGATCAATCGCAAGCACCGGGTTTTCGGTGCTGATAAGGAGTTTTTTCAGTTGGTCAGCCAAAGTTTGCTGTTCGGCAAAAAGCTGACCGTGCGTGATAGCGATGGATGCTTGGGACGATAGTAGCTCCAAACGATGCATATCTTCTTTGCCCAATAGCCGACCCTGCACGCCGGTTATCACCATCAAGACGCCCATCACCTGCTCATCCGATGTCAACGGAACGCCAATCACCGAGCCGAAAGTCTCGATTGCTAGCGGCATATCGTGGTTGCCCTGCCAATCGCGCTTATAATTCTCCACAAAAACTGATTTTCGCTCAGTCGTAACTTTCCCTGCTAATGTGCCTTCCGCCTGAATACGCCAACCGACAAATCGCTCTGGCAAATGATAAGGAGCAACCAATTCCAGACCATCCTCTTTTTTGATAAAGATGCAAGCAGCATCTGCCCCTAGCCATTCCACTGCTTGTTCAGTAATGTCTTTTAGCACGCTGTTGGTGGCAATACCGCCCGTAATTGCCAAGCTCACCCGCTGCATCGCTTCTAATTGTGAGCGTTGATTCTTGAGGGGGGTAATCATTTCTTGCTGCACTAAAGCAAAACTGAGGATGAGCGCCCCGGTAGCCCCAATAGTCGCGGATAGAGAGGCGATTCCCGAAGCCGGGTTGAGGAAGTTAAAAAGCTGCCCCAAGATAAAAATGGTGATACCGGCGATGATACCAACATTCTGGATTTTGCGCCGATATGAGACAAGAAAGTACAGCGTAAGAATATCAAAGATTAAAAAATAAAAGAAACTCACGCCGCTGCTCGGTTGGATGCCAATCTCGCGGCGGGTGATAATCAGTAAACCGTTGTATGCAAGAGCAACACACAAGCTGATGAATGCCAAAATACGGAAGCGGCGCGTATGGATGCCAGCGAGAATCGTTACCAAAACATATAACGCGACACTGGCACCAGAAAACCCAATTTCGGCAATGCCGCTGGCAAAACCCATGAAACTCAGCGGCAATTCTAGGAGCAAAGCAATTTGCACCAGAAAAAACCCTGCATTCCATATCGTTGCCATGGCTAAAAAAATAGCGAAAAACTGGTTGATAATCCGGTGAATATCATACCAAGCAATAATCAGCAAAAAACCAAGTGCCAGCGCCAACGTAAAACCATTAATCGGCAGCAAAACAGGGCTAATAACTGGCATGGTGCATCACCTTCTGTTGTGTCGGGAGATGAAATTATTCTCCCTGACGGGTTTGCTTTTCAAAGCGATACCCAATGCGATGTTCGGTCAAAATATACACTGGGTTTGCCGGGTCTTGTTCCACTTTGCGCCGCAATTGGCTCACATAAACGCGGGGATAATACACATCATCAATGTACTCGCGTCCCCACACCTGCTCCAACAAATCCCGTTGGGAGACCACCCGCCCGGCATTTTCGATAAGCACTGCCAATAATTTAAATTCGGTGGGCGTTAAATGCTCTTTGCGTCCCTTAACGTAAACTTGCCGCCGATGCAAATCTACGCTCAAATAGCCATCATCATAATTTTGGTCAGTATCGGACGAGGCAATTTGGGCGCGGCGCAGCAAAGCGCGCACCCGCGCTACAAATTCGTTTAGGCGCACAGGTTTTACCAAATATTCATCGGCACCCGCATTCAAGCCTTCAATAATATTTTCTTCGGTGATGCGCTGCGCCGAAAGCATCATTACAGGGGTATCCGCAATTTCACGGATACGGCGGCAAACCGTTAAGCCATCCATGCCGCCGGGCATGATAATATCCAGCACCACCAAATCTGGGCGGTCTGTATGAAATGCTTTCCAACCTTCTAGCCCATCGCTGCACAAAACCACATCGAAACCTTCGCGCCGCAATTTGCGCCCAATGGCTTCACGAATATCCTGTTCATCATCTACAACAAGAATTTTCATAGTTTGTAACCATCTTCATGATTTAATATAACGAATTGTATTGATTATGAATTGTACATCAAGTTTTTGCAAAGAAAAAAAGGGAGACGATTGTCCCCCGTTATAATCATATGATTATCTTATAATCCAGTATCAGCGTTAGGCGATCGTCAGCGTAATCTCGGCATCAGGCAAGCGTTTCGTGCTAGCACGAATAACGACTGTGCCGGCGGTATGCCGTGCTTTTACATACAATGCCGCTTGCCCGCCTACCAATGCGAAGGGATTTTCGCCAATCAACTCGGCATCGCCCGATATTTCAAAATTCACGATGGGAGTGGCATAAGGCAGCGGATTTCCATAACGATCTACCACTTTAAAGATGAGGCGGGTCATATCTGCCCCATCCGCTGCGATAACATCATCATCTAGCGCCAACACTAATTGGGTGGGGTGTCCATCACAGGCGATATTTTGCTCTGCTACTGCTTTGCCAGCAAGATAACCCACCACGCGCAAATCGCCAAATTCTTCGCCCCACCGCATTCCCAACCCGGTTACTTTGAATGGTGGATGCGGAATATTGGGAAATTCATCGTGGTTGGGTTTAAATTCGCCGATGCGCTCTGTGCCTGCAAACACCTCTATCGTGTCGCAATTGCTAAAGACATAAAGAGGATTATTGCCGCCTTCGCTTCTATCGCCCATTGACCACAACGACGCTGCTTGTAACACAATGCGCTGCGTGGGGGCTTGTTGGCTGGCGTAAAAATGTGCCGCCCATTTGGGCAACCGGAAAATATCACTAACGCCGTGATAACAAATTCTATCGCCCGACCCAAACTCTTTATGCGTATTGTAATCAAACGCGCACCATGCAATCGCGCCCGCAATACCGCCCATAGTGGCAGCCCGCGCATGGTACTTCGCATGACGCACGGCATGGTCTAAGCGGCGGTCTTCGTTATCAAACGTTTTGGTGGGGAACATATGCCCATGAAATTCGGTGATGAGCCAAGGCGAATGTGTCGGTTCGAGGGGACCATAAAAATCGTTCATGGTATACACATCTTCCAAAAATTCGCTGTGCGGGAAAAAACGCACTCCGCCGGTTTGCCGCGTGGTATCCAAGGTGCGGGCAAGCGCGTTGGTCGCGGTATAAAATTCGGTGTTATCTAACGATTCGTTGATTCGCACGCCCCATAAAATGATAGACGGATGATTCCAGTCGCGTTCAATCATTGCCCGCACATCGCGCAAACTGATGGCTTGCCAGTCTTTATCGCCAATGTGCTGCCAGCCGGGGATTTCTTCAAACACCAGCAAGCCAATTTCATCGCAGCGATTCAAAAAATGCGGCGATTGAGGGTAATGTGAGGTACGAACCACATTGCAGCCCAATTCAAATTTCACAATGTCAGCGTCTTTGCGCTGCAAGCGGGCTGGCGCGGCGCAACCAATATAAGCGTAGGTTTGATGGCGATTCAGCCCGCGTAACTGCAAGCGTTCCCCATTCAGGTAGAAGCCATCGTCTTTGAACACAGCTTCCCGAAACCCAAACGGAAATGCGCCATAATCATCAATACAAGTGCCTGCTTGGTGTAATTCTACGCCCAAGCCATAGCGTACCGGATTATCCAGCGTCCACAATGCAATTTGGGGCAAATCAGCAAGGATAATCGTCACTTTTTCTTGTGATTGGGCAGCAATTTCAATCGGCACGGTGTCAATCGCTAAGGTTGCTACATTGCCATCAGCCGCAATGATGCCGCTGTTGATTAATGCTTGCACACTGCCTTGAAATACTGAATCGCTTTGATTCCGAACAAAAATATCCACTTCAGCACGCGGCTTATCGGTCAGCACATCATAAGTACGAACATGCACATTCGTGATATGCACAGGCGCAACATAACGCAGATGCACATCTCGATAAATGCCCCCAAATGTCATATAATCCACGACATAGCCATACGGCGGAATATCTTTACGCTCGGTGCTATCCAGATGTACGACTAAGAGATTTTCGGCATCTTCGCGCACATAATCCGTGATATCAAACGAAAATGGCGTAAAACCGCCTTTATATTCCGGGAAAGTATGCCCGTTGATGCTGACTGTCGCCGCCAGCATTGCCCCACCAAAATCAAGATACAGCCGCCGACCATTTAACAGCAGCGGCAGCCTAAAGCGTTTGCGATAGGTGGAGATAAATTGATATTCATCATCGTGAAAATTATGATGCGGGAAAATTTTGTTGCTATGTGGCAGCGTAATGCTGGAAAAATCAGCGTCCGGCACATTGCTATCCGCCGGACGCGGCAAAAATAACCAATTGTCGTTAAAAAGAGACATCGCCCTCAAAGTCGTACTCCGGGTATAAAATGCGGTCTAGAAACAACCGTCTATTTTACCCCTTTACGCCCGAAGATGTCACGCCTTCGATAAAGTAACGTTGTGCCAAAATGAAAACGATAATCGGCGGCAAAATAGCGACAGCAGCGCCCGTCAGCACGAGATTCGGTTGGTCGGCGTAGGCATTGCTCAAGCGTATCAGCGCCAACGTTAACACATGGTTACGCTCGTTGCCTTCCCCGATGATGAGCAGGGGCCACAAGAAACTGTTCCACGCATACAAAAACGAGAAAATCGCCAACGTTGCAATGGCAGGTTTGCTGAGAGGAACAAAGATGCCCCATAAAATTCGCAACCGACTCGCTCCGTCCAACAATGCTGCTTCTTCAATTTCTTTGGGGATAGAAACGAAAAACTGGCGCAGCAAAAATGTTCCGTATGCCGTAAAAATCCAAGGCAGAATGAGCGACACAATCCGGTTTTGCCAATCCAAGACCACCATCAGCCGATACATGGGAATAATCAACACCACAAACGGAATCATGATGGACCCCAAGTACAGCACAAATAGCGTGTTGCGCCCAGTGAATTGCACCCGCGAGAAAGCATAACCCCCAAAAATTGACGTGACCAATTGCCCGGCAACGACCAACACTGTCACCAACGTTGTGTTGATTAATGCCCGGTCTAATTTCAGTGTTTGGGTTGGGCAATCGGTATCGTTGGGCGTGACACCCGTGAATTGATTCAATAGGCGATTCAAATCCGTGCCAAGCAGGGTGTTATAGTTACACACGCGGAAATCCACATATTCGGATTTTTCGGCAAGGCGTTCATTGGCATAGATAAAAATATCTGGATTTTCCGGGTCAACAAATTTATCCAACGACCCGCGATAGGCTTCTACCAACCGCTGCGACTGCCCTGCAATGGTGACATCGTAAACATCAAACGTTTCTTCGCTCTCGTCACTCATTTTGATGGTGACAGTTTCGCCCGTTGCCACTGCTAGACCCGTATCTAGTGCCTCATCGCGTGGCATAGCCAGCACCACAGAGCTATCGCGGGGATTATCCCGGTTGATGCCTTCTTCCGTGGAGAAAAACAGGTGCGGCAGTTTTTCATCCGCCAGCAACAATTGACGTTCTTGCCCTTCTATCACAAAGCGATATAAAGGCGCTTGTTCGCCGTCGCTAGTCGTCACTTCTTCTTGCGAATATGGCAGCAACCGTGGCGGATAATGAAACACATCACTCGAAATTTTGAAGGATTTGGACAGCATATACAAAAATGGGAACAACATAAACAGCGCAAATGCCGTCAACACGACGTAAATCAGCGCCCGGAGTACCAATTGAACAGGGGTTAGCTCACGCATGGTCATCTCTCCTTTAGGTATCGTAAGCGCCGGAACGTTGTAGCCGGAACTGGAGCAACGTAATCATAAAGATAATGGCAAAGAGTACCCAAGCAATCGAAGATGCATACCCAAATTCAAAGCGGGCAAAACCTCTATCATACAAATAGAAAACGCCTGTTGTCGCGTTAATCGGTAATGGGCGCGATGGGAATAACGCATAGGGTTCGTTAAACACTTGCAGCCCCGTCACCACCGTTGTAATCATCACAAAAAAGGTTGTCGGGGCTAACATCGGCAGTGTCACATTTAAGAACTGCCGCCAACGATTTGCGCCATCAATCATTGCCGCTTCATACAATTCACCCGGAATCCCTTGCAGCCCTGCCAAAAACAAGACGGTGTTATAACCCACCACTTGCCATGCCGAAAGAAACACCATCGAGAACATGACTACACCCGGACCCGTCAACCACTCAATCGCCGGGTCTTGCAAACTTGTCCCAAAAGTCGTATTCAGCCAAGTCACAACGCTGGTGATGATATAGTTAAAATACCCAATTGTTGGGTCATACAACCAGCGCCAAATGAGCGCCGTTCCTACAACGGCTGCCACCGACGGCAAAAAATAAATCGCCCGGAAAAATTTTACGCCCGGAATTTTGGCATTCAGGACGATAGATAATACCAGTGCCGGGATAACACTCATGGGAACGAGTAGCAAGCAGAACAGAATGGTATTGCGGAGGCTTATCCAGAACAAATAGTCCTTCGCGCCAATTACCAGTTGATTAGCCCCTAACGAAATTGACCCAAGAGGTTGATAACCAAAACTCAAGCCCGATTGCGGATTAACATCGGCGGGCATCGTTTGGAATTCCAATGCCAACACATCGGCATAATTCTGGAAAAAGACGACTTCCGGCACTTTGCCAACAGTGCTATTCGTAAAACTCAGATAGAACGAGAGCAGCAGCGGACCCGCAAAAAATAACATAAAGCCGATGATATTGGGCGATAACATAATCCACCCCTGCCATGCTTCGCGCTGTTCGGGGGTTTGCCCTAATTCATCGCCCATCATCAGGAGTAAATATGACAATACCCCAAAAACAGCGATGGCGATGGTAAGTAACCAAGTCGCGGGTTGGCTGTAGGTACTCAGGATGCCGTTGATTGCCCCTAGGACATCGCCTAATACAATCAACAAGACCAATGTCCCCATGGCGATGAATGCCGCTACTTGTGTTAGGCGCGTTTGGGCAGCACTGCCTTCCCGGAAACGCCCACCCAACCAGTAAATCGCATACGCAATCGGGAATAAAATAATCAGCCCTGAATTGCGAATGATAGTATCTACAAATATTTCCAAACTATCGTAAACGCCCCATACACTCAGGAGGATCGCAATCGAAAGCACAAAAACAACAAAATAAACCGACATGAGGATAAAACGTCCGCTGGTGCGTTTTTGCCACAAGCGCCATGCCGCAAAACCAATGAGTCCGGCAATCGCAATAAGTAACCCGCCGACAAAAAATTGGACTGGTTTGCCCAGATTGCCAAAATTTTCGACATCCAAACCAATAATTGTTAATCCGGTATAAATAAGGGCTGCTATCAGCACAGCCCCCGCAACCAAACTCGCCCAAATTGCCATCTGAGTCGTTTGATTGGGAGCATTATTTTGACTAAGCATACCATTTCCCCCGACTGATAAAATTAGGGGCAATCCCCAAGGATTGCCCCCAATACATTATTCATAAAACTACCGGTTTGATGTTATTCAAATTCCGGCGCAACAGCATCGCAAATGGTGGCAGCAAAATCTTCCGGTGTTTGTTCACCGTTGAAGACGGCGGTAATGGCAGTGCCATAGGCGCTGTCAATCGCGGGCCAGTTGCCCAAGAACAACGGGGCTTCGGTGCGGACATCAGCCGAGGTCGTACCATCTACGAATGCCTGATTGTTCACGCCTGAATCCGGCAAGGTGCCGAGGAACAGGTCAATAGCTTCTTGGGTGGCGCGGCTGGGGATGTTGGCACCCAACGAGGCAATCTGACCCTGAATTTCCGGGCTGGTCAGGCGGGTGATCAAGTCCCAGGCTTCTTCGGGGTGTTCGGTCTTGGCATTCACCACATACGCGCCCCAGAACAACCAGTTGGTGGCTTCGCCGCTAGGACCAACGGGCAGCGGAGCAACGTTCCAGTTGAATTCAGCATTGGCAATCGTACCGGGGGTTGCCCAACGACCATTCATGAACATGCCCACGTTACCTGCCAAGAACGGCGGTTCGGAGTCAGTTCCCCACGGAATGGCAGCGCCGTTATCAAACAGCGATTTGGCGAAGGTCAAGCCTTCAACAGTGGCATCATTGTTCAAACCGCAACCGCTGAAATCTTCATTGAAGAAACCAGAGCCTGCTGCGTTGACGAAGTAACCCCAATTTGCCCACCACGCATTCATGCCGAAACCATAGATTTCGTCGCCGAGGTCGCTGATGGCAGCCGAGGCTTCACCGAAGCGTTCCCACGTCCAGTCTTCGCCGCCCGGATATTCCAAGCCAGCTTCGTCGAACAGGTCAGCATTGTAATAAATAGCAAATGCCGAAACGTCACGGGGCAGACCCCACACCGCATCGGTGCCTTCTTCAATTGATGTCGTCAGGAAGCCCATCGGACCCGCATAGAAATCTTCAACATTGAAATCGGCATCAGCAGCAGCAATGTCTGCCAGATTCAGGATAAGACCGGCTTCGGCAAAACGAGCGACATCCGTGCCGGGAATCCAGAAGACATCCGGGGCAGTGCCAGCTTCGATTTCGGTAATCAACACATCCTGATAACCAGCGCCTTCAGAACCACCGGGTTCGTATGCCAATGTGACGCCATCCCAGCCTTCGTCAATGGATTGGCTGGCAGCGGTGTAAACATCAATTTCAGCCTGATTGTCCGGGCGGGTACGCCAACGGAGTGTAACATCTTGCGCCAACACTGCCGGCAATGCGGAGAGTGCCAGTGCGACAATTACAACAACAAGAATTAAGCGTTTCATCATGATAAGCCTCCATAAATAGAGTAAAACTTGCAACTCATTTCAACGATGTGGATAAAAAGCATTGGTTGTTCTACGGCACGACCCCTTTCCAGCAATCGAATAAGAACAGAAAACAGCACATAACAAGGCAATATAAAAGCCATTGCCTAAAGGAAGATTTTAAAGGCTAGATGTTATGGGGATAAATCGGTACAAGAGTGTCTTTAAAATGCATAAAAAGACCTAAAATTTTCCATAAAAATTGCCCCATAATGCCCATAAGCATAGCGAAATTCGTTCATTTGTCAAATTGTTTTGTGCAAAATGTCCCGTTAAAACTGGCAACTCTTGGCAAGAGACGTTACCATACATCCCAATGGTTCGCAATCTTTTTGCCGATAGGACGATAGTTATGGCTGTTACCTTACATCCAGATGCACTTAATGCGTTGGTCTATGGCGACCATGGCGCACCGCTGCAAATTTTGGGCATTCACGCGATTGACGACAAAAAAACCGTGATACGCGCATTACGCCCTACTGCAAAAACACTCAAAATTGCTGTCAACAAGAAAAAACCTATGGATATGTCCCGTATTCACGAAGCGGGCTTGTTTGAAATTACACTTGAAAATCCTGCCACAGATTTAGAGTATCAACTTATAGAAATTAATGACAGCGACCAAGAACATAAATTTTATGACCCCTACGCTTTTCCCCCGATGCTCACAGAATTTGATTTACATCTGCTGGGCGAAGGCAAACACCTCAATAGTTATGATGTGATGGGCGCTCATGTGCGCGAAGTGAAGGGCGTGAAAGGCGTTAATTTTGCGGTGTGGGCGCCCAATGCGCTGCGAATTAGTGTTGTAGGGGCTTTCAACAATTGGGATGCCCGTGTTCATATTATGTCCAAACATAACAGCACCGGCATTTGGGAAATTTTTATTCCCGGTCTCAGCTATGGCGAAGTCTATAAATATGATTTGAAATCATTGAATCACAATTATCATGGGCAAAAATGTGACCCCTATGGCTTTTATGCAGAAAAACGCCCTGCAACCGCTTCAATTGTCGCTGACCTCGATAGTTATGTTTGGCACGATGATGAGTGGATGACTGAACGCAAAACCCACAATGCGCTGACGATGCCGCTTTCGACTTATGAGATGCACCTAGGGTCGTGGCGGCGCAAGCAAAATGGCGATTGGCTGACCTATCGTGAATTGGCAGATGAACTCATTCCCTATGTCAAAGAGATGCATTATACCCATATTGAATTGATGCCTGTTGCCGAACATCCTTTTGATGGCTCATGGGGCTATCAGGTCACGGGGTATTTTGCACCCACCAGTCGCTACGGTACGCCACAGGATTTTATGTATTTTGTGGATAAATGCCACCAAAATAATATCGGCATTATTTTAGATTGGGTACCAGCCCACTTCCCCAAAGATGGTCATGCCCTGAGCTTTTTTGATGGCACACATTTGTATTCGCATGAAGATGCCCGTAAAGGCGAACATCCCGATTGGGGAACCTATATTTTTAATTTTGGGCGCAACGAAGTGAAAAATTTTTTGATTGCCAATGCACTGTTCTGGCTGAAAAAATATCATATTGATGGGCTGCGTGTAGATGCGGTGTCTTCAATGGTGTATTTAGATTTTTCGCGCCAGCATGGGCAGTGGATTCCGAATAAATATGGCGGCAACGAAAATTTAGAAGCGGTGACATTTTTGCGCGAATTTAATGAGACAGTGTATGCCGAATGCCCCGGTGTTATGACCATCGCTGAAGAATCAACAGCATGGCCCATGGTGTCACGTCCCACCTATTTAGGCGGCCTGGGATTTACCCTCAAATGGAACATGGGTTGGATGCATGATACGCTCTACTACATCAAAAAAGACCCGGTTTTTCGTAAATGGGAACACAATAAACTCACATTTTCGATGATGTATGCCTATACAGAAAATTTCGTCCTGTCGCTCTCGCATGATGAAGTCGTGCATCTTAAAGGCTCATTGATGACCAAGATGGCAGGCGATTGGTGGCAAAAATTCGCTGGCTTGCGCTTGCTTTATGGTTATCAATATACCCATCCCGGTAAAAAACTTAATTTTATGGGGCATGAAATTGGGCAATGGTCAGAATGGGGCGAGGCAAAACAACTCGATTGGACGTTGTTAGAACTACCCACTCACCAGCGCGTGCAAGACTGGGTTCGCACCATGAATCAATTTTATCTGGAACAACCCGCCCTGTATGAACAAGATTTTGATACAGAAGGCTTCCAGTGGGTCGAACCCAATGACAGCGATAACAGCATTTTTACTTATATTCGGTTTGCCAAAGACAAATCTGATTTTCTAGTGATTGTCTGCAACTTTACGCCTGTGGTGCGTTTTAAATATCGCATTGGCGTACCAGAAGCCGGGCATTATGATGAACTGCTCAACAGCGATTCGGAATTTTATGGCGGTAGCAATGTGGGCAATTATGGCGGTATTCCCAGTGAGGCACTGCGTTGGCATCGCTTTGACCACAGCATTACCATGACCGTGCCGCCGTTAGCAATGGTGGTCTTTAAACTACGCCGTCAGTAAAATGTTATCATCTATGAGGCTGCATGAAATTTTCGCTGCTGACATTGAATGTTTGGGGTGCGCCGTATGCCCAACATCGCGCACCCCGGCTGCTGGCAATCGCTCAAAAAATTCGTGACCTTGCGCCCGATATTGTCTGTTTCCAAGAAGTCTATCTGGCTGATAATCGGCGTTTGCTCCAGCAAAATCTGTTACCTGCATTTCCGTATCAGGTTTATTTTCCGTCCGGCTTATTGGGCAGTGGTCTCCTGACTATTTCCAAATATCCCATCATCGAGACGGCATTTCATCGCTTTCGCTTAGGGGGCAAACCCGAAGATATTCAACGGGGCGATTATTATGCGGGCAAAGGGGTTGGGTTAGCTCGTATCAAAACACCAGCAGGTGTGCTGGATGTTTATAACATTCATCCTCATGCTCAATATGAGCCTACATCTGATAATCAATATGCCGTTTATACCCATAGCAATTTGTACGAAGCAGCGCGGTTCATCTATGCCCATTCGCCCACCAATCCCATCATTCTAGCAGGCGATTACAACACGCAACCCCATGAAGCAGGGTATCGGCTCATCACTGCGTTGGCGCAATTGGTAGATACCTATCCCTATTTGCACCCCGATTCCCCCGGATTAACCTTTGTACCTGCCAATCCCTACGTTGAATCGCCACCGCAGCGGCTTGATTATGTGATGGTCAAAAGTGGCAAAGAGTGCGGCTTTGATTTATTACAAGCAGCAGTCGTTATGGATGAACTGCTTGCTGATGCTGCGGCGGCAAAAGCATATTCCGATCATTATGGTATTTTGGTGGCATTAGAGGTTGTGGATGCCGCCGCAGCGGTCATGACAGTACCCGATAGCCACGGCATCCAAGCCACTTTAATGGATTTGGCAGCGCAGTTACAGCAGCATGTCGCCGCTACCGCCATCAAAAGCGATTCTCATACCGAAAAAATGCTTTTGGGATTAGCATCGGTTTTAGATGCTGGTTTTACGATTCGATTGCTTTTTCGTTGGCTGCCCGGTTGGCATCATCTTCGCAATGGTTTTTTTGCGGTGGCGCTGATTTATACCATTTATCACGCTTTTTATGTGGGGCTATTACTGCCAGTTCGCAAACAAACCCTGAAGGCATTGCTGGATGAAATTGAATTGCAATTGGCACAGCACCGTGCTTTTAATACGATGACTTGGTAAAACATCGTATATTCCCATCAAAATTTTAAAAACTTTCTATCAAATTTTAATATCCTTTCTGCTAAAATGAAGTGTTCCTTTCAATTAGTACACAAGGGTTAAGTGTGACACAAACACGCGCTGATATTCGCAACATCGCCATTATTGCCCATGTTGATCATGGGAAAACCACATTAGTAGACGGAATGCTCCGGCAAACCCATGTATTCCGTGCTGGTAGTGTGCTGGAAGACCGAGTCTTAGACTCGAATGCATTGGAACGAGAACGTGGGATTACGATTCTCGCAAAAAATACGGCTGTTAGCTATCAAGATATGAAAATCAATATTGTGGACACCCCCGGTCACGCTGATTTCGGTGGCGAAGTGGAGCGCGTCCTCAATATGGTGGATGGCGCATTGCTGCTGATTGATGCGGTTGAGGGCCCTATGCCGCAAACGCGCTTTGTGCTGCGTAAGGCGCTTGGCTTGGGATTACGTGTTATTGTCGTCATCAACAAAGTAGACCGCGCCAATGCCCGCACAGAATACGTTCTCAATTCAACGTTTGATTTGTTCATCGAATTGGGCGCAAATGACATGCAGGCAGATTTTCCGGTCATTTATGCCATTGGCATACAAGGACGCGCTGGACACACGCCAGAAGCATTGTCCGAAGATTTAACACCGCTGTTCGACACTATCGTCAACGAAGTGCCACCCCCCACCATTGAAACAGAATCGCCTGCCAAGATGCTGGTGACGACCCTTGAATATGACAATTACAAAGGTCAAATTGCGGTCGGGCGCGTTATTTCCGGCAAGTTCCGGCGCGGGATGCCGTTAGTACGCATCACCGAAAATAATACCCGCGTTCCGGGCAAATTGGATTATCTGTTTACCTTTCATAATCTGGCAAAACAAGAAGTCGAAGAAGCCGGTGCAGGCGATATTATTGCTATCGCAGGTTATGATAGCGTTGAAATCAGCGATACGATTGCCCATCCTGATGTGACCGAAGGCTTACCGGGTATCCGTGTGGAAGCCCCGACAGTCCGTATGGGATTCGCCGTTAATACGTCCCCTTTTGCGGGCAAAGAAGGCAAACCGGGTTGGGGAACATCGCGCCGTTTGCGCCAACGCCTTTACGATGAGATACGCAGCAACGTGGCGCTGCGTGTGGAAGATGGCGACTCCCCTGATAGATTTGTCGTCAGTGGGCGCGGTGAATTGCATTTGGGCATCTTGATTGAAACGATGCGCCGCGAAGGTTACGAATTTGAAGTGAGTAAACCAGAAGTAATTTATCGTAAAGACGAAGATACAGGCGAAACGCTTGAACCTGTAGAACATGTCTACATCGAAATCGCTGATGAGATGGTTGGCACTATTGTCGAACTGCTCGGTGAACGGCGCGGCACAATGGCTAACATGAGCAGCCAAAATGGCACAACCTACATCGAATATTATGTTCCCACACGCGGGTTATTAGGCTTTCGCTCACACTTCATGCGGGCAACCAGCGGTATGGGACAAATTCACAGCCTCTTTCATGGGTATGAACCCGTTGCGGGTGAAATCCCTGAACGGCGTTTTGGCAGCCTTGTGGCGATGGAAACGGGTACATCAACCGCTTATGCGATGGTCAATTTGCAGCAGCGCGGCACATTTTTCGTTGATCCGGGTGCCGATGTGTACGAAGGCATGGTCGTCGGTGAAAATATCCGTGCCGAAGACTTGCCGTTAAACGTCGTCAAAACCAAACATCTGACGAACTTCCGCGCTAAACCCAGCGAAGTGGTGTCTGGCTTATCGCCTGCCCGCCAATTGAGTTTGGATGATTATATCGAATTTATGGCAGGGGACGAACTGCTAGAAGTCACCCCCCAAACATTACGCCTGCGTAAACGCATTCTGGAAACAGATATTCGTATCCGCGAAGACAAACGCCGCCGCCAATTGGTTAGCGGCTAAATTTGACTACAACCGGGAGATACCCCTATCTCCCGGTCATCTGCTCACTTGTTACTAAATCTCATCTTACCTTCTTTTTACCCCGCTGCGGTATCATAGTCCAGTATCGTTGCTATCATTTTAGGAAACATCCATGTCTCATTTAGAAGTCGGCAGTACCGCCCCAGATTTTACGTTGATTAATACTGCCAGTGAATCCGTTACCCTGAGCAGCTTATGGCAAAAACAACCCGTGCTTTTAACATTCCTGCGGCATTTTGGCTGACCCTTCTGCCGCGAAAGACTTGCTCAGTTGGAGCAACACCACACAGAACTTATGGAAGCCGGATTACAATCTATTGCCATCAGCATGGGTGAAATCAAACATTCTCAGCGTTATTGTGGGCAGCTTGCGCCTTCAGTGAACTGCCTTGTGCATGAAAACGCAGCGCCCTATTATGCTTATGGATTGCAGCAAGGTGGCATCAAAGAATTGATGTCATTAGATGTTTTGAAAGCGGGTTTCCGGGCGGCGCAAGCCGGGTTTGTCCCAGAAAAAGTTGTTGGCGATGCCCGCATGATGCCCGGAACATTTATCGTGAATATGCAAGGCATCATTGAATTTGCTTTTTACAGCACCCATGCTGGCGAACATGCCAAATTTGAAGATATTTTGGCAGTTGCCCACAAAATTCGTGTGTAATGGGTATAATCATCCTCTAGGGGGAACAGTATATGTCTTCTGCATTAATCTGGGGTGCTTCGGGTGGCATGGGGCAAGCTCTTATTGAGCATTTGTCCGCCCAAGAGTGGACAACCTATGCTGCTGCCCGCCACTCAAGCCGTATTCCAACCATAGCCGATAACATTTATGAGTTCCAAGCCAACGACGAACACAGTATTCAACAGGTTGTATTGCAAGTGGCACAGCAAGCCGGTGAAGTTGACTTGATGGTCTATGCTGCTGGCACGCTCACCTATGAAAAAATTGGCGATATGTCGCTAGATGGCTGGTTGAATACGCTGCATTCAAATTTGACAGGCGCGTTTTTAGTGGCAAAACACGGGTTGCCCTTATTGGCGAATAATGGTCACATGGTATTTATTGGTGCTTATGTTGACCATCTTCGCTTGCCCAAGATGGGCGCTTATGCTGCGGCAAAAGCCGGATTAGAAGAACTCGTCACGATTTTAAGCAAAGAAAATCGGCGGCAGCGTTTCACTATTGTTCATCCCGGAGCTGTGAACACGCCCTTCTGGGAGAATGTCACATTTAAAATGCCCGCCGATGCCAAATCCCCAACACAGGTAGCACAGGACATTTTGCAGTACCATCTGAGTGGCAAAATGGGGATACTGAATTTATAAAAGTAAGCTGTACTGTTGCTCAGGGATGTTAATTGGGTTCTCATAAGAACTTCATGTGATGTTATGCGGATAGCGCCATAAAAGAGGCGTACTAAGGAGTGGCTATACCTCATGTCAAAAGTAATTGTTATCGGCAGCGGCTTCGGTGGTTTGGGCGCAGCAATTCGCCTTGCTGCCAAAGGTCATGAAGTCGAAATCTTGGAAAAGTTGGATAAGCCCGGCGGGCGTGCTTACGTTTATGAAGTCAATGGCTTCAAATTCGATGGCGGTCCAACTGTTATCACTGCCCCTTTTATGTTTGATGATTTATGGGCTGCCGCGGGCAAAAAACGCGAAGACTATGTTCAGTTTGTGCCATGCGACCCTTACTATCGTATTTTTGACCATCATGGCAAAGCCTTTGATTACAATGGCAATGAGGAGTTTATCCTCACCCAAATTGAAAAATGGAATCCGGCTGACCGGGATGGGTATCGCCGTTTTATGGCAACCACCAAAGCCATTTTTGACAAAGGCTTCGTTGAACTGGCAGATAAACCCTTCCTGCATTTTACCGATATGCTCAAAGTTGCCCCGGATTTAATCAAGTTGCAATCATATTTGAGCGTGTATCGGTATGTTTCACAGTTCATTCAGGATGAATTCCTGCGTCGCTGTTTTTCGTTTCACCCCTTGTTGATTGGTGGCAATCCGTTTGATTCACCTTCGATTTATGCCATGATTCATTATCTGGAGTGCGAATGGGGCATCCATTATGCGTTGGGTGGCACCGGTGCATTGGTGAATGGCATGGTGCAGCTATTTGAGGACATCGGTGGCAAACTGCGCCTCAATACAGAAGTAGATGAAATTCTGGTCAGCGACAAGCGCGTCACAGGAGTTCGGCTGAAAAATGGCACTGTCCAGACCGCCGATCATGTGGTTGCCAATGCTGATGTGGGTTTCGTCTATGACAAAATGCTCAAAAAACAGCATCAGAGTTTCTATACGCGCACCAAAATGAACATGATGAAATACAGCATGTCGCTATTCGTGATTTATTTTGGCACGAAAAAGCTATATCGGGAACATGGCTTGTCGCACCATAACATTATTCTCAGTGACCGCTACAAAGGCTTGCTGACAGATATTTTCGATAAGAAAACGCTCTCTGAAGATTTTTCGTTGTATTTGCACATGCCCACACTCACTGACCCGTCAATTGCGCCGGAAGGTTGCGAAAATTTCTATGTGTTATCCCCTGTGCCGCATTTGGGCGCAGGCATAGATTGGACGAAAGCGGCGAAACCTTATAGGGATGCTATCATGCAATTTCTGGAAGATAATTATCTGCCCGATTTGCAAGCCAATATCATCGCCGAACATCATATTGACCCACTGCATTTCCGGCATACACTCAATAGTCGCTTAGGGGCAGCCTTCTCGGTTCAGCCTGTTCTCACGCAATCGGCATGGTTCAGACCGCATAACCGCGCCGAAGACTTTGAGAATTTGTATTTTGTGGGTGCTGGCACCCATCCCGGCGCAGGTTTACCCGGTGTCTTATCATCATCCATCATCGCCGAAAACCTGATTGGCGCAGCATCACCTTCTACTCGCCCTTCTATTCCTGAACAGGAAGTTAGATTGCCCTTATGAGCCTGATACAGACGCAGCCCTGGGAAGTTCGCCTGCTGTTAGCAGCAGAAGAAGCCTTTCACAGTCATACTGGGGGCATTAAAGTGAAAGCCGATAGCTCGGCATTAGCGGCTGCCTATCGTCAGTGCGATATGATTACCCGGCAGCACAGCCGCACGTTTTATATGGCGTCGGCATTGCTGCCGCCGGAAAAACGCCAAGCAGCACGGGCGCTTTATGCTTTTTGTCGTATTACCGATGACATTGTAGATGCGCCGAGTGAAACATCCGAACAGAAACGAATCACTCTGCGGGCTTGGCAAGAACAAGTCATGAGCAATAATCCCCATGCTGGGCAGCCGGTTTGCCTAGCATGGGCAGATACCCGCGCTCAGTTTAATATCCCGCATGGTTACGCCAGCCAATTGATTGATGGCGTTGCCCGCGATATTTCGCAAGCACGTTATGCCAATTTTGCCGAACTTGCCGAATACGCCTATGGTGTTGCTTCAACCGTTGGGCTGATGGCAATGTATATCACTGGGTTTCAGGGTGAAGATGCCCTTCCCTATGCGATTCGGTTGGGGGTGGCATTGCAAGTAACCAACATTTTGCGCGATGTGGGCGAAGATGCCCGCAACGGACGCATTTATCTTCCGCAAGATGAGTTAGCGTTGTTCGGCGTGAGCGAAAATGATATTCTGCGGGGGAAAATCACACCGCAATGGCAGCAATTTATGGCATTCCAAATTGAGCGTAATCGCCAATTGTATCGTGAATCGCTGCCGGGAATTGCGCTCCTTGACCGCGATGGACGTTTTGCCATTGCTGCCGCCGCCCGCCTTTATGAAGCTATTTTAAAAGATATTGAATTATCGAATTACGATGTTTTTAGCCGCCGAGCATCGGTTAGCACATTTGGCAAAATTCGCCGTTTACCGACCATATGGTGGCAAAGCCAAACAACAAGTGAAGTATAATCCGAATTTCAATCAGAATGCGTCTATCGAAAGGCAAATGGAATGAAAATCGGGATTGTAGGCAGTGGTTTGGTGGGGGCAACCGCCGCCTATGCCATGGTCATGCAAGGCGTTGGGCGCGAAATTGTATTAGTGGATTTGAACGAAAAACGCGCTCGCGCAGAAGCCGATGATATTTACCATGCCGTGCCATTTGCTGAACCTCTCAATATTGTTGGCGGTGGTTATAGCGATTTAAAAGGCTGTCGAGTTGTCATTATTGCGGCAGGTGTGGGGCAAAAACCCGGTGAAACCCGTTTACAACTGCTCGGACGCAACGCGGCTGTTTTCAGAGTGGTTATCCCTTCTATTCTGGAACATGCACCCGATGCTATTTTGATTGTAGCGACCAATCCAGTGGATATTATGACGCACCTCACAGCGCGATACGCTGCTGAACACGGCGTTTCGTCGCGGCGAGTGATTGGCTCTGGAACAACTTTAGATACCGCACGTTTCCGGTCATTGTTAGCGCGGCATGTGGGGATTGATGCCCGCCATGTTCATGCCTATGTAGTTGGTGAGCATGGTGATTCCGAGGTGCTGGTTTGGTCACGAATTACGGTGGGTGGCATTCCTTTAGAAGAATTTTGTAAAGAACAAAACATCGAATTGAACGATGCGATTAAAGCGACGATTGATGAAAATGTGCGCCGCGCCGCCTATCACATTATTGAAGGTAAAGGCGCAACGTATTACGGCATTGGCAGCGCCCTTGCCCGCATCACTGATATTATCTTGCATGACCAACGGGCAATATTAACCGTGTGTACCCCTGCCAGCGAAATTGCCGGAGTACCCGATGTGACCGTTGCTATGCCGCATATCTTAGGTGGCGCAGGCATTATGGATGACCACATCCCATTGATTTTGAGCAATGATGAGCAGACAAAACTCCATCATAGCGCCACTCTTATTCGGCAATTAATCACTGACTTGGACACAACTACCTAAATCTTGAGGCATCTATGACCTATTTCGCATTTTTGGCGCTGTTTTTGGGAATTCCCATCGCCATTTTGAGTCTTATCACCATCGTGGATTATCGTCGTGGCAAATGGCTACCTCCGGCGTTGAGTGCATGGCGGGCATGGGTGGTGATGCTTGGGCTGTGTGTTGTTGCCTTTATCTACACCACGCCTTGGGATAATTATCTAGTGGCAACCCAAGTGTGGTGGTACAACCCGGAATTGGTGACGGGTATCATCATTGGTTATGTTCCAATCGAAGAATATACGTTTTTCTTGGTACTGCCTGTGATGACCGGGTTATGGTTGCTGCTGCTCATGCGTTATTTGCCCATCAATCCCAATCAGGCAAACAGCCTTAAAGTTCGTGTTTATGGCACGCTGATAACGGGTATTATTTGGGCAATCTCAGTGGTGCTGCTGATTCTGAGTTTTATTCAACCGGACACATTTAAGCCGTTTACTTATCTCACCATCACCCTATCTTGGGCATTGATTCCGGTGTTGATACAGATGGCATTTGGCGCTGATATTCTTTGGCGACACCGCCTGAAAGTGTTGCTTGCTATTGCCACAAGTACCCTCTACCTGAGTGCGGCGGATATGGTTGCCATCGGGGGCGGCACTTGGACGATTGACCCGGCACAATCGTTACCGATTTACTTAGGTGGTATCCTGCCAATAGAAGAATTTGTCTTTTTCCTGATAGTCAATACGCTGGTTGTGATGGGTATGACCTTAGTCTTGGCAGAAGAAAGCCAAGCGCGGGCAGTCGCATTAGAACGCTATGCTGTGCTACGTCCGTTGATTCAACGGATTAAGCCGCAAATTGCATCGGAGATTTCATAATGGAAACCAACAAAATCACCATTTGGCATTTTCAACGCCTGATTTCACGGCGCTTGCTGGCGTGGGCGGGCATTAGTATAGTTTCTGGTGTGCTGATGTACTTGAGCAAGAATAAATTCTGGCGTAACGTGGGCGCTCAGTTTGCCTCATGGGGCATTTTCAACGCGGGTATCGCTGTTTTTGGCAACATCAGCACCCAAAATCGCATTGCTACCATCGAAAACCCCGGTGAACCTGATGTCTTGGCAAGTGAGACGAAAAAACTGCGGCTGATTTTGCTCATCAACGCTGGCTTGGATGTGCTGTATATTCTCGGTGGGCGTGGCTTGGCGCAGCGCGATACGGGCGATGGCGCACAACGCGGGCATGGCATGGGGATTATCGTTCAGGGCGCATTTTTGTTGATTTTTGATATTGTTCACGCTGCCCTGATACGCGATAAAAAATCATAGCGCCTATTTCAAACATTCCTTTTGTAGGAGCGCGATATATCGCGCTCCTACTGAAAAAATTGTGAAATGATTTTTACTTATTGGCAGCAATTTCAGCTTTGCAAAAATGCGATGATATCTTCGTTGAATTGCGCCGTATTTTCTTCCATTGGCAAATGCCCGGTATCGGCATAACGCGCAAATGTTGTGTTTGCCAGTGACTCATGCATCGCTTCGCCCATACGGATTGTGACCCAAGTATCTTTTTCGCCCCACACAATCAAGATGGGCGTATCTGACGTGGCAGCAGTTAAATCTGCCAAGGTGATGTCGGCGGTTTCTTCTGCCTGTTGATACGCTAAAAAGCCATTGGGCCAATTCTGAATTTGCAATGGGCGCTGATACCCGGCAGTCACTTCATCCGTGACCACTTCTTGCCGATGATAGGCGCTGATGAGGATATTAGTGAAAGTTTCCGGTGTCAGCAAGGCACGTAATGCCGTTGCCGCAAACGGCGAACTAGGGTCAAGGTTTGCCAGAATCGCAAATGGCGAACTCATATCTTCCTGCTCTTCTTCGTTAGTTTCTAGTGTTTCCCTATCAAAAACACCCCCAGCGACGAAGACCAATTTATCCACCCGTTCAGGATGCCGCACCGCAAATTGTGCTGTCACGCCGCCACCCATGCTGTGACCCACCAGTGTCGCTGTTTCAATGCCCAATTCGTCCATCAGACCTGCGACGACATCCGCCATCCATGAACGCGAATAATCCAAATCTGGGTTTTTGTCGGAGAGACCAAATGGCGGTAAATCCAGCGCCAATGCATAAAATCCAGCATCGGCGATTGCCTGTAAATTATCGCGCCATGTAAAAGTTGACCCACCAAACCCATGAATCAAGATGACCGCCGGATTTGCAGAATCCCCATGCGCCACATAATAAATGCTCACCCCATCCACATCGGCAAATTGCCCATTTTCATCTGCCAATTCTTGCGGTGTCTTAAACGGACTAGGGGTTTCTTGGGCAGCAGCAGGCAAACTCAATAGCAATAAAATCGCAAACAACCCTAATTTTCGCAGCATTGTTCATTCTCCTTTGGCGCGTTTAAATGCAGCTAAAGTATGCTCCCGCGCTTGAGCGTGGTCAACAATGGGCTGGGGATAGTGTTTCGGCTGCGGTGTCATCGTCCAAGGCGCATGGATAAATTGATTTGGCACAGCGCGTAATTCTGGCAGCCAATAACGCAGGTATTCCGGTGTTGCAAATTTTTCAGATTGGGAAACTGGATTAAAAATACGGAAATAGGGCTGCGCGTCTGTGCCTGTTCCTGCCGACCATTGCCATCCCCCATTATTTGCTGCCGGGTCGCCATCTAACAAATGCTGCATAAAATAACGTTCCCCTTCGCGCCAATGAATCAGCAAATCTTTTGTCAGGAAACTTGCCACAATCATGCGGGCGCGGTTAGGCATCCAACCTATTGTATTCAATTGACGCATGGCAGCATCCACAATCGGATACCCGGTCATACCCTGTTGCCACGCCTGCAAATCCTGTGGCTGATGCGCCCATTCCAGATTGAGAAATGTGTCCTTAAAATCACGCTCCAGCAAATGCGGATAAAAATACAGAATATGCATGTAAAATTCGCGCCACGTCAGTTCGCTCACCCACGTCTCAATCGACTCCCGATAGTGCGGATTTTGTGTTTGTTGCCAAGCAGCGCGAGCAGCATGATATGCCTGCCGGGGCGATAACAACCCTAAGCGTAAATAGGGCGATAAATACGATGTGCCGGTAGGACGGGGTTCAGCAAAAGGCTGTATGGGTAGTCCATTGCGCGTCTCAGCATACTGGAATAAATCCTGCCGCACGAAATCGCTCAAAAATTGCATTGCCATTGTTTCACTGGCAGCCGGCAGCACAATCGTTGAAGGTGTTTTTAGTTCAATCGCATTTTCACCTGCGATAGCGTCCAATGCATAAAATATCCCCGGATGTAAATCACGCTCAGATATGGCAGGTTTGGCATGGGTGTTCCAGTTCTTGCGAAACGGCGTAAACACGGTATACGGTTCGCCAGTCGCCGTTAAAACACTGCCGGGCGGCAACAAAATAGCATCATCAAATACATGTACTGGAATTGAAAGCGCCTGTTCAATCGCTTTATCGCGGTGGCGAGCATACGGCGTGTAATCACGATTGAAGTAGATGCCGACGGCGTTGGTTTCCGTGACGAGTGCTGCCAACACTTCGGCAGGTTTGCCCACCCGAATCAACAAACGACTGCCATACAAGCGCAGTGCAGCATCCAAAGATTGCAATGCCTGATACAAAAATGCCATGCGGGGTGTGCCAGCGCGGGGACTAGCGGCGATACTTGGGTCTAAGATGAATAATGGGATAACGGGCTTGCCACTATCAAACGCAGCATGAAGCGCCAAATTATCCTGTAATCGTAAATCGCGCCGAAACCAATGAATCACTGGCACAATCATGATTGTGATTCTTTCAATATCGGCACTGGCTGATATAGCGTTTTAGTGGATTGGATGGGTAAATGGCGCTGTACATCCTTTGCCACACGAATTGCGCCTAATGTAACCCCGGCTGTAGATTGCCCCGGAAAAATTGAATCGCCGACTAGACGCAAATTGGCAATCCCAGTGCGCGGACTGCGTGCTTTAAACAGCGATGTCTGTGGAAAACCACCGACCATGCCCTGATGCCGCAGCGTATAAAATTCATATGTGACGGGTGTGCCGGGCAAAGTGAGCGTAACAGCGTCTTTGAAACCGGGAATCACGGCATTAATCGCCGTAATCATTTTCTCGGCGTATGCCTGTTTGCGCTCATAATAGGCAGTTTCATCTTGTTTTAGAACATCCCACCAATTCTGAATATGCGTATGGGTACTGACGGTGACGGCTCGCTGACCGGCTGGCGCACGCGATGTATCCCATGTAGGCGACATCGAAAGAAATAATGTTTCGCCTTCGCCCATTGCACCTGTGTACGAGGTGATAATTTGATGATGGTCGGGAATATTGGGCGGCAATTTATCGGCTTGAATGCCTAGATGCAGCACAAATGCGCCCCAAGTCGCTGTGCGTCGCTGAACTTCGCGCTGCAAACCACGCGGCGATTCGTCTTGCAGCAGTTTATCCAGCGACCAAGGCGTGAGATTTGCAACGACAAAATCCGCTGGAAAAAATTGTTCCTGCGATGTGCGGCGACCCTGTTTGGCATACACCCCGGTAACGCGCCCTTGCTCAACCTGAATGCGCGTTACATGCTGCCGATAGCGAATCTCACCGCCTAAATCACGCAATTTTTCGACTAAGGTTTCAGCAATGCCACCGATACCACCCTCAACATGATAAACACCCTGCTGCGCCAAATCCAAGGCTGTTGCACCATATAAGGCATTCACATGGGGCGTTGCTGCTTGTGCGGAAATCAACAAGGCAGCATCCAGAAAACGGGTAAAGGCAGCATCATTACCCAAACCACGCCATTGCAGCCAATTTTTGACGCTGGCAAAAGCGAAAGGCAGCAGCTTTAAATCCGCCGGAAAATTGGATACTCCAACTTTTGCTAGTTGGAGTAGTTCTGCCATATCGCGCGGTGGGAATGGCAAACCTTGTGCTGACATCCGCCACGCCAAGGCAGCAATGCGGCTTTGTTCATGCCAGAAGGCTTCTGTGCCGGGGAATTTTGCCAGCACATCCTGATTATCTTGGCAGAGTTCGACACTTCTATCCGGCAAATGCACCACCCACGCCGGGTCATGTTGATGAACTTGCCATTGAATATCCAACAATTGCGCTGCCACAGTATGGGGCCCGTTAGGCTGAAAACCCCCAGCAACTGTTGCACCGGATTCAAAGCGATACCCCTTATGGAAAAATGTACTGGCGCTGCCGCCCGGATAAGTCTGTGCCTCTAAAACGGTAACTTGATACCCGGCTTGTGCCAGCAATGCTGCTGTTGTTAAACCACCAACCCCGGCACCAATCACAATCACCCGTGATACTTGCTTCTGCATATCAACACCATCCCAACATTACGATAAATACTGGTTGCTGAAAGTGACTATTTTTCGACCATAGAGCGTGTGCGAAGATGCCGATAAAAGAACAAAAATTGCAATGGTAAGCCATCAAACATTAAGCGACTCAAAATTCCACGCAGACCTGTATCATGTGCCAATGTAATCCGGTCTATCAATTCTGCCCCGCCCGGTGCGTCTTGAAAAATATGCTCGTGCCGCCAATATGCCAGTGGTCCCGCCACCATCACATCGGCGAAAGAAGTTGTTGTTGGACCCGGCTCATGCCGCGCCCACCACTTCACTGGGAAAAAGCCAAACCACAGTGTAAATTCTAAATCGCCTTCCGTCAGCGATTTCCGGTCATCGCGGCGTACTTGCACAATCAGCGGTGGCGGTGATAGCTTGGCAAAAATGTCCGGGCGTTCATGAAATGCTGTTAATTGGGCGACACTGGTTTTCATGACACTGCGTTTTTCATATAGTTTGGTTTTGGGGGTCACAGGAGAGCTAATTGTCATACCAAAGTCCTAAGCGTCATTCATAAAACACATTGATTATGGGCAATGCCGTCTAAAAGCATCTGATTCTGGTGTGAGAAGTTTGTGAGTTTTGTTTGAAAGTGTCATAAAAGTAAAAACAAATCCATCTCGTTATCTTTCGTTTTAGCGCAACGTGCTATAATCAAAGTATTGGGTTATTTTTGTTTAAATTTTGTCACACATAGAATTGCAGGCGGAGTCAATGACTGACCTGTTTATCTCGTATTCGCGCAAAGACCAACAATTTGTCCGTAAGTTGCACGCTATCATCGAAGAAGGCGGGCGCGATGCTTGGGTAGATTGGGAAAATATCCCGTTAACAGCCGAATGGCTGCAAGAAATTTATGAAGGTATTGAAGCCTCCAATGCCTTTATTTACGTCATCAGCCCGGATTCAGTTCGGTCTGAGGTATGCAGTTTGGAATTGGCACATGCGCTCGCGCATAACAAGCGCCTGATTCCCCTTTTGCGCCGTGAATTGGTCGAAGATGCCGATAAATATGCGCTTGATTCGCATGTTTCATCCCACAACTGGATTTTCTTCCGGGAACAAGATGATTTTGATAAATCAGTGCTGGCGCTGACAGAAGCACTCGATACCGATTTAGATTATTTGCGTGTTCACACCCGGCTCTTAGTACGGGCAATGGAGTGGAACGATAAAGAGCGTGATGCCAGTTTGGTCTTGCGTGGGCGCGATCTGGTGGAGGCGGTGCAATGGCTCGATAAAAGTGCCGATAAAGATCCACAGCCCACAGAACTGCATCGGGATTATATCGCTGCCAGCCAACGGGCGGCAGCCGGGCGGCGGCGGGTTGTCGCGCTAACGGCAATTTATGGGTTAGTGGTTTTTGTGTTGGCAGTTTTCGCCTTTTGGCAAGCAGTGACAGCCGAAACACGGCGGCAAGAAGCCGAAGAACAAAAAGAAATTGCCCAAGATAACGCAGCGACTGCGACCATTGCCCAAGGTGAAGCGCAGATACAAGCCGCAACCGCGATTGCTGCCCAATCAACGGCGGTGTTTAATGGCGCACAAGCCCAAAGTTTGGCGCTGGCAGGTAGCTCGCGTGAATTGTTATATCGGGATGCCAATGCCCCACTCGCTATTGTACTGGCATTAGCCTCCGTAGATACCGAACAACCATCGCCATTGGCACAAAGTTCATTGGCGCAAGCTGCTTATTTTCCGGGAACGCGGTATGTTATTGAAGGCGCTTCCGCTAATTTTCCCACACCACGTTTGGCAGTTAATTCAGCCGGTACATTGGCATTAGGGGTTTCTGCCGAGAATCAATTGGTCATTTGGAATCTTGATACTTTTGAGATTGTGCATGGTTTTTCCGAAGAAAAAGAAGAATTCATTAGTGCCGTCGCATTCAGCCCCGATGGTGAACAAGTTGCCGTAGGCTATGATAATGGCACACTGATTGCTTATGATGCCACCACTTATGAAAAACAGTGGGAAGTTGCACTAAGCGATGGTGCTTTGCCCCGGTTGGTTTATACCCCCGATAATCAGTCGTTGCTCACTTCTTTTTGCAATGATGATTGCAGCCAACATTTTGTAGGTGTGATTAATACCGACAATGGCGAAGTCACCCGCACTTTTGATAAACATCTCACAAGCATTTTTGCGATTGCTATCAGCCCCGATGGGCAGCAAATTTTAACAGGCGATGATGATGGTGCGGTTTACGTGTGGGAGACTAACACAGGCGCCGAAATTGGCACATTTAACCTAGAAGCAGGTCAGGTGGCGGCGGCGGCATTTATGCCTTCTGGTCAGCAGGCACTCATTGGGTATGGCGATTTTTCATTACGCTTGGTGGATTTCACTGATTTCGCGGCGTTACAGCAAATTTACCAACTTCAGGGGCATACCAATATCATTTGGGATATTGCCATTACCGCCAACGGCAAACAAGCCGTCTCCGGTTCTTATGATAATTCGCTGATTTTGTGGAATTTGGAAACTGGCGATACGTTGCAACGCTTTCGTGGGCATGGCAATCTGATTTACAGCGTCGCGTTGGTCGGTCAGCGCAGGATGTTATCAGGGTCGTTGGATGGCACACTCCGGTTATGGGATATCGTGAGTGGTGCTGAACAAAATCGCTTTGAAGGACATACGCGCACGGTGCAATCGCTTATTGCCTATCAAACCCCTAACAACGAATATCGGTTGGCGACCGCTGCCCGCGATGGCGCCATCATCATTTGGGATGTGGCAACCGGCGCAGAAATCCAGCGGTTACAGAGCGATGCTGGCGCTGTGTGGGGTCTGGATATTCATGAGGAAAAAGGCTTGTTGATTTCGGCACATCGCGTTAGTGCCACCGATGGTCGTGTGTTGTTGTGGGATTTGAACACCGGGCAAGAAATTCGCCGTTATGATAGCGGGGTCGGTTTCTTGACAGCATCGTTTAACAGCGATGCCACTATCGCAGCAATTGCGGGCGAACCCGGCGTAGAATCCTCACCCATTTTGTTGTGGGATACCATGACTGGCGACATTGTGCGCGAATTGGTGGGGCATGAAACCCGTGTGTGGTCGGTCAAATTCAGCCCAGATAATCAACAAATAGCCTCTGCCGACGTTGATTCGCATGTGTGGTTATGGGATGTAGTCAGCGGCGAAGTTGACCACGAACTCATCGGGCATGAAGGTGTGATTTATACTGTTGCTTATAGCCCAGATGGCACAAAATTACTTTCTGGCTCTGGTGATAGAACCTTGCGTTTGTGGGATACCGCTACGGGTGATATTCTCCAAATTGTGACGGGGCATCAAGATGAGGTCAAACGGGTTGTGTTTGATTCTACCGGAACAATTGCCCTATCCGGTTCAGATGACCGCAGTGTGCGCTTATGGAATCTGGAGACGGGTGCGGAAATCCAACGCTTTGAAGGGCATACCAGCGATGTTTGGACTGCTGTGTATCACCCCGATGGCAAAAGCATCTTCTCTGGCAGCGCCGATACCACTATTCGGCATTGGCAAGTGCTGTCACTGGAAGAATTGCTCGTGTGGACACGCGAAAATCGTTACATTCCCATCTTATCGGATGCTCAATGTACGCTCTATCAGCTAGAAGATTGGTGCCAAACCGTAAATAATCCGTAAGGTTTTGTCGGAATTGCTTGTGTTAAAAAGTAAAATCCGATTATACTCATGATAGAAATTAATGTCCGCTATCACTGGATGGAGACAAAATATGTTGGATTGGACGATGTTGATTGACCCCGATAATGAATTGGACGATGAAGAATTAGACGATATAGCAGGTGGCGGTCAACCCCCGCCCGGCGATGACTAAACATTTCGTTTTGAATATGGGTACCAAACCGTAAATAATCCGTAAGGTTTCGTCAGAATTGCTTGCATAAAAAGACAAAATCCGATTATACTCATGATAGAAATCAATGTCCGTTATCATTGGATGGAGACAAAAATATGTTGGACTGGACGCTGTTGATTGACCCCGATGATGAATTAAGCGATGAAGAATTAGATGATGTGGCGGGTGGCGGTCAACCCAAACCCGGCGACGAATAAAAATTAACATTGAATCATAACGAACAGGTCTGGCAACAGACCTGTTTTATTTTACAATTCCAATACTGAAAAAACATTTTTGCATATTTCACTCCTCACACGATAATATATACCATAGACAACCAATACACTTATTCAGGAATAACCACTGAATGCAGCGACAACAACGATTATTTCGCCGGACGGCACTAGAACGCTTGTCATCGCCCGAACAACTTGATTTGTTGATGCAAGTGACTTCGCCGCGTGCATGGGTGACGCTGTTGGGTTTAGTCTTGATTCTGAGCGCATTAGCCGTCTGGGGTTTTGTGGGCAGTATTCCCACGGTAGTCACAGGCGAAGCAATTTTGCTAACGGGCGGTGCCAGCATTACCAGCGTAGCAGCACCCGTGACGGGACTGTTGACGGATATTTATGTGAATGTCAAAGATCCGGTGGTGTTGAATCAAGTCATTGCCCGCATTCGGCAAAATGATGGCATTAGCCTGCCGATTGTCAGTCCAGTATCGGGGCGCGTCATTGAAATTTTAGCGTCTTCCGGCGATTTCCTGAGTCAAGGTGAAACCCTGCTGTCTATCGAACCCAGTGGCAATGATACCGATTTGCAAGCGATTATTTATCTCTCGGCGACAGATGGCAAAAAAGTCGCGCCGGGGATGCAAGTGCAAATTGTTCCGGCAACAGTCCGCGCTGAGGAAGTCGGGGTGATGTTGGCGTGGATTGTCTCGGTAGATGAATTCCCGGAAAGTACCCGCAGCATGAATCAAATATTGCAAAATCAAGATTTAACCGATTATTTTTTTAATGCTACCGAAGGCGCTCCGATTGAAGTCCGGGCTGATTTAATCCCGGCACGCAATACCCCGACGGGCTACAAGTGGACAACGCCCCTAGGACCTGATACAGAAATTCGCAGCGCCACATTGGCGCAAGCCACTATCATTATCCGTGAACAAGCGCCTATTAATCTGATATTGGGCGGCAACGAATAGGGCAGATGCCAGCAATGGAGAATACAATCCCACCTCAATCGCCCTCACCGCCCGTTAGTGCGCTAAAAAAGACGCGCCGCACACGCACGCCAACTGTGCTACAAATGGAGGCTGTCGAATGTGGTGCAGCGTCATTAGCCATGATTTTAGGGTATCATGGGCGTTATGTTCCACTGGAAGAACTGCGCTCGGCGTGTGGCGTTTCCCGCGATGGCGTCAAAGCCAGTAATTTGGTGCAAGTGGCGCGGATGTACGGCATTAATGCCAAAGGGTATCGCAAAGAAGTTGCTGCCCTACCCGATTTACCGTTGCCGATGATTGTTTTCTGGAATTTTAATCATTTTTTAGTGGTCGAAGGTTTCCAGAAAGATACTGTTTTTATCAACGACCCGGCATCGGGCCCGCGCAAAGTCTCATTAGAAGAATTCGATACAGCCTTTACTGGGGTTGTGCTAACCTTTGAACCAAGCGAAGCCTTTCAACGTGCCGGGCATCGCCCTGATTTGATACGCTCTTTGAGTGCGCGTTTGCGCCATTCGCGCATTGCACTCATTTATGTCATTTTGGTCAGTTTGGCATTGGTGATTCCGGGCTTATTGGTACCGGCATTTACCCGCATTTTCGTAGATTATGTTTTGGTCACTGGGCAAGACTGGTTGCCCGGACTGCTGTTGGCGATGGGGCTAACTGCCGTGATTCGCGCTGTCCTAACGTGGTTGCAGCAACATTATCTTCTGCGCTTAGAAACGCGCCTCGCCCTGTCTACTTCCAGCGCCTTCATGTGGCATGTGTTAAGTTTGCCGATTGAATTTTTCTTGCAGCGGTTTCATGGGGAAATTAGCTCGCGGGTACGCATTAATGACCGCGTGGCGCAGTTGCTCTCTGGTGAATTAGCCACCGCCGTTTTAAACCTGATTCTCGTTTTCTTCTATGCCGCGTTATTGTTCGTCTACGATGAACTGCTAACGCTTATCGGCATTTCAATCGCATTGGTCAATATTCTCGTGCTGCGCTATATCGCCCGCCAACGTACCGATGCTAACCTGCGTTTGTTGCAAGAACGCGGCAAATTAGTCGGTGCCGCCATGAGTGGGTTACAAACTATCGAGACCATTAAAGCTACTGGTGCCGAAGGCGATTTGTTCACCAAACTCACCGGGTATCACACCAAAGCACTCCGCGCTGAACAGCAGTTCAAACTCTTATCTCAAGTGCTATCGGTCATTCCGGTGTTTTTGACGGGCATCAACACCATTGTTATTTTGTATGTGGGCAGCCTCAGCGTCATGAATGGCGAATTAACCATCGGCGAATTGATTGCCTTCCAAAGTTTGATGCTGAGTTTTATCTTGCCGTTTAACGAGATTGTCAATTTGGGCGGGCGTTTTCAAGAAGCCGCTGGTGATATGAGTCGGTTGGATGATGTCTTGCGTTATCAGGTGGATACGCGCTTTGAAAAACCGGCATCTGTAATGAATGCCGACACACAAACGATGCCTTTATGGAAACTAGCTGAACCTGACCAGCACCTGCCAGAAATGACACAAACCTTAGATTTGCTGCCCGTCGCCCCGACGATGAGCAAGCTCTCTGGGCGTGTGGAAATTCGTAATCTCACGTTTGGCTATAATCGTCTTTCGCCACCCCTCATTGAAGATTTTAATTTGTCGCTGGCACCGGGCGCACGAGTGGCGTTTGTGGGGGGTTCTGGCAGTGGCAAATCCACATTGGCAAAGCTGATTGCGGGCTTATACGATGTTTGGGAAGGCGAAATTTTGTTTGATGGCAAAGCGCGTGCCATGCTTCCCCGCCAGCTTATCACCAATTCATTGGCGATGGTTGACCAAGAATTATTCATGTTTGAAGGCAGCGTCCGCGATAATATTACCATGTGGGATAGAACTGTCCCTGAAAACGATATTATTCAAGCGGCAAAAGACGCGGCTATTCATACGGATATTGTGGAGCGTTCCGGCAGTTACGAAAGCCGCATCGCTGAAGGGGGGCGTAATTTTAGCGGTGGGCAGCTACAACGCATGGAAATTGCGCGGGCATTGGTTGGCAATCCCTCTATTTTGATTATGGATGAAGCCACCAGCGCCCTTGACCCCGTAACTGAAAAAGCTATTGATGATAATTTGCGGCGGCGGGGGTGTACTTGCATCATTGTTGCCCATCGCCTCAGTACCATCCGCGATTGCGACGAAATTATCGTGCTAGATAGAGGACAAGTGGCAGAACGCGGTACGCATGACGAGCTAAAGATACGCCAAGGCATCTATGCCGATTTGATTGCCACAGAAGCCGTTGCCGACGAAAAATCGAAATCTTATATGGAATTTTTGTTTTAACGGGTAGGAGTAGCGGGAATGCCAGCGAGGGATGAACGCAACGAACCCAGCGTAAGCAGCATTTATCGGGTTGGGACTGAAGTCCTGTTTTCTATTTTTGGCGACAATACCTTTGAGACGGGCAGCAACACCCCGATTGTGTTGAACGACCCTGACTCCATTTATTTGGTGCATAAAGGGATTGTGGATATTTTTGTTGTGCGGATGCTTTCCGAGCAAATTACCAGCCCCCGCACCCACTTGTTCCGCGTTAAAGAGGGACAAGCGATGCTGGGGTTAGATACAACGCGCTATGGCGACCGAATGGCGTTGATAGCTGTTGGTGTGAGTGGTACGGTTCTCAGTCAAATCCCACGTATCGAATTTGAAGAAGCATTGCGTTCCCCCTTAACAGGCAAAGCCATCGGTAATCTGCTGGATGGCTGGATTCGCAATTTCTCGCGTAGTATGAACCAAGAACTGACTCAACGCCAAGTACTACCTCTAGAAGCAGGCAAAGAAATCGCCCTAAAAGAAGGCGAAATTTCGCGCCCAAAACGCGATGTGTTATGGGTAAGTGTCCTAACCGGGATGGTGCAGTTTGTCAGTCGTGAAGAATTGCCCCTGATGACCGGTGGTGATTTTCTACCCGTGTGCGATAAAACGTGGATTCGCGCTCATCGAGAAAGCAAACTGCGCGTATTAACCACGTCTGCCTTTATTACCGCTGGTTTTACCTGGGATAGCCTGCTGCAATTCCATGAAATTGTGCTGAACAGCATCTTATGGAATATCGAAACTGCCGAAGATATAGAACGTGAACGCTTGCTCAGGCGCGGTACGCAAGATAAACAACGCATCAACCTCGCCCTAGAAGACCTGTCCCAAATTTTAGATGGGGAACATGAAGATACTTTTCGGCATGTGGATGTAGATGAAACTGCCTTAGTTCAGGCATGTCAGATTGTTGGGAATGCCATTGGTGCTGCTGTCCGACCGAATACTGATAGGATTGATGGTAAAAAAGAAGAACAAACGCTGGAAACCATCATTCGGAATTCCGGCTTACGCATTCGTCAAGTGATGCTGCGCGATGATTGGTGGCGACAAGATAATGGTGCGCTGCTGGCATTTATGGCAGAAGATAAACGCCCGATTGCCCTGACGCCCACCTCACCTTCCCGTTATCTGATACACGATCCCACGTATCGTCGCCGGGAACGCTTAACTACTGCGAATGCCCAGAAGATTGCACCAGCAGCCTATCTCATCTACCGCACTTTGCCGACACAAGCCCTATCGCGCAATATGTTAATGCGTTTTGGGTTTCGGGGGGCATACCGCGATTTAGTCACCATTGCCATCATGGGTATAGTGGGCGGTGTTCTGGCGCTGGCAGTGCCATTGGTCATGGGGCGCATCTTCGATACGATTGTGCCGGGGGCTGACCGCAGCCAACTTTTAGAATTTACTTTGTTGCTGGTGGCAGTAGCCGTGACCAGCGCCTTGTTTCAGGTTGTTCAGAATATTGCAGTGCTGCGAACCGAGATTCGCGTTGACTCGGCGTTGCAATCTGCCATCTGGGATAGATTATTGAATTTACCTGCGCCCTTTTTCCGGGCATATACAGCCGGGGATTTAACCACGCGGGCGATGGGCATCAGCACCATTCGTCGCCGCATTTCCGGGACAGTGATTCAATCGGTGTTGACCAGTGTTTTTTCGCTGTTCAGTTTTGTCTTGTTATTCTATTTTGATACCCGCCTTGCCATCGTAGCGAGCATTTTGGTTATCGCTGCCATTATGATTTCAATCGTGGCAGGATATTACAAAATGCAGCATGAGCGCCGCCTTGCGACCATTGAAGGGTATATCTCTGGGATGGTATTACAATTCATTGGCGGCGTTAGCAAATTTCGCGTTGCTGGGGTAGAAAATCGCGCTTTTGCTCAGTGGGCAAAAGCCTTTGCCGAACAGAAAAAAATCGCTTTCCAAGCCGAGACTGTTGAAAATTGGCTGAATGTCTTTAATACCATTTATCCGGTCTTGGCAACGATGGTGATATTTGCGCTGGTGGTATCATCGCGCACCGTAACAACGGGTGAATTCTTGGCATTTAATGCTGCCTTTATGCAATTTTTGATGGCAAGTTTGGCACTCAGCAATGCCTTAATTTCGGGATTAGAGATTGTGCCAGCCTATGAACGAATGCGCCCAATCCTGCAAAATCAACCGGAAGTAGATGAAACCAAATCTGACCCCGGTGCGCTCACTGGTGCGATTGAAGTCAGCCGTTTGTCGTTTCGTTATAAAGATGATAGCCCACTGATTTTGGGCGATGTCTCGATTTTGATTAATCCCGGTGAATTTGTGGCGATTGTGGGACCTTCTGGTAGTGGCAAATCTACGCTATTCCGCTTGTTGTTGGGATTTGAAAAACCTGAATCCGGCGGCATTTTTTATGATGGTCAAGATTTGGCGAATCTGGATATTACGGCGGTGCGCCAGCAGCTTGGCGTTGTCTTGCAAAATGGGCAGTTGATGACCGGCGATATTTTTTCCAACATTGTGGGGGTTGCCCCCTTAACATTGGATGATGCTTGGCACGCAGCGGAGATGGCAGGTTTAAAAGCGGATATTGAGCAAATGCC
Organism: Anaerolineae bacterium; assembly: GCA_022842885.1. Taxonomy (GTDB): domain Bacteria; phylum Chloroflexota; class Anaerolineae; order Aggregatilineales; family Phototrophicaceae; genus JALHOR01. Next base: position 45,072 of record JALHOR010000029.1, read on the forward strand.
TATGGGAATGCACACCATCATCAGTGAAGGCGGCAGCACTTTTTCAGGTGGTCAGCGGCAACGCTTGCTCATTGCCCGCGCTATCGCTCGCAAACCACGCATCTTATTTTTTGATGAAGCCACCAGCGCCCTTGATAATCAAACGCAGGCACAAGTCAGCGCCAGTTTAGAAAGTTTGGATGCGACCCGCGTCGTGATTGCTCATCGCCTAAGTACGATTGTGAACGCTGATAATATTCTGGTGTTGGATAAAGGGCAAGTTGTCCAACAAGGCAAGTATGCTGACCTCATTCGCCAACAAGGCGTTTTTCGTGATTTGGCAATGCGCCAACTGATTTAGGATAAATAGATGATGCCACTTCGTCCCGCACTATGCTTGATGTGTTTTGGTTTTCTGCTCTTAACGGCTTGTGCTGCACCTAGCCCCAAAGACCAGCGTGAGGCACTGGCACGCCAAGCAACGGCAACTACGCCTATAAAAATCGGGTTTGTGTGGCCCTTCTCGGCAGAATATGATTTGTTGCCAGAAGGGGTCGAAATGGCAATACAGGAAATTAATGCCGAAACAGTGGTTTGCGATACCGATGCTGCTTCGCCAGAAGCCACCGCAGAGACCACACCCGAAGTTGCCAATCGTAACTGCCGTATTCAGCCCGGCGGGTTATTGGGCGGCAGAAAAATTGAATTGGTCATGCGCGATGATTTAGACTCTGTGCGCGAGGCGCGGCTGATTGCCCAAGAATTTGCCGAAGATGTGACCGTAACCGCCGTCATTGGACATGCCTTTTCCAGCATTTCTATTGCGGCTGCGCCCTTATACGAATTTAATGGTCTCATCATGCTCTCGCCTAGCGCGACCAGCCCTGATTTAACACGCCAAGAATTTCATTATATTTTTCGCAATATCCCCAGTGATCAAGATGTCGGGCGGCAACTAGCGATTTATGCCCAAGAACAGGGCTATGAACGCATGCTGATTCTGTATGAAAGCGGCTCGTATGGTCTGCAACTCTCTAATGTATTTGAAAATGAAGCTGGCGAAGCAAGCATCTTGATTTTAGACCGCCGTCCCTACGAAGTTGCCCGCAACTTCGCGGTAATTATTGACCAATGGGCAGACCTCGATTTTGATGCTATTTTTATCGCCGGGTCAAATCCAACAGCAGCAGAATTCGTGCGCGATGCCCGCGCCCAAGGCATTATGCAACCCATCATTGGCAGCGATGCCATGGATACGAGCGCCTTATGGGAAGTGGCAGGCGAAGCGTCTACAGGCACCGTCATAGCCTCTTTTTATCATCCCGATAATCCCGACTCTGAATTGCAAGATTTTGTGATTCGGTTCGTGCAGCAGTATAACACCCCGCCCGATACTTGGGCGGCGCAGGGTTATGATGCGGTTTGGTTGTTGGCGGATGCTATCACTCGTGCGGGGTCAACCGTGCCATCAGAAATAGCAGCGGCATTGCACGCTACCCGCGATTGGCAAGGCGTTACGGGAATTCATACCTTTAGTGATAATGGCGATGTCATTGGTAAGCCGTTGGTCTTAAAGATTCAACAGCCCACCGGACTACAATTCTTGAAATTGGCAACCTCAGAATAGGGATAACACAGACTTGACCGACACACACTATTCTTTTGAGACGCATCTTAGCCCGTTCACTTGGCGCTATGGCTCAGATGAGATGCGTCATTTGTGGTCTGTGGTGCATCAGCGGCGCTTGTGGCGGCGTTTGTGGGTGGCATTGGCAGCAGCCCAGCAGCGCGCTGGGTTAGTGACAGCCGAGCAAGTGGCAGATTTACGCGCTCATGAATCGCAAATAGATATTCAACGCGCCCTCACGCTTGAATCCGAACTGCACCATGACCTGATGGCAGAAGTCCACACTTTTGCCGAACAATGCCCGATTGGTGGCGGCATCATCCACTTGGGCGCTACTAGCATGGATATAGAAGATAATGCTGAGGCACTGCGGCTGCGCGATGCCGTGCGTCTCATCCGGCAACGCTTGCAGGCGGTGTTATCGCTTTTGGTAGATCATATTGAGCGTGAAGCCGCCCATGTGTGCATGGCATTTACGCATTTACAACCTGCCGAACCTACCACAGTCGGGTATCGGTTGGCATTTATCGCGCAGGATTTATTAGAAGATTTTCAGGCATTGCAGCGGATTGAAGCGAATATTCGTGGCAAAGGGTTTAAAGGCGCGGTTGGCACATCGGCATCCTATACCGAACTGCTGTATGGCACAACTATGCCGCCGCGCCAAATGGAAGACCATATTATGCAGGCAATTGGCTTGCCCGCTTTTGAAGTCACCCATCAAACATACCCGCGTCGCCAAGATTTTGATATTTTGTCGGCGCTTGCCAGTGTGGGCATGACCGCTTATAAATTTGCGTTTGATTTGCGCTTGCTGCAATCACCCCCCATCGGTGAATGGGCAGAACCTTTCGGAAAACGACAAATTGGTTCTTCGGCAATGCCCTTCAAGCGTAACCCCATTCATGCCGAAAATATTGATAGTCTCGCTCGTTATCTGGCAACTTTGCCGCGAGTCGCATGGGACAATGCCGCGCACAGTTTGTTGGAACGCACCTTGGACGATTCGGGCAATCGGCGCGTGATTCTGCCAGATGCCTTTTTAGCGACAGATGAAATTCTGCTCCGCATGAAAAAACTGCTCACTGGATTGCACATAGATGACCATGCCATCCAGCGCAATTTAGCGATTTATGGCGTCTTTGCAGCGACAGAACGCCTCTTGATGACCGCAGCCCGGCGTGGTGGCAATCGTCAGGAATTGCATGAAGTCATACGTCAGCACAGCCTAAGCGCATGGGCAGCATTGCGTGAAGGGCAACCAAACCCGTTGATACCATTATTATCGCAAGATGCAATCATCACCCAATTTGTACCAGCATCAGAAGTGCTATCGCTACTCAATGCCGAACAGTATGTTGGCGATGCCCCAGACCGCGCCATGCAATTAGCGCAGCAAATCCGGGCAGCAATCTCTTAAATTTTGATTCATGCTCAAAACAAGATAATTTTCTGTAGTGTCGAGGCATGCCTCGACACTACAACAACATATTTTCACTTTCTGCTGTGAATTTACGTGTATAGTTCAATCCAATGATTTAACTTGCCACCTGCCGCTGTTGCTTGGCAGCATACCAACGCAGCGCCAAACGTCCGGTAGATTGCGCTAAGGCATAATTGACACCAAAACTCACCAATGCACCCAAGAATGGCACAAATTTGGAAAAAGATTTGCCTATCACGCGCAGTACAACCCCCATAATAAATTTGATGGACATTTTAGACACTTCGCCGCTGCCCGTCATAACCATCCACGTTGCCACTTGGGTATCGCGGTCATTGGGATAGCCATATAAATGCGCGATAAAATTGACCATCGCTGCTTGAAATTGCGTGGAAAGCACTAAGTCTATGGGTAGCGCAATCGGCAATGTAAAAAAGCCGCCTAACCCGGTGATAAACCCTACCACACCACATTTAAATGCCTGTTGATTAATCACCTTTTGGATGAGGTCTTGCCGATTCGCCTGCGGATTTTTGCTAATCGCTGTTTGATACTCGGTCATCATCTTTTGGGTATCTGGCGCGGTTAAGCCATCCAGCCATTTGCGCCCAAACCAGAAAATGACCACCCCAATGATTGCCAAGGATACCATCGGCAAAACGCAGCCCACCACACATATCAAAGTTATCAGTTGTCCGGTATCCATAGGGATTCTCCACTGCGATAGTATTGGATGAGCAACTTGTCTCCCGCATAATATATCATCTCAGCCCATAGGTCGCCATTTGGTGTTTTCTGTCGTTTATGGCATAATCGTCAGCATCATTTAAAAAATTTTAACAACGGGAGATGTGGATGAATATTACTCTCAATAATGCCCCAATTCTTGATTCAGCCGCCGATACGCTGCTGGTGTTTGTCGGGCGTGGCAGCTTAGATAATCCAACTCCGAATCTGGTTATCGATGGCATCAATACTGCGATGAATGGCGCGATTGCCGAATTGGTGTCGGGCGGCGATTTTACGGCGAATCTCAGCGATGTGAGCGTTTTATATCCGCGTGGCACTGGCGTTGCTGCCCGCCGCGTGGTCGTGGTGGGTTTAGGCGATGCTGCCGATTTAACCCCCGATGCAATCCGGCGGGCAACCGCAACCGCTTTGCAAAGAGCTAGAACGCTCAAATCGCAGCAGGTGGCAGCAGCAATACCTCCCGAACTTGATACTGCCACAACCCTACAAGCCATGACCGAAGGCGCACTCTTGGGCTTGTATCAATATCATGGGCAAAAAAGCAGTGAACCACCCGTTGCTCGCCCTGAATCCCTAGCCATTCATCTATCAGCCGATGCCATGGATGCCGCCCAGAACGGGCTTACTGCTGGACGAGCCTTTGCCGCAGGTGGGATAACCGCCCGAACCTTGGTCAATTTGCCACCCAATTATTGCACTCCGGCGTATATGGCAGAACAGGCTGACAATATCGCCAAGGCGCATGGCTTAAAATGTACTGTTTTGGAACGCCACCAAATGGAAGCTCTTAAAATGGGCGCATTATTGGCAGTCGCCCAAGGCAGCGCGACTCCGCCGCGCTTTATCATTCTGGAACACAATGCTGATAAAAAAGACCTGGCAGCAGTGGTTTTGGTTGGCAAAGGCGTTACGTTTGATACGGGTGGTTACAGCCTCAAAACAGCAGATGGCATGGTCGGCATGAAAGCCGATATGGGTGGCGGTGCGGCGGTGATTGGGGCAATGCAAACGGTCGCCATGTTGAATATTCCGCTGCGTGTGATTGGGCTTGTTCCCGCCGCCGATAATATGGTCAGCGGCAATGCCTATCGCCCACAGGATGTTGTGACTGCCAGCAACGGCAAAACTATCGAAATTATCAGCACCGATGCTGAAGGGCGCTTATTGTTAGCAGATGCACTGGTTTATGCCAAACGCTACGACCCCGCCGCTGTTGTAGATATTGCGACCCTCACGGGTGCTATGGTAGTGGCATTAGGCAGTGCTGCCTCCGGCGTGTATGCCACCGACGATACTGTGATGCAGCATTTATTTGATGCGGGTGAATTTACGCAAGAGCGTGTTTGGCGTATGCCGCTGTACACCGATTATAACAAGCCCATCGAATCCGACACCGCCGATATGAAAAACAGTGCTGGCGCGAATGTGCGCGGTGGTGGTGCGGGAATTGCTGCCGCATTTCTCAAAAATTTTGTAGAGTATCCCGCATGGGCGCATGTGGATATGGCGGGCAAAATGACCTCCGATGGCGATAATACCTATGTGCCGAAAGGCGCAACCGGATATGGGGCGCGGTTATTAGCAGAATTTGTGCGCCGTTGGGCAGAAAAATAAACACCGTTGCCGGGCGAAAAACCCGGCACTTATTTCTCTATTCCGATAGTGTTAGCAATGCACCCGCCATCCGGTCTATCACCCACACCGTTTCGGTGTTGGCAGGGGCAATAATCTGGGAGGGAACAACATCTGGCTGAAACTCCCCTTCCAAAACCTGCTTGAGTATCTCCGCTTTGCTCGCCCCCGCGCTCAAAAACATCACATTGGCAGAGCGATTTAAGGCGACAGGGGTCAGCGTCAGACGCCATACCTGCAATTTTTCGACATAGTGCGCCACGACCCATTTTTCTTGCTCATGAATTGCCGCCGTCCCCGGAAACAAAGATGCCGTATGCCCATCATCGCCCATACCCAACAAGGTTAAATCGAATAACTCGTGTTCATCAGTGAAGAAAGTTCGCAAATGCTGTTCATATTCACTTGCTGCTTGGGATGGCTCTGATTCGCCCCGCAACCGATGAATGTTCTCGGCTGGAATTGCGACTTGACTCAATAATGCTTCATGCGCCATACGATAATTGCTGTCGGCATGGTTAGGTGGCACACAGCGTTCATCACCCCAGAAAATATGCACTTTCGCCCACTCAATTTGTGTGGCATATGGGGCTTGTGCCAAGCGTTCATATAAGGGGCGCGGCGTTGACCCACCCGACAAAACCAAGCAAAAATGTGGGTTAAACTGCAACGTCGCGTGAATCATATTGGCAATGCGATAAGCAGCAAATTCAATCAGGCTGTTTAAATCCGGCTGAACGATGATTTTTGCCATGCTTATTCACCATGTTTTAAATCGTGCAAACAGCCACTCTTTTGCCACTGCCGACCATCTTTGGTTAATAAAGTATCACCGGCATCGGGACCCCATGTACCGCGTGAATAGAGTTCCGGTTCGCGGGCATGGTCGCCTTCCGTCCGAGCAATGATGGGGTCAAACAAACGCCATGCCGCTTCAATCTCATCATTGCGCGTGAATAACGACGCATCACCGCGCAGCGCATCCACAATCAGGCGTTCATACGCATCCGATGTTTTTTCCGCAAACGAATCTTTGTAATGAAATTCCATTTCCGATGAGCGAAATCCATTCATGCCGGGAATTTTCGCTTCAAATTGCAAATGAATACCTTCGTCGGGTTGAATGCATAAGGACAAAATATTGCGGGCAATTTTGTCACCTTCTTGGAGGTTAAACATCAAATGCGGCGGCGATTTAAATTCCACCAGAATTTTGGTGACTTTGGTGCCAAGTGCTTTACCGCAGCGCAAATAAAACGGTACGCCCCGCCAGCGCCAATTATCCACTTGCAACTTGAGCGCGGCATAAGTCGGCGTTGTTGACCCCGGCGTAACCCCTTCTGCTTGGCGATAATCGCTATACTGCCCGACCACCATATCTTCTGCTGAAACTGGGCGAATAGAAGTTATCAATTTCACTTTTTCATTGCGTAACGCCGTAGCATCAAATGCAGCAGGCGGCTCCATAGCGACCAGCGTCAGCAATTGCAGAATATGATTCTGGAACATATCGCGCAGCACGCCAGAGCTATCATAATAGCCTGCCCGCCGCCCAACATCTACCGTTTCTGCAACCGTGATTTGCACATTGTCTATATAATTGCGATTCCAGACGGGTTCAAAAATTGTGTTCGCAAACCGGAAGAACAACACATTCTGCGCGGTTTCTTTGCCTAAGTAATGGTCAATCCGGTACACCTGATGTTCTTCAAACACGCGATGCACTGTTTTGTTCAATGCCTGTGCGGAGGCTAAATTTCTACCAAAAGGTTTCTCAATGATGGTGTGCCGCCATGCCCCATTTTCTTCTGCCATGCCCGCCACACCCAAATTTAGGATAATGGGTTCATACAAGTTGGGCGCAACCGATAAATAATAGAGCCGATTGGTATTTTCCCTCTCGATATTGCTTAATTCTTTACTCACTTTTTCCATATCATCCGGCTTGCTGGCATCGCCGCTGATATACCAGATATTCGGCACAAATTGCGCCCAAGTAGCATCATCAAAACTATCGGGTGCAAATTCGCGCACACCCTTTTCTTCTAATTCCCGGAACGCCTCATGCGTGTATTCCGTGCGCGACACGCCAATGATATTGATTTTTTCGGGCAAACGCCCTTTTTTGAACTGGTTATATAGCGCCGGAATCAGCTTGCGATGCGTTAAATCGCCCGATGCGCCAAAGATAATGATGCTCGTTGCGTCTGCCATTATTCGCCTACCTTCTTTACAGCGTGTCCCCCAAATTGATTCCGCATGACTGAAATCAATTTTTCAGTATAGCCATCTTCCCGCGAATGAATGCGATTTTGCAACGAGAGGGTGATAACGGGTGCTGCCACATTCAAATCAATCGCTTCAAACACTGTCCAGCGCCCTTCGCCTGAATCCGGCACATACGCCGCGATGTCATCTAACACTTGGTCTTTTTCCAACGCATCCTGTATCAAATCCAGCAACCATGACCGAACCACACTGCCCGTCTGCCAAATGCGCGTAATATCGGCTAAATCGAGTGCAAATTCTTCTTTTTTCTTTAGGATTGCCAGCCCTTCAGCGAAAGCCTGCATCATGCCGTATTCAATCCCATTATGAATCATCTTGGTAAAATGTCCTGCTCCAGCGGGTCCCACATACCCCCAGCCCTTATCCGGCGCTGGTGCGAGTGTCTCAAAAATGGGACGCAAGTGATTTTCTACGATGTCTTTTTCGCCGCCAATCATCATGCTGTAACCTTCAGTCAGCCCCCAGATGACGCCACTGGTGCCAACATCCACAAAATGCAGTCCCTTGGCTTTGAGCGTTTCCCCATGGTGCGACGAATTTTTATAATAAGAATTGCCACCATCAATGATAATGTCACCGGCGCTCAA
>JALHOR010000030.1 GCA_022842885.1 Anaerolineae bacterium
AATCGGATAAAGCAGGCAACGTCCAAGTCCCCATCACCCGCATATTCTCATGCCAATCGGTTGGGGCAGGTTGCAAATGCCGACTGTAGTGCATCATCACCGGAAATTGTCCACTAAATAACACATCAATAATTTGCCCCGTAGCGTGCGATGGCAGCCCAAATTGCTTGCGATAGGTATTCATCGGCGCAATCATGAACGAAATTACCAAGCGTACCAGCAAACGATAAGTGAACGGATTATAAAATTGCTGACCTATTGGCATCGGTGGGAACGTGGGACATGGCGACTGCTTAGTGGCGATAATGGGCGCAGCAATCCCAAACATCAATGGTATTTGGATTTGTTGATGAATCGTATACGCAAACGGCACAAGAAACCCATGCGAGATAAGCAGGTCAGCATTTTGGGCTTGTTCTGCAACAATCTCAGTGGTTGTAAATAAAGCACGTTGTACCTCTGGAATCATCTCGCGCCAGAGACCAAGCAGCGTTGATAGGGTAATGCCTTCGTGGGTGATGCGTTTGCCTAAATCTGTCTCTAAAAATTCTTTGACGCTGAGGGGAATACGAATATGGGGGATATTATAAGCGTGGCATTGGGCAGCAAAATCATCCGGCACAGTTAATGTGACTTGATGACCACGTTCACGCAATGCCACCGCCAGCGCCAAAAAAGGCTGAATATCGCCGCGTGAGCCAAACGCCATTATGATAATTTTCATCGTCCGCGCCCCCTATTTATTTCGGACAACTGACAAACAGCAATGCTAAATCGGCACTAGCATCACTAAATTATTGCGATGAATGGCTTCATCGCCATAAGTATACCCTAGAATTTCAATGATACGGCTCGATTTTTGCCCGCACAATTGGCGCAAATCATCACTATCATAACTGCTGACGCCATGTGCGATGCCCGTGCTGTTCATATCCTGCACGCTGATAGTCGCGCCGCGTTTAAAATTGCCCGTGACTTGTTTAATGCCCACAGGTAACAAACTTGCGCCATCTTTGGCAGTCAAAGCGCGATACGCCCCGGCATCTATCTGAACGCTGCCTTTGGGTTTATCCGTGAGCAACCAACGTTTGCGACTTTCGATATGCGTGCTGGTCGGTTCAAACCGCGTGCCGATTGATTCCCCATGAGCAAGGCGTTCAATCACATTCGGTTCTGTGCCAGCGGCAATAATGGTCGTAACACCACTGCGGGCGGCAATTTGCGCGGCTTGCAATTTTGTGACCATCCCGCCTGTGCCGCCTTTGGTGCCAGCACCGCCTGCCAACGCAAAAATTTTCTCGTCAATTTGTGGCACTACCGGAATCAACTGAGCGTCGGGATTGGTGCGCGGGTCTGCCGTATATAAACCGCGCTGGTCAGTAAGGATAATCAATATATCAGCTTCCAGCGCACTTGCCACCAACGCCGACAAATTATCATTGTCACCCACGCGCACTTCTTCAGTAGCGATGGTGTCATTTTCGTTGATGATGGGTAAAATGCGGTGGTCTAACAATGTTTGCAGCGTATCGCGGGCATTCAGGTAACGCTCACGATGACTCAAATCATCGCGGGTCAGCAGCACCTGCGCCACAATCACTTGGAAAATATCAAATAAATCGCTATAAACGCGCATCAATTGGCTTTGCCCCACGGCGCTTAACATCTGTTTGGCAGGCACAGACCGACTCAGGTCTGGGAAATGCAAGCGTTCTCGCCCGGCAGCTTGGGCGCCAGAGGAGACCAAAATCACCTCATGGTGGGATTGATGCAAGCGGGCGACTTGCTGCACAATTTCTAACATACGCTGGCGATTCAAGTGCAGTGTGCCAGCGGTTAAGGTACTTGTACCCAATTTGACGACGATTCGTTGTGGTTGCATAATGGGTTTTGGGTTAGGATTTGGCTATTCTGGGATTATAATTTGAATGAAGGACAGCGACAACGCTGTTTCAGCGGCTTGCCAGGAGGTTTGTGGAATGGCAATACCACCATGCTATGTTGAATTCCGCGTGTATGATGAAAATCGCTTTAAGATTTTTCAACGATTTGTGACAGGTCTGAAAACTCACGCGCTGCAATTATCGGTGACGGCTGCCCACGATGAGGCGACGCATCGCGCCCGCCCCTACGAAAAACCAGAAGATTGGATGCTGATTTTTCGTCCGCAAGATTTACAAATGCTCGGTATGCCCGGACATCTGGAAGCGGTGGCGGCACTGCGGTCTTGGGAAGGCATGACGCGCAGTGAGCGACGAGTTATCGTCAAAAAAGATGAGACACTCCAACAGCTTGCCGATTTTGCCGATATGGTCAAACGGCTGACGAATACGCGCTATCAGGTCATCCGTTGTGAAAAAATCGCGTCCGATGTGGCACGGCTGGAGTTTACCACCGATGAGCCGATTTTCACCGAGCGCGATGCTGTTGAATCGATGTTATTATTTTTTGGCTTTTTTAATTTGATAGATGAGGCATGTTAGGCTCATTCTGCCTCATCATCAGGCTTATCTTGTAGATTTTGTAAATCGGTTTCCGTTTTCATCCCGCGCAGCCGTTCTGTATCTATCTGCAACGGCGGCGACGCCGGCAAAGTATCCTCTTCTTTGGGACGCATGGGCTGGCTGCGTAAGCCAGTGGTATTCAGTTTGATACTCGGTTTGGCTGGGGCAGACGTTTTTGGTGCATTCGCATCTGTTCGCATCCGGTCAGTATTGACGCGAATTTGCGGCAGCGGTTTTTTGGGTGCCTCGGTGTTAGGCGGTGTTTGCAACTGTCCAGCATCCAACTGCATCGGCGCGATAACGGGTTTGGGCAACTGGTCAGCAATTTGGCTGGCGATGTCAATCTCGGTTGCCGCCCGTTCTGGCGCTTCCATATCACGCATATCCAGTTTAACTGTCGGCGGGCGCACCGGTGCGGTATCCAGATTCAGCGGTTCAAGCGCCGTTGGCTGCACCGAAGGCAGGGTTTTTTGCGCTGCTGCGGGCAATTTTTCGGTAGGAACATGTTTTGCGCCGGGCAGATTCTCAATAAAATCGAAGCGTGTTTCTAGCAATGCCGGGTCAAAACTCAAAGCAGAGCGCGTTTCTTGGTCAGGATATTGAATGGGTCGCGTCATCATGTCGGCAATCGGCATTTCGAGCGTTTCGCGGGCTTCTGGCTGAGAAGCACTGGCAGCAGTTGCCATTTGCCAGCGTCCGGCTTCCATCTGCGCCCAATCCGGGCGGAGTGCATACGCCAACAAAGCGACATGTGTCGCCGCCAAAACTGCCATGCTGCCCGGAATGCCCGCAAATAAGACCATTGCCAACCAGCCCAACAGCAACCCAATCAGTCCAATGCCACCCCACATCAGGCGGCGGTACGCACCCCATGTACAAATGCCCAATAACACTGCCCATAGACCCCATAAAAATGTGGCTTGGCTATAAAAGACGATACTGGGCGTTGTGATGATGGTTGCCAGTACAAAGCTGCTGCTGCCCACTGCTGCTTCTGGTTGCGTCGAAGCGGGATTCCACAACAGTACCAATGCCACTGCCAAAATCGCTACTGCTATGGGCAAACTGACAAAACCCCAGCGCCGCCGCTGCGTCACCGCCCGAATAGAGAAAACTAAAATAATCGCCCACGCTAGCCATAACGCAGGAGCCGTATTTAACATCGCCATCAAAGATGAATTTCCGCCGGGGTGCAAAGGAATTGACCACATCTGAAACAAAGGGGGAATTTTGCCTGCATCAAGCGCCAGCAGCATATCATACACATCGAATAGAAAACCGCCTGCCAGCACCACCCCCGCGCCCGCTAATAAGCCCCGCGCACCCCACAATGCCCAACGCCACGCTGCCAACGCAAACACAAAAATAGCAAATCCAATCGCGCTCCATAAGGCTGCCCAAGCCACGTTTACATGCATCGAAAACAGTGCCAAAATGCTAATAGCAGCGGTGGCAATCAGAACATAAATCAAAACACCTGTCAGCCATGCGCCGCGCTCTTTTTCGGTTTGGGGCGCACCCACGAAGCGCCACCACCCCGCCAGCAAATCGCGCATATTTGCACCCAACGCAATCACCAACATCATCGGCAGCGCAATCGTCAAAATAGCACTGGCACGTACTTGTTCTGGGTCAAAATATAAGATAGAGGCACCCGGACGAGGCGCGAATGGCACGCCATTAAATTCTGGCACGCGCCAACTGAGCAAATCCAACGCATAAAATGGCGGGTTATAAAACGACCGCGAGATACTCCACTCGAATGCTAAACAACTAGCAACAAACGTTAGCACAAACGCGGGCAAGGTGGTTTTCTTCAGCCAATAGCCCGCCGCCAACCCAATCAGCAGACTCAGCATGAACAGTGCCAAAACACCATCCCAAGTGAGATATTGACGCTGCAAAAAGCCCTGAAACACCCACAAATAAAACAGCCATAATGCGACAGCGCCGACAAAGCCAGCAGCGCCACTCAGCGCCACGCGCATGGGACGATTCAAATTTTGAATCAGCGGTACGACACCTGATGGGGGTTGATTCTGGCGGCGCAACCACCAACCAATCCCGGCACCTATCACCACGCCAATCGGCGCGGTTAAAACAATGGTGGAATATTGCGAGTAATAAAAAATACGGTAGACACTGGCAATCGGCAAAAATCCCATGAAGGTCGTCAGCAAAATCGCCTGCCAGCTTTTGAGGCGGATTAATGCCGAAACGACTAGCCCTAATGCCAAACCCGCGCCCCCCAAACGCATCACATCCCATTCGGGCGTATAGTTAAAATACATCCATGTAAAACTGCCCCAAGTGAGCGTGCCGAGCAAATAGCCTAAGCCCAACGCCACACACAAGCGCAACCACCAATGCCAAAATTTATCCAAACGCCGCGAAAATTCATCGGCAACCATCACGGTTATCGCCACAAATAAACCAAAAATCAGCCCAATAGCGATCGCATTGCCCCATCGCTGCGCGGTAAATAAGGCTTGGCTGCGAAAGAGTGTATACACCAATTCGCCCATGCCAATCCAACCGCCCAATAATGCCAGCACAAAGCGCAGAATCGCTTGCAGCGGTTCATCGGTCAAACGACGCACTGTATTCGTCAGCCACGCATATAAGCGCCCTTGCCGCGAGACAACATCGGGTAAAGCCGGAGCTTCATCACGGATAAATGCCAAGGCTTGCAATGCGCCGGAACGCCCACTGCGTTGGGCATCGCTGACATAGCGTGCTGCCGTGAGCGAGCGAATTTGCCCGATAGACCGTGCCGCCACTTCAGCGACTTCGGGCGCTTCGGTATCAAGCGCGGTTTCGGCAATGAGCAAATCTACTTCCGGTGTATACACCGTCTCTTGCCACACATCGGGCGGCGTGACCTGAATACCCAAGCGCGTCATCGAATTGAGCAAGCGCCCTTGAAATTGCGTCTTAATCTCATATTTTTGGCGTGGCTTAAGCAATTTGGCGCGGGTTGCCAACACCCTTAATGCCGCAATGCGCCCTTCAGGGGAAGGTTCAATTTCCAGCGCCTGACTCACCAGACGGGGAATGACGGGATTAGCGGCATCATCTGGCAGCGTTTCCAAGCGAAACATTGCCCGAATCCGGGCGGGCGGATTCAAACTACGAAGCGTATGTAAACAGACGCGGCGGCGATTGTCATCATTGAGTTTTGACCACCAATATGCCAATTCGTAATCATATTCCAGCGCCCCACGCAGCAGCATTTGATAACCGGAGTCATCAATATCCAGTGCATAATGGTCGGTGGCTTGATAATATTCGCACATCAACATAAAGTGCGACATGCCCATATCAAAGCGCCCTTGCCCACCTGCCCATTGATGCCGCGCTCGGCTGTAAATATCTACGGCTTCTAGTAAGCCCATATCCCCGGCAGCAACCATTTGCTGGGTAGTCGCATTTAATGGCACTCGTTCCGGCGCATCGTCTTCTTCTAGCGAATTCCATTCTAGGCTGCTACCGCTAATCGGGGTGGGTGCTAGCAGTTCGCGCAGTTCGGACATAATCTCTTTATGTGTATACGGGCGGTCAAACGGTGATTGCATCGTGCCGCGCCGCAAAATATCGCTAATTTGATAGGGCAAATCGCCGCGCACTTCGTCCACATCCGGCAAACTGCGCCCGCTTTGCAACTGCGATAATGCCAGCGGAATCGTGCCATCAAACGGCAGATTGCCCGTGAACATATGGAACAACATAATGCAAAAACTATAAATATCTGCACGATGGTCTATCGTTTCCGAAACCAGTTGTTCCGGTGCCATATAAAGCAGCGTGCCAGAACCGGGATTGCGGGCGCGTCCTTCAAGATCGAGTACCGTTGCCAGCCCAAAATCTGCCAGATACGGTGTTTGCCCGCTGCCCAATAAAATATTCGGCGGCTTCAAATCCAGATGAATGACATTATTTTCGTGGGCGTAATCCAGCGCCCGCGCAATCGCATCCCCCATCGTCAACACATCGTCGGGCTGCATGGGCGCTTTCCGCAATAAATCTTCCAGCGACCCGCCAGTGATAAAACGCATGACGATATAGAGACTGGCTTCATATTCGCCAAAGTCATAAATTGGCAAAATATGGGGATGTTCCATCTGGGCGATAGTTTGCGCTTCTTTTTCAAACAAGCCCACCGGGTCAACATCCGGCGACAAGCCTTTGGCAATGGTCTTAATGGCAACCAAGCGCCGCAACCGCAGGTCACGCGCTGACCAGACATCTGCCATACCGCCGCGCCCGATGTGTTCAATGACTTTGTATTGGTCTTTAATAATTGCGCCGATTTCCATCCGAAGCGCCTTTATTTCTGTATGAGTGGTTTAGCTTCATTATAGGGGGAGAAAAACCAGCGAACAAATTTGAAATTGGTTGGAAAGTACTATACAAGCCAAAAAAACAGGGCAACCTGCTGAGGTTGCCCTGAATTTATAACAACTTTTTTATTGGCGTGCCTGCTGCGCCTGCCGTTTGCGGTCATCTACAGCAGTCAAGAAACCAGCGCGGTCTTTATCCCACGATTGTTTGATTTCATTGCTATAGCCTGCAATTGTCCATGGCGCATAATTCAAGATAGCGGTCAGTGTTTGGTTGACAGCATCTTCTTTGCCCGGAATGCTGATGAAACGCCCATGCCGGTCATAAATATAAGCAAAGTAGGATTTGACCGAGCGATTCTGCGTAACTTGTTTGTATGCCCACGCCAAATCACTGCGGCGTACCGCTTGGAAATCATTGCCTTTGGCGTAAATCATCCAATTGCGCGTGAAGGCGACATCGCCAACTTTTTGTTCGCCCAACATGCGCTCATTTTCAATTTCGCTCAGGATGGTTTCCGGTTCGCCCAATGGTTTCAAGCGTTTCATGATGGGGTGATTGCCGGGGTTGGCAGAGCGCGTGAAGAACGAGACGAACCCGTACAATACCGCCAAGAACAGCAAGCCAAGCACCACGCCGCCCACAATCCACGGGGTCTGATCTGTCACGGTATCCAACAGCACCGTGAAGGCTTTCTCGCCCGGAAAATCGGATGCCAGCGCGTCAACGGCTTCACGCCCGATGCCAGTGGGTTGGACTAACATGCCCGTAAATTCAAAGGTGTTATCATCCACCATGTCTTTTGTGCGGACAAGCAGAAGTGTATCCCCTATCATCAAAATACTAAAATAGGCATCGGTGCTAACGAAAGCGCCCGTTGTTTCGTTCTCGGTATATTCTTCATAAGCATTTGGGAAAATTTCATCGCCAGCAATTTTTACGTTATACATCGGCTGCAAATCGGTGATATTGGCAGATGCCGTCGTAATATCCGCACCGGTTAAAGTGCGTGGTGCGCCGGATTGCGCCGTAATATACGGCAAGAAAAATACCACAAAGACCACCACAGCAATGATTAGCCCCACGATGGACAGCAGCAATGTATTGCGATTAGAACTACGAATCTGGCTATAAACTGGATTGGATGACATAAAACCCCCACATTGGTTTTGTCGTTGGTCGGTAATTTTGTAAACAGGATTTGCCCGGGCGGAAATTCTATTTCATTATAAAACGATTCGGATTACCGTCATCTAGCAGTCATAAAAGACCCGCAAAAATTTACCGTCGCTTGCCCCACGCTCCCCCACCGGGTGTCTGAATCACCAATTTTTCGTCCGTTTTCATGCGCGTCGTGTGTTTTCCGCCCACGCTTTCGCTATGGCTTTCTCGCAAAATGATATTCTCGCCGGGCTGCCCACTCTCACCGTTGTGCAAACCATAGGGCGCACGAATACGGCGTTCTGAATTGAGTGTAATAATCGCATCGGTCAAAAATTCATATTCACGCACAATGCCATCGCCGCCGCGCTGCTGTCCTTCGCCACCACTGTTATCGCGCAAGCTGTAACGCCACACCCGCAGCGGCAGCGCATATTCTAAGGCTTCTACCGGGGTATTGCGTGTATTGGTCATGTGGCTGTGCCGCCCGCATAACCCGTCGCGCCCGGCACTGGCACCATGCCCGCCCGCAATCGTCTCATAATAGACAAATTGTTTGCCTTGGTGCATTCCGCCAACGGTTAAGTTATTCATGGTGCCTTGGCTGGCAGCCGGAATTTTATCCGGGAGTGCCTGCGCCAACGCTCCTAGCACCACATCCACCACACGCTGTCCGGTTTCGGTATTGCCCGCGGCTACGGCTGCCGGAAAATAGGGATTGATAACGCTGCCTTCTGGCACGACCACACGCACTGGCTGAAAACAACCATGATTCACAGGCACATCGTCTTCTGCCAACAAACGCACGCAGTACCACGTCGCAGATCGCACAATCGCTGTCACGGCGTTCACATTGCCCGCCACTTGCGGCGCACTGCCCGTAAAATCCACAATCATCTGGCTGCCAAAAACAGTAATCATCACCGAGATAGGAATATCAAATTCAGCTTGTCCATCGCCTTCCAACGCATCGGAAAAGGTATAAACGCCATCTGGGATACGCGCTATCACCGCTTCGGTCATTCGCAGCGAATAATCTTGGAGGGCGGCAGCATGTTCAAAAACGCGCTCTGTGCCATGCGTCACTAACATTTCCAATAGACGCTGTTCGCCCACACGCTGCGCGGCAAGCTGCGCTTCAATATCACCGATGCGTTCTTCGGGGGCGCGGCTGTTAGCAATGATTAAATTCATCACCCCATCATTCAACCAACCACTGAGTTTAAGCAGCACAGGTGGGATAATCAGCCCTTCCTGATACAATTCAGTACTCAGTGGCAGCGACCCCGGCGACATCCCACCGACATCGGCATGATGCGCCCGGCTAGCGACATAAAATGCCACTTTGCCTCCAGCATATACAGGCGACACCATGGTAATATCCGGCAAATGCGTTCCCCCACGATACGGGTCATTCAGCACCACCACATCCCCCAGATTCAGCGTGTCAAACGCCCTAATCGCATATTCCACCGACGCGGGCATACTGCCGAGATGCACCGGAATATGGGCGGCTTGTGCCACCATACGGGCTTCGGTATCGAAGATAGCACAACTAAAATCCAGCCGTTCCCGGATGTTGGGGCTAAAACTGGCACGTTGCAGCGTTACGCCCATTTCTTCGGCAACGCTGGCGAATAAATTCTTAAATACTTCAAGCGAGATGGGGTCAACGGACATAGCATATCTGCCTTTCCTGTCGCCGCTGCTCGCGCTGTTTTTCAACCCATTCGGCACTATCGCCAATATCCCAATCTGCACCTTGCCCCACTAACCCAGACGCCAGAATCGCGCCCGCTGTTAAGCCTTTGAAATTTAGCATTTCTTCCGGCGAAATGTCATCTTCGTCATCAGCCGTCGTTTCGGCGGCGTGTTTTACATCCAGCACCAGTTCAAAATCTTCTGTGGGCAGGTCAGCAGGCAAGTCATAGGCAAGTTCGCCATTGGGTTTGAGAACGGCATTTAATCGTATCGTCACCATGAACACATCTCCTGTATCGTCTGGTATCATCATAACATAATCTATTTCATTGCGACTTACAGGATGTCATTTGCGTTATACTAAATGCAATAAATAGGAGAAAATACCTGTGGTCGAATCGCTGCTCATTTTGCTGACGATGATTTTGATGGTGTTGAGTTTAGGACTTATCGTGATTCCGGTGATGCCTGTTTCGGCATTACAATGGGCGCTGGCGATGGTGTTTGCCGGAGTATCGCTGGCATTGACAGGCAGTAGCCGTATCACAGTGCCGGCGGCATTGTTGATGACGCTGTGCATGTTGTTGGGTTCAACATCGGCATTATGGATGCCATTTTTGGGCTTGCGCGGCAAAGACCTCTCATGTTTAGGATTAATTGCCTTTTTCGTGGGATGTATCCTCGGCGGTATCCTCATTCCTGTGCCAATGTTGGGGTCAATGATTGGCGGTATAGTGGCGGTGATTGTCGTCGAATATGCCAAAATTCGGGAATTTCGGCAGGCATTTCGCAGCGGTGGCACGGCACTCAAAATGATTATTTATGGCATGGTGGCAGAATTTATCTTTGCGACGGCGATTGTCGCTACTTTTATCGTCTCTATCCTGACGACTAGCGCCACACCAGCATAAGATTTTTGCGGCTGACATCGCTGGTCAAAAATTCGATTTGGCTGCCATCAGCATTCATGATATAGATACCACGCTGGTTGTGCCTATCGGAGATAAATGCAATTTTGCCGCCATCCGGCGACCATACCGGGCGGCTGTCGCTGGCAGGATGCTGCGTCAGATTTTGCATCTCTAAATCCGATAATGCTAATAATTCAATATCGGGTTGTTGATATTGCAGCGAGACATAGGCAATGTGACTGCCATCCGGCGACCATGCTGGAAATTCGTGATGAATATTGCCTTGCCGCGTGAGGTTATCCGTGTCGCCTGTAGTCAAATGATGCACATAAAAATCGGTGCCGTCTACGTTGGTGGGCAGCAAAAATAGCAATTGTTCACCGTTGGGCGACCAGACTGGATTACGGGCGCGAACTGCCAAACGGCGCGATTCGTGAGTCGCTATATCCACCAGATAGACCCCTTCCCGATTCACGCCTACTGCCACCATCTTGCCATCTGGCGACCACGCCAAATCCCGCACCAATCCAGAATAAGACGCCAAGCGTTCATAACGGTCTGTTGGCTGTGGCAGCCAATAAACACTGGTTACGCCGCTGCGTCCGCTGACAGCAAAGACCATTTGGGTGCTATCGGGCGCAAATGCTAACGCGGTCACATAATCGCCCGCATACACTTCGGCAAGTGGGGTACGATTGTCACCCTGAGCGTCGGCATAAAACAATTGGTAATTCGTCAGCAGCAGCAATGTTTGCGATGGAGCAACATCAAACATTACCAGCGGCAAACGCATGACCGGATGCGCGATGCGGCTGTGCGTATCAAGCATGAGTAGCTGTTCTGAAGCGGATAAAAAATAAATAGAATAACTCTGGGTATAGCCGCCTGTTGCCAGAACCCCTAACAAGCACGCAAAAAAGAGACTGAAAAAGACTCCTACGTTGATAAAAATTAGCTGGAACACCAGACTGTTAGCCTCGTTCCAATATCAAATTACGATAGCTATCCACGCGCACGCCCCAACCTGCCGGAACATAGGTCGTAGCATCCAATTGGAAGATTAAGGCTTCGCCCCGAAAACGCATTCCGGGCAGCAGTTTTTCACGGTCGTACCGCGCAATTGTACCGTCATTAGGCGAGGGTTTATCACCCAAGAATGCCGGTGCCGGCGACACATCCTCTGTAGCTTCCGGTTGGAGAATGGGTTTGGGCAAAGTGCCAGTGGCTTGCAGCCGCATATTCACAATTTCTACAGACCGATCTTCCAAGGCATGACCATAGGTTTGCTGATGTGCCTTATGAAAATTAGCCACCACATCATATTCAAACGGAATCGTCAGTTCGTAGGCTTGCCCCACATAGCGCATATCCAGCAGCACTTTAAATTGCATATCCTCATCGGTAACGCCTTCTTGGCGCAAGGCATCTCGTCCTAACGCCAATAATTCGGCTTGCATTGCCCGCAGCCGAGCAACCAAACCGCGCGTGGCAGTGACCATAATCGGCAAACTGTGGTCTATCATAATATCCGCCACCAACAGCCCCATCGCGCATAAGACACCCGGATAACGCGGAATCAAAACCCGTGCCATTTCTAAGCGTTCTGCCACTTCGCACGCATGTAACGGACCCGCGCCACCAAATGCTACTAATGTAAATTGACGGGGGTCATGCCCGCGTGCTACCGAAACGCGCCGCACCGCCCGGTCAATATTGGAATTGGCAACAGTAATCACCCCTTGTGCCGCCGCCACCAACGATAATCCCAATTGGTCTGCCAACGGTTGGAAAGCCCGTTTTGCTGCCTCGGCATCGAGCCGCAATTCACCACCTAAAAAGTGGTCAGGGTCTAGTCGTCCTAAAATCGCGTTAGCATCGCTGACGGTCGGTTGTTCGCCGCCACGCCCATAGACCGCCGGACCCGGCACTGCCCCGGCACTCTGCGGTCCCACGCGCAGCGCCCCACCTGCATCTACGCGGACAAGGCTGCCGCCGCCCGCGCCTATCGTCTCAATATCTAGCAACCGAATTCGCAGCGGCAATCCATCAATTTCGGAATTGGGCGAAACTTGTGGCTCGCCGGGGCAAAGTGCCACATCCGTAGATGTACCACCCATATCCAAAGTGATAATATGGTCATAGCCTGCCAATTTTGCCAGATGAAATGCCCCCATCACCCCCGCCGCAGGACCACTTAATGCCGTATAGACGGCTTTTTCACGGATATGGGCGGCATTCATCACCCCACCATCAGATTTCATGATTCGCAGTGAGGTGTTTTCCGGCAGCGATTGACTCAGGGTTTCGATATAGCGCGTCATTACCGGACGCACATATGCCTCTAGCGCAACGGTACTGGCGCGTTCATACTCCCGAAATTCTGGCAGCACTTCGGACGAGAGCGCCACTTGCCACGCTTCCAACAAACCACGTTCCAAAATCCGCTTGCGGACAATTTCTTCATGTTCAGGATTAACAAAGCTATACAAAAAACACACCGCTATCGCTTCGACTTGCTGCGCCATAAGGGCATCTAAAATAGCATCCAAAGCGGCAATATCTAATGGCACTAACACCTGTCCCCGATAATCGAGCCGTTCTGGGACTTCATAACATAGGTCACGCGGGATTAAAGGCGTAGGAATTTGGGGATGTAAGGCATATAACTCTGGGCGATTTTGCCGCCCAATGAACAATATATCGCGGAAACCTTGCGTCGCAATCAACCCAATTTTTGCGCCGCGCCGTTCCAAAATGGCATTCGTAGCGACCGTTGAACCATGTGCTATCTGCGTTAGCGCCGCCACATGGTTCATCGTTAAGTGCGCTAACCCCATCAGCATCGCTTCTGCCGGGTTATGGGGTGTGCTGAGGATTTTATGAATTTTGAGTTGCCCAGCATCATGTACCACAAAATCGGTGAAAGTACCGCCAATATCCACGCCTGCCTGCATCATATCATTGCCTTATGCGAGATAAACATAGGGCAATTATAACCTATTCAGGGCATTAGGACTCAGCGACCAACAACCACTTGACCGCCTCTGCATAACGCTCTGCCGGGAAAAATTCTGCGGTGCAAGGGGTACTCATCAATTCCGCGAACATGCGGTATATATCTAAGATAATCGTTGCCGGTTTGTGGACATATGCCAAGCGCACATGTGGCGGTATCAGATTGTGATAAGCACGGTTATAATCGCTCAGGCACTCAAACAAATAGCGCACCGGCAGTTCCACATCGCGCACATCCAATAAGACGCGCACTTGCCCTTTGCCATACCAGTTGCCTGCTAATTGCAGTGTTTCCAACTGCGCCGCCCAAGCATCAATGGCTTCCCGTCCGGTTTGTGCAAACACGAATTCGTAAATGCCATCATTGCGTTCAACTAACCGACATAGCCCATCGGACACGGATTGCATAGCCCGTTCTCCAGTTTATTGCTTTATGATGATTATAACCCAGCCTCCATAAATCCACCGTAAACATTACCTCGATAGTACAAACGTCCACCGCTAATACAATTCTGATAGGTCTCCTATAGTTTGCTGATACAACGCATAAATTTTTCTTACACAACCTGCGCTACAGTAAAGACAAGCAAAAACGCATGAGACCGATACCCAGTATCGTTAAAATCATAAGGAGTGAAGATTATGTTAATTCGTCGTATGCCCGATACCCCCATTGCTAATATGGTTGAACGGATGCTGGAACATGCCGGACGTGATTTGTGGCGTCCGCTAGATGATGTGATTGCGGGCGATTATGCCCTTGCGTTAGATGTTACCGAAAATGACACTGTTTTCACTGTGACGACTTCGCTGCCGGGCGTCAATGCCGATGATATTCATCTGAATCTGCACGATGGCATCCTAACTATCGCGGCAGAAATGAAACAAGAAACTAGCGAAAACACGGGCAAAATGCTGATGCAGGAACGGCGTTATGGCAAATTCAGCCGCAGCATTCGCTTCCCGGTGATGGTGAATGGTGAAGGCATTGAAGCCGACTATAATAACGGGGTGCTGACCGTGACTGTGCCGAAAGCGGCTGAAGCGCAACCCCGTCGCATCACTATCAAGAAGACCAACTAAGAATAACCCAACGCCGCTGAAAATTTTCAGCGGCGTTTTTATTTTCAGGGCAAATTGGCACATTCTGGGCTGGCGCTCACTAACGATGTTTGAATCCACATGCCATTTGAAAATGCCGCCACATATACCAGATACCACTCGCCCTCTTTGCGAATCACGGGCATGGTTTCATTCGCCGGAAAACGCCCGCTAGAATTACCATCATTCACTTGTGGCGACGCATATAAAATTTGTGCTGCGCCGCTAGCATTGGTCACTTGGCAATCGGTTAAGGGCGGTTGCGCTTGAACCACCGGTAAATTGCCACAATTGCCCTCTGGGAATGCCGCATTGCCACCCACCCAACCGGACATCACCCCTTCGACCCGATACCAGCCATTGCTAGATGATTCCAACACTGCCACTGTATCGCCTTCTGCCAATCTGCCTGTGATAATGCCCCAATTGCCGGGGGTATCATACACATTCATCATCTGACCAATGTTAATGATACACTCACTGGTGCTTGGGGTGGCTTGTTGTGCAGGTGTCAGCAAAAGTGGTGCTGATTCTAGCGATGGAGTCTCGGTTGGGGATGCCAAATTACACGCGCTCAACATCAAAATGAAACACAGCCCGATAAACGATTTCATGTGCCGTCTGTCCTTTAAGAAAATTTGTTCACAAATTCGTCTTACAAAATAGACAGAAATGAGCGTACAATCGTTCCATTCATGCCACAAATCCAATCGAAATTTCATGATTGGGCGAAGCATTTTATTGAGACTCAACATATCTCAACAAAAATATATGATATAGGAAGACTTTTTTAAATGATTACTACAGTAGATTTCAGGGGGAATTACTTATGGAACAAGTATTCATTCAAATCATTTATAAATTAACCGAGCAAATCCTGCGGCGTGAGTATCAGCATGACGGGATGCTAAAAGATTTGGAACAACATCTAGCCCGGGCAAAGACGTTAAAAGCTGAACAATATGAAGCAGAAATACTGAATACTATGGGCATTCTTTTTTCGCTGGCAAGCGATTGGCAGCGCACAGTTGAGCATTACGAAGCTGCTTATGGCATTGCCAAGCACATCCAGCATGTAGATTTGCAAATGAAGTTGCTCAACAATTTATCCAGCTACTATATTGGTGTTTGGGAGCATGAAAAAAGCCGTGAATTATTGGAAACTGGGATTCGTCTGAATGACCAACATCAACTCAAGACATTAATCACGTTATATCTACGGGCAAATTATCTGAGCGTCTTAATTACCTTGGGTGATTTTGACGCTGCCCAAACAGAATTTGAGATTGTGTGGAAATTAGCTGAAGATTTTGACATCGGCAAATATTCGCGTACCGAATATACCCAAATTATTGACCACCTCCACAGCACAAAAGCCCAATTGGATATCGCAGGCAACAAGTGTGAAAATGTTCTTTCGCGTTTGGCGCTAATATCGGGCATTTTTGCGCCTAATCAAATCGAGATAGGCAAGTTATATCATGCGATTCTTTGCCAGCATGATGACCAAGCTGCAAAAGATATGGAGGCACAACTGATAAAAGCCGAAGGAGGGAGTTTATCAACGGCTACGACGCTAGAGATTGCCAATTTTTTGATGCATACGAGACAATTGACTTGGGCAACATACTTCTTAGATCAATTTTTTGCAGCACTTCCCACAAACCGAGAAGTTGAGGCAGGACTCATCAACTATGCCCAACACTTGCGACAAAAATTATCCGAATAGGTGAGTTTTTGAGTTCCTAGTGGCGCAGCATCCTAAATTTGAGATTGAGGATATGTGCAGATTTACACCAACGCATATTCTTTTTCAGAACATACGCGCAGGATATTGGCTAATTCATGCCCGATGAAATGGATGGTGTCGTTCACGCGGATTTGAAGGGGTCCGTTAAAGGGTGCCCGGTCTACGAGCGTTAAGGTCATGCCGGGTTTGATGCCGAGCGATTCAACGTATTTCAGCACACTTTCATCGTGGCTGTTGCAGCGGCTCACAATATAGTCACTGCCGATGGCAGCATTGTTTAGCAAATAATCTACAACTTGGGGCATAGAGCCATCAGGCGTAGGAATCGGCTCACCATGCGGGCAGCGACGAGGATGCCCGGCGAGTTCGCTCATGCGCTCGACAACGACATCGCTGACGGCTGAGCCCATACTATCAGCAGCATCATGCACTTCATGCCAACCAAAGTGCATCACATCCACTAAAAATCGCTCAACGAGCCGATGCCGCCGAATGCTCAGGAGTGCCTCGCGCTCACCCTCGGGCGTCAGTTTAATGCCCCGATAGGGTTCATGTTCGACATAACCCGCGTCTTTTAGGCGCTGCACCATGCGCGTCACCGCCGGGGCAGAGACATTTTTCACATCTGCCAGTGCTGACGTTGAAATATATGGATTGCCATTCTGATAGGATGCAATCCGATACACTTCCGCCAGATAATCCTGCATTGCCGCACTTGCTGTCATGTCCTTGCCCCATCACTGCCGAATATTGCTCATATTCATCAGCATAAATATCGCAAAAAGACCGAGTCTTTGCAAGGGTTAAACTTTAATGTTGCATTAGGTTTAATTTCGGCTGAGTAAATATTGGATAAGTGCGGCAATATCGGCATCAGGCAAGGTGACGGGCAACCGATGTGTGCCTTGCCCGGTGGTCAGCAAGGCGCGTAAATCTGGCGATGAGCCATCGTGCAAATAAGGCGCGGTCAGCCACAATGCCACTAGCGGCGGCGTGACAAATTGCCCGCCTGTCCCGACATCATAGGCAAGATTATCTGTGCCGCTTTCCCCAGTATGGCACGACACACAGTTAAATTCAGCAAAGAGTTGTGCGCCGCGCTGCACCCCCGCCGCTTCTGGCGCAATGGGGCTATTCGGAACAGGCAGTTGGCGGATATAGGTCAACAAAGCATCAAAATCCACACCCACCAAGCCACGCCCAGCTTGAACAATCCGCAAGTGTTCGTTCACAGTTGTTAAATCGTTCCAAGTGCCAATCCAGCTATAAGGCGCAGTAGTATCCAGTGCATAGAGCGAGGGCGTATTAAATCCCCACCACACGCGCCCATCTGATTGACCATCAAAATGACAAGCAGCACAAGCCAACGCTTGCCCGGTACTCAGGCGGTCATCGGCAGCACTATGGAATAATTGCGCCCCAATCACAACATTCGCTGGAGCAGTTTGTAATGTCGTCGGGAAAGTATCATCGGCAGTCAGAAAACGTAAATTGGCACGAATCAGCGTATTATCCAAGCCATTGTGGACAACCACCGATTGCCCATCCCGCGCAAATAACAATGCTTGCGGAAAAATACCTGCTGATAAAAATCCCACGCCGCGTCCACTTGCCAAATCAATCGCCGTGACATCGTGACTGCCCGCATTGGCGACCAAGAGTTGCGTCCGGTCATTGGTGAGTTTGGCAGCAAACGGCATGTTCACCGGGCGGTCAATCAAGCGCAAATCGTAACGCCGCAGCAGTTGCATCGTTGCCAAATCAATCACTTGTACCACAGGCAGCATCAACGCATCATACGGCGCATGGGGCAAGCGATGATTGAGGATACTCTGCGGCACATAAGCAATGCCCGCACGGGTATCAATCTCGATACTGGCAGAAAGTCCAGCATACGCACTCGGCTGAATAGTGCGAACTACCTGCGCGGTGGGCAAATAAAGCAGGCTAAAGGCACCACTCCAAAAATGCGTCACATACAAAAAATCGCCCCACAAGGCTAACCCCGCCGGAAATGACGGCGTGAGAATGCGCGTTGTAATGTTACCGCTGGCAAGGTCAATGCCAATGATTTCGCTGCTGCCTTGAATCGAAAGATACGCCATTGTGTCATTGGCAACGACGGCAAACGGCTGACTGCCAACCGAATAAGTAGCACTCACAGTATTGGCATTGGCATCTATGATAGATAAAGTGCCATCAGCACGATTTACAACCAGAAAGCGCGTGCCATCCGGGGTTACTGCCACGCTGCGCGGGTCACGCCCGACAGCAATTTCAGCTTCGATGCTGCCTGTATCGGGCGCAATCACCGAAACACTGTTCGTCAAGCGATTCGCCACTACATAACGACGGGCAGGCGTGAGTGCCATGCTGCTGCTGATAAAAACTGGTGCATTTTCTGGCAGCGCATACAAGGGGCTATCCTGCGCGGGCAGCGGCAGCGATAACAACATCACGATAAACATCACGATTATCAGTCGGACAACCGGAAATTTTGACTTCAAGGGTTTGAGGCATCCTTTCGACAGGATGTTAGCCACGCTGATGCTCCAATGATTATTCAAGGCACTGCCACCAAACGGTCATGCAGCACGACAAACAGCTTAGTTCGGGTTCGTACAACGCCACCACCATCTACACCGGTCATCGCAAATGTCAAGACCACTACATCGGACGAAGACGCACCAACGCCACCACTGGTTTCCAAATTGGGAAAAATTCGCGCTAATGATGCTGGACTGTAGGTGTAATCCATACGCCCAGAAGTTACAGGCAATGCGCCCGAATCCAGCACATAGCTGGTTGTCGCTACGGTGTAATGTGCCTGCACCTCACGCCACTCTGCCGGAACTTGCAAGATGAACCCCAACGGTTGTCCAGCATTCACCGGGGCATCATTCCCCAAATTCGCAAACAATGATTCGGCTTCGTTGGTGACATAAAATGCATATTGCGTGCTGCTTTGAGGATAGGGCGGCATTAGCACTTCGGCAGAAGTCGCGCCGCTATAAACTTGGGTGATGTCAACGTTCCATACGCCGGGTTCATCAGCGGCAAAATCGCCCGGCGGCACATAAAAATACCCTGTATGGTTGGCACGACCACTCCATTCGCGCACAATGCCCGAAGGTGCGGTCACTTTCACGCGGACATCAGCGGCAAGTGGCGGCGCAACCTGCCCCATCACAGAGATAATTTCGCCCACATTAAAAATTTGTCCGGGGCGGGTGCCTGTTGGGTGAAAAAACATGCTCACTGGTTCATCGCGCACAGTGAATAAGGGCGCAGCAAAGGGCGGATACACTCGCGCTGAGTCATCTTCAGGTACGACAACTGCCAGCGCAGCATAGGTTGCAGCATCATCGGGTGTGACGACACCGCCAAATAAAAACATATAATCGCCTACCCTGTTCCCCTCTGACCCTGCGCCTAGCTGCTGATTCAAAGGGTCGGCATTTGTCCATTCCAGCGGCAGTTGCCAGCCAAAAGTATCCGTCACCAACTGACGGATGCCAACATCAGGGCGCACCGCGCTGATATATGCCACACTGTCCGGCGCAGCATACACAGGCAAGCTATCAGTGGTGATGAGCCAATCTAATGATTGCCCATCTTGCGAAAAATCGGAGGCATTCTGGCGCAAAGCCGCTGTATATTCGCCATAAATATCTTGCAGGGTCAACACAGGTTGCATACCTGAATTACCATTATCTGGGATAAAGGCAATATCGCCCGAAAAATAAGGAAAATTGAGAATATCCGGCAAATCGGGCGCATCTTCCGGGTAAAAAGTCGTATCAAACCACGCTTGTGGGTCACGGGCATAATCGGCGATTCCGCGTCTGCCATGCACGATTAAGCCGCTATCGGCGCTGGCAACCACGCTCGCCCCCCGCAAACTCGCCGCCCATAAACGCCCCTGCTCATCGGTGTAACGCGCTTCATAGTCAACGCTGTATTCGCCCGCGCCTGCAAATTGGAAGGTCTGCGGACTATAAAAGATGCCATAACGCGATGCCTTGCCTGTTATCGTTTGCGTCAGCACATCCGGGCGACCCAACGGAAAAAAACGCAGAGTCACGGTGACATCCGCCGGAACAGCGGGCAGCAAACGCACCCCCGGCGCAAAGACATCGCCCTCAACAAAGGGTGTTCCCGGCAAAACAAAGGGCTGCATCTCCAGCGATTCTGCTACTAACACACGATAGGCACCCGAACCAGTGTATCGCTGCCCGATAAAATCGCTCACGAATCCGGTCACATTGAGGTCATATGCGCCATAAAGATTTAGTGGATAATTGCTCAAAAGCGGGTCAAGCGTCGTCAGGCGTACCATGCCTTGCGGCGTATCGCTGCCGTAACGGGCGCGGTCTGCCAGCGTTGGCAGTGCCATCTGTTGAAACGGTTGGGTGCTGATGCGGTCTATCTGACCATCGGGGCGGGTAATGCTGACGCCATATTCACCACCGGGAAATTGCAGGGGCAATAAGGGCGCGGCAATCTCACCCGATTGATTTGCCAATTGCATGGGCAAATAGGGTTCTAAGGGATACGTTCCGGGCGGCAAAATCAATGTGGGCGGAGAAAATTGGACACGATTCGACAATGCCACCGGAAATAAGGCTTGGGTGGTCGTGGATAAAAGACCATTCGCGCCATCAGCGCCCGCATCTTGGAATAATGACCACACCATGCTCGGCGGCGCAACTTCGCCGATGGTGATAAATAACGGCAGACGACTGGCAGAAGTGGCTTCGCGCCCGATGCCATCGGTGCTAAAAATACGATTGGCGTACCAATCAAACCAGTCGCTATCGGCAATTTGTGCTTGCCCAGTCACAATAGGTACATAGAGTCCAGCGGGCAAATCGGCAGGCAGCGGCGTGTTAAAAGTCAGGGTAAAGGTCAACATATCGCCTGTGCGCTGCGCTTGTACGCTGTTAGAATCGCCCAAATAGATGAGCGATGGCACAGTTTCAATGGGCAGTCCGGTTTTCGTCAGCAGTGTTGACCAACCCGCCCCGGCATTTGCCAGCGGTGTGCCATCAGCGCGATAGATTGGCAACAAAGCAAGTTGTCCACGCATGATAAACAGCAGTGATGGGTCAACCGTATTGGGAATGCTCAACCGTACATTCAATTGCACCGCCAGATTTTCGTTGGGGGCATAGCGCAATTTTTCGATGCTGCCTTCTGCTGACCAACTGGTGGCACCATATGCCACCTGCCCACCGACAGCAAACGGTGTGCGCGTGCTGCCAAACGGTGGCGCGGCATATTTTTGATACACAATGCCGCTGCCGGGCAATTCATCGGTTGTGGTTAAGGGCGTGTTCGGCAATGTTTCGACAGCATGAATTTGATACGGGGTTAAATCGCTGCCACGAAGTTCGATAGTGAATGCGCCTTCAGCATCAGCACGGGTGTTAATTGTCGCGCCCGTGTGCAAGTTACGAATCAATACTTGAGCGCGAGGGAAGACTGCCCCCACTCCACCCGTCATGATAACGACATCGGCGGTTTGTGGCATTAGCATGATACGCGCTGCCAGCGGCGCACTGCCCGGTGTGGGTGTTTGCGCGGCGGCAGGCAGCAGGCTAAACAAAAATAACACTATCACCCAATGAAAATTTTTTCGCAGCAAATGACCATCTCTCCACAAGGATGTCATCACCATTTTAAGCGTAATCATTAAGCTCTATAATAGCGAATCGCGTTTAAAATCAAATTATGCCGCTGGCAGCACCCAAAGAGTACCGAGACTTATGCAGAATTGATAGTGGCAAGACGCTCACCACCAACATTGGCATGTTTTAATGAATATTCCGATAACCACGCTCGATACATTGACGCGCCTGATTGAACAACGCACCGGACTCAATGTGTATGCTCAATTCCGCAGCGAATTACATCCCTTGCTCGAACAACTAGCAGGCGGTGATTTGGTGCGTCTGCTGCATCACCTACGGGCAACCGACGAGACCGATAGCCAATGGCAAGCTCTCATCAATACCTTAACTATTGGCGAGACCTATTTCATGCGCGATAAAGAGCATTTTCGCCTGTTACGCACGCGCATTTTGCCGCAAATCATCTTGGAAAAACGCCAGCAAAAACGCTTAGAATTGACCATTTGGTGTGCGGGTTGTGCCACGGGCGAAGAACCGTATTCGGTGGCGATTACGCTGCAAGAATTTTTGCCCGATATTGCCAAATGGAAAGTGACGCTCATCGGCACGGACATCAACCAACGCGCGATTGATACCGCCCGCCAAGCCCTCTATCGCAAATGGTCTTTCCGGCATACCGAACCGGGGTTTGAAAAACGCTATTTTGAACCGTCTGACAATGGCGCACAACTAAAATCCGAGATTCACAAAATGGTCACATTCAAACGTGCCAATGTGTTGGATACGCCGCCTGTCACCCATTGCGATATTATTTTTTGCCGGAACGTGCTGCTGTATCTGGGCAAAGAATCAATTCGCCAAGTAGAAAATAATATCTTTGAGGCGCTCACAAATGGGGGTTGGTTTATTCTGGGTCATGCGGAGGCATTGCGTTACCAGCGAGAACGCTGGTTGCTGCATATTTTTCCCGGAACGCCGATTTATCAGAAGCCGGTCACAACGGCACTTGCCAAGTCAGCCCCCACAGCCCCTAAGCCTATCATTCATGACCCCATCGAAAATGCTGAGTCCTTCGTAACGATTGACCCGAACAATTCACCCACAGCAGCTTATTCTGCCGCCGTGCAAGCCATCCAGAGTGATAATTATCCAGCGGCGGAACGCTATTTGGTGGAGGTGTTGGCGAAGCAACCCAATTATGCCCGCGCTCATACGCTCTTAGCCTTTATCTTCGCTGGACGCCAAGCCTACCCAGAAGCCCACGCCCACCTTGATAAAGCAATGAAATACGAGCCATTATTGGCTGACGCGCATTATATTCGCGGATTATTGCACTTAGAACAGAAAGAAATCGCTGAGGCGCAAGAGGTGCTACGCGCTGCGCTGTATTGCAATCGCCAGCATATTATGGCAGCCGATTTGCTCGGCACACTCCGCGCCCAAGCTGGCGATTTGCCGGATGCCTATCGTTTGTGGCGCAATGCCCAGCGAGCATTAACCGCTTATGCGCCACAAGATTACATCTCGGATTTTAGCGACATCACCGCTGGAGCATTGGATACCCTTTTGAATGACCGTTTGGATAAAGAGTAACATCCATCACGATTCAAATTTCAGCAAGTAATCTGTGTTCAGGCATTTGAAAGACAACCGCCCGCCCGTCGCCATGCTTGGCATTTCCTGTTGTGACCGAACCACAATGCCTTCTTGCGGCGTTTGTGTGCCAGCGTAAAGCCCTTTGGCGCGTTCTTCCAATGCGGTCAGGCTGTAAGCAAAGACAGCACCCGTTTCAATCACTGGCACTAACGACAGTTCAGCAGCCATGCAAAAATCACGCATGTCCGGGTAATCCAGAAAAACGCCCCGCTGACGGTCAAACACATTGAACACAAACAAGGTCATGCCTTTTAGTCCCAAGCGATTTTTATGAATTCCT
This sequence comes from Anaerolineae bacterium, assembly GCA_022842885.1. Classification (GTDB taxonomy): domain Bacteria; phylum Chloroflexota; class Anaerolineae; order Aggregatilineales; family Phototrophicaceae; genus JALHOR01. Next base: position 24,054 of record JALHOR010000030.1, read on the forward strand.
TCGCCCACAACTTCGGCTTGAATAGCATGGTTGGGGAAACGGCGCAATTTTTCTTCTAAGTCAACATTTTCGGCAGCACGCCAATAAATGGTATTGCCTTTGGCACGTTCATTATGACGGCTGGCAAGATGCAGCGCACCGTCGTCATCCACCCATGCCGTCAGCGATGAGCCTTCTAATTTTTGGGTGATAACATACGGTTTGCCATGCAGTTCATCCAAGGCGTTGACCACCGATTGAATCCGCGATTCGTCGGTGGTGGAAATCCAAACCGGAAATTGACCACAAATATCATCGGCATCCCACAAATTAATCGGCTCGTATTTTTGGATTCCCAAGACATCGGTCACATCGGCATTTTCAACAATCGGGCAATCGGCGGGCAGAATCGCCAGCGGCATCGCCAACCCCTGCGAAATGACAATCTGTGGATTAGCGTCCACCAGCACACGAAATTTGTTCAGTTTTTTGATTTTGACACGCCATTTGGATTGTTCCATAAAAGTAGCATGGTCTTGAACCCAAGCCGCATCAGCGGGCAGCAGCGAATCTAATTCTAAATAGACGCACAAATCACCCACTTGAAATTCATCTTTTTGGGCGATTAACCGCCAGCCTTCAATGGTGACTTGTTCGATATTTGCCGCCAACTCATTCGTTTCTGCCAAAGTAATCGGCGTTTTGGCAGCGATGCGGCGGATAGTGGCTAACGTGCGCTTGCCCATCTTTAAATCCTTATCATGTTAAGCATAGGTGTGGGTCATTATAGTCATTTTATGACAACAATCAACCCTTGTGACCCTTTAAAGTCTATTGAGAAATTGAATGATTTTTATTGCCCCATCATCAACCGGGGCAAGCGCAGTATATTAGGGGGTTAATCCCAAAGCGGTGAGGAGTGTATCTAATTGAGCGAGTAAATGTTCTGGGGTGCCATCGTTGGTGAGGGTGTAATCGGCAATAGCGATGGAGCCGCCTTTTTCCAGATTTTCAATTTCTTGCCAATCGCGCCGTTCAGCTTCTTCACTGGTGAGGGGGCGTTCTGGGCGCTGTGCCAAGCGTTGATAGCGCAAATGGCGGGCGGCGACAATCGCCACCAGAATCATGCTATCGCCAAATTCACCGCGCAGCAATTTATATTCGCTAAAACTATACAAGCCATCTATCACAATGGTCGTGTGGGAGGTTAGCCCCGTCCGTAATTGTGGCAATGCCCGTTTGGCAATGGCATCCATGCCTTCGTGCTGGCGAAATTCTTCACGCACTAGGCGTTCATTTTCCGGGTTGATAGCTTGCCCACGCCGCACTACTTCATCTACGACGATGCTGCCAAAGCGAAATTGAAAAAAGCCGCGTGCCTCTAAATGTTTGGCACACAGCGTTTTACCTGCGCCGGGCATTCCCACCAATGCCAACGCCCGTATTTGTGTTGTTGTCTCCGTCATGCTGCCTCAATGGTTGCTTTATCCAAACAATGACAGAGAATTATATCAAAACCTCACTCAATATTCACCACACAGCGCAGCGGCTCATCGCTATCAGATAATGCTACCGGGCAAGTGGTTATCACATCACTCCGCCCCCAGCGCACCTCAAAATAGGCATTCGGTTTATCGCTTGTCCAAGCGGTATTCACCGTTGCGGCAAATGCCGTGCGCGATTGGCAAATATCGGCGGGCGGGTCATTATCAGACAAGAAATTGAACTCTGATGACCATACTTGGAAACAACGGCGCGGCGCTAAACCACGAGTATCAGAGACTTGTTGAATTAAAACATATATCGTTGTTTGGCGGAATTCACCAGCAGTATTCGGCTCGAACAAGAAAAATTGCAAATTGACATATGGCACTGTGGCGCTTTCATCACGGTTATAGACCACCAGCGAATCACTGTTATATGCGAGCAGCAGTTGACCATCCTCAGCATTCAGCATCGTCAAGCCCGGCGTTGGCGCAATGGTTGGGGTGGGCGTAGGCGGCACTTCGGTCGGTGTTGCTGTGGGTGGCACGGGTGTCGGCGTTTGCGTCGGAACATCCGTTGGTGTTTCGGTGGGTGGTAATGTGTTGGTCGCAGAAGGTTCTAGTGTTGCCGTTGGCGCAGGCGTCGTGGGCGTTTGCGATGGTGCTTCTGTGGGGGTTGCGCTGCTTACGACTTGTGCCACCGCGGTACCTGTCTGGTCAACTTGCGGCGTGCTAGTGGCATCTTCAGTTTCTACAGTTGCTGTGGCGACACTGGTTTCGCTGGTTGCTGGCACGGTGGTTTGAGCGCCAACTGCCAATTGCGTTTGGGTCAGGCGGGCATTTGCTGTGCCTTCTACGGCTTGGGCAATTACCGCAGCGGCGGTCTCGGTTTGATGCAATGCCAAGGCTGCCTGTGCCTCAATCGTTTGCGTGCCAGTGGTGTTGGTAGTCGTTGGGATGAGCGATGGTAGAAGCAAGACCGCGCCAATAATCAAAATCAGCAGCAGCACCGCCGCCACTAACCAACCGGTTCTACCGCCACTCGCGGTTTCGGCTTTCGGCGTTGGCGAGACAATTTTTTGTTTGTTCTCCTCCGTCATGGTTTGCTTCATCGGATTCACCGGACGACTAGAGGTGTCTTTGACCGTCGGGGCATCCTCCGCCATGACTTTCATCGGAGGCAGCGGCACAGCCGTTTCAGCGGCTTTGGCACTCGCCCGCGAACTAACGGAGGTCGGTTTTTCATCCGCCAGCGTAAACGCGGTTTCTAAGGCTTGCACAAACTCAGTGCAATGGGCAAAGCGTTTATGCACATCTTTATCCAGCGCCCTCATCACCACCTGTTCAACTTCCGGTGGAATATCAGGATTCACATCACGCAAGGGGGGCGGCGGGTCACTGATATGTTTGAGCGCAATACTCATCGCTGAGTTATCGTCAAACGGCACGCGCCCGGTGAACATCTCATAGGTAATGATGCCAAGCGAATATTGGTCACTGGCGGGGACAGCCTGTGCCGACGAGATAGCTTGCTCTGGGGCGATGTAATGTACGCTGCCAAAGGTATTGCCAATCGTGCCTTCAATCGCATTCAGCGCCAACCCAAAATCCGTTAGAATCGCCTGCCCTTCTGTATTGACGATAATATTGGAAGGTTTAATATCCCGATGGATAATGCTTTGGCGATGGGCGTAATCCAACGCGGAGCCAATATCCTTGAGCGCGGATATAGCGTCGGGGAGGGGCATAAATTTATCCTGCTTGGCATAGCCCTTCAAAATTTCGCGCAGGTTACGCCCTTCGATGTATTCCATTGCAATATAATACAGATTATCCACTTGCCCAAATTGATAAATCCCCACAATGCGGGCATGGCTCAAGCGGGCAATTGCCCGTGCTTCGCGCAAAAAGCGTTCACGATATTCGTCTTCTTCCGCACTTGCAATAAGCTGTGGTTCAATCACTTTTACAGCCGCATAGCGATCCAGTTTATCGTCGTATCCACGATAAACTCTTGCCATGCCGCCGGTGCCTTGAATACCTTCTATTAAATAGTCACCGAGTTTTCTGCCAATAAGCGGGTCGGTTGCCGACATGGGATTTTCCTGTGTGGCGCTTGGTTACGTAATCGAGCGAAGCAAGTGCTACACCCTGCGCTTATTATAACCACAAACAGCGCGTTTGAAATAATAGAGAAGACTAGAGACTGGTTTATTTTGGTTTGTAGACTCGAATCCTAGTCATAATCCGGGGTATAATAAGGGCAACCATTAGGTTTAGCGATACAATGATTCTTGGCAGGAGCTATTTTGACTCCCTCACCTGATATTCCTGAAAAAGAAATACGTGAACGGTGTGGTGGTCTTTTGACCATCGCCGCAGAAGAAGCACGCCGTTTGGGGCATAATTATATTGGCACGGAACATCTTTTTATTGCCTCCACGCGCAATGAAGATGGACCGACCTGTGATTTGCTGCGCCGGGCAGATTTGAACCCGCGCCAAGTCCGCAATGAGATTCGGCGCGAAATTGGCACTGCCGACGGACCTGTAGATGAAATTTTGCGCCTGACGCCGCGCAGCGCCATGGTGCTGTCGTTGGGCATTTTCTTGGCAGAGCAAGAACATATTCAAGAAGTGGAAGAAAAACACCTGCTCATGGCACTCTTGCAAGAGGGTGAAGGGGTGCCAGTCCGCAAATTGGTGGATATGAGCTTCGATTTGAACCGCTGGTTGCAGCAATTAATCACCGAACAGCAAGAAGAATTATCCCCCATGTCATCGCACGATGATGATGATTTAGACCCTTGGGATAATGATCATGACAGCGATTTGGGCTTGGATTTTTCCGATTCGGATTTGATGCCATCGCGGTCTCGATTAGACGGCAGCACATCACCTATGACGCCGCTGCTAGACCGCTATGGACGCGATTTAACCGCGCAAGCCGCCGCTGGCAGAATTAGCGAAGCCGTTGCCCGCGAAGCCGAGATTCGGGCTGTCGCCCGTACCTTGGCACGCAGCAAGAAAAATAACCCACTGCTATTAGGCGATGCCGGTGTGGGCAAAACCGCCATCGTCGAAGGGTTGGCGTATGCTATCTATCGCAAATTTGCGCCTACCCCATTATTAGACCGCCGCATCGTTCAAATCGAAATTGGCACTTTGGTCGCCGGAACAAGTTTGCGCGGGCAATTTGAAGAACGGCTCATCGGCATTGTGGAAGAAATTAAACGCGCTGGTAATGTGATTTTATTCATTGATGAAATTCATACAATTGTCGGTGCTGGCGATACGATTGATAGCAATTTAGACGCCGCCAATATCCTAAAGCCGGCATTAGCCCGCGGTGAAATCATGTGCATCGGGGCGACCACCCATGAAGAATATCGCCGTGCGATTGCCCAAGACCCGGCACTTGCCCGCCGCTTTCGCACCATTGATGTCGAAGAACCCTCTGAAAAAGATACGATTACGATTTTGCAGGGGCAGCGTGACCGCCTCGAAAAACATCATGGCATCACGATTTTGCCCGAATCGGTCGAAACAGCGGTGCGAATGTCGGTGCGTTATCTGCCGGATAAACGCCTACCGGATAAGGCACTAGATTTGCTGGACGAAGCCTGTACCCGTGTGACGATTCGTACTGTGCATCCTGATTTGACGGAAGACCAACGCACCGAAGTGGCATCATCGGATATTGCGGCGGTGTTATCCGAATGGACAGGCATCCCAGTATCCGAATTGACCACCGACGAAAAGCGCCGCTTATCGGGCTTAGAAGACGCATTACAGGCAAAAGTCATTGGGCAAGATAAAGCCATTCGCATCGTCGCTGATGCCATCAAAACAGCGCGGGCAGGCTTAAATGACCCGGATCGCCCGATTGGTGTCTTCTTATTTTTAGGCACATCCGGCGTGGGCAAAACCGAATTGGCGCGGGCATTGGCAGATTTCTTGTTCGGCAGCGAAGATGCCATGATTCGGCTGGATATGTCTGAATTTCATGACTCTCACACGGTGGCTCGCTTAATTGGTTCACCCCCCGGCTATAAAGAATCTAATCGCGGCGGACAATTGACCGATTCTTTGCGGCGTCGTCCGTACAGCGTGGTCTTGCTGGATGAAATTGAAAAAGCCGCGCCGGAAGTCTTTGATTTATTCCTGCAAATTTTTGACGAAGGGCGCTTGAGCGATGCTCATGGTCGCCCAGTAGATGCGCGGCATTCGGTCTTCATCATGACCAGCAATATCGGCACAAAAGAGAGCAGCAAAACGCTGGGTTTCGGCGGTGGCGATGATGATGCCGAACCTGATTTTTCGCCGTATCTCAAACAATTTTTCCGGGTGGAGTTTTTGAACCGCGTGGATGAGGTGGTTACGTTCCGGTCACTTAACCGCGATGATTTGAGTGGCATTTTAGATTTGCAACTGCATGATTTGCATGTGCGGCTGCGCGAACAAAAACTCACACTCGAACTTTCAGAGGATGCCCGGCTGATGATTGTCGAAGCCGGCTTTGACCCGGTAAAAGGCGCTCGCCCTTTAAAGCGTGCCATAGAACGCCTGCTCACCCGCCCGCTAAGTACCAGCATTGTCGCAGAACGCTTTAAAGCCGGGGAAACCATCGTGGTGATTGCTGGCACAAATGGGCATCTGGATTTCCGAGTGAAGACCGCGACGGAGTGATTATTTTTCAAACCGTTGGGTTTCAGAATCGGGTGCGTTATACTTACGGGCGAATCATTCATTCGCCCGTTGTTTTTATTATTGTGTAAGGGAAGATGACCCAATGGGAATATCGCCCGTTCCGCAAACCAATCGCCGCCCGGTGCCACTCTCCGAAGAGGAACGCCAGCGCGACTTACGCAAACGCCGCAACGAAGACCGCAGCGACCCGTTTGCAACTGACCCCAATCCAGAGATTAGCGATTTGGGAAAATTGGCGTTGCGCCGTGAAGCCATTGATTATTTTTTTGCCTTGGGCGATCTGTGTGCCGTCCGGGTCTTAAGCCAAGAAAATCGCTTGCGAATTTTTTATGCGGGCAAAGCTCTCATCGCTTATGGTCGCGCTTTCCAAATGGCGAACACTGCCAATAATGATATAGACCGTACTATGGCGCGGCGGGCATTGGATAACTTTGCCGATTGGGTATCCGAAACTGCCCTCGCATTCCCCACGCAACGCAATCTTGCGGTTGCCTTGTGGGTAACAGCCCATGAAGAAGGTGATGAACTGCCCGCGCCCGATGTGACCATGCAGCATTTGGTCAGTTTAGTCAAAGCATATCAAAATACGCTGCATGCCACGATTGGCGATGATGACCCCACCGCCTATGATTCGCAGTTCAGCCGCCCCGGTACACGCCTGCAAGATGCTCAACAATTAGAAGCCGCCCTCAGCGATGCTTCGGATACGCGCATGAGTCCTGACGATGCCAATCTGGAATCAGTGGCGTCGTTGGTCAAAAGTCCTGAGGAAGTCCCGGCGGCTGCCCCGCAACTGAACGAAACGCGCCCCGAAGAAAGCATGGATGTTCTCGTTGGGGATTTTACTTCAATGGAAAATCCTGCTGATGGTGCGAAAATTATGCCCGTGCCGCGTGCCGAAGCGGCTGGCGATGATGAACATGATTTTGGCATTCGCCAACGCATTGAAAATCGCTATGAAGTGGTGGATATTCGGGTGGGCGGCATGGGCGTGGTCTATCTGTGTTATGACCATGACCAGCGCGAACCAGTGGCGATTAAAACGTTCCAAAAACGCTTTTTGGATAACGAAAAAGCGGTTGCCCGTTTTGAGCATGAGGCGCTCACATGGATTCGGTTAGATAAACACGCGCATATTGTGCAAGCGCGTTTAGTGCAAAATATCAATGCCCGTCCCCACATCATCCTAGAACACATCAGCGGCATGGAGGGCGTGGGCGCTGATTTGCGGAGTTGGATTGACCATAACCGTTTAACCATGCCCCAATCACTGTTGTTCGGGATTCATATTGCCTTGGGAATGCAGCACGCCACGCTGAAAGTTCCCGGCTTGGTACATCGAGATTTGAAACCGGGCAATATTTTGGTCACGCATGATGGTATCGCCAAAGTCACCGATTTTGGCTTAGTCCGGTCTTTAGATGCCGACCGCAATATTCCCGATGAAGGCAATGCCGAACACGACGGACACCATGACGCGGATAATCGCTTGACGCGCATGAACGCGGTGGTCGGGACACCGCCGTATATGTCACCGGAACAATGTTTGGCAATTGATGTGGATGTGCGCTCTGATATTTATGCCTTTGGTTGTGTCCTGTACGAAATGCTGGTGGGCAAACATGCTTTCCGGGCGCGGGGCATCAAACAATGGAAAGAGGCACACCTGAATGAGCGCCCCGAATTTGATAAGCGTTATCATGAGCGTTTGCCCGCTACGTTACGCGATTTAGTGCTGCGCTGCATGACGAAAAGTGCCACCCAACGTCCACAATCGTGGCAAGAAGTGGTCGAAGCTCTCTCGGATATTTACCGCGCTGAAGTGGGCGAATTGCCTGTGCTGGAAAACGAAGGTCCCGCATTGATGGCACGCGAACTGATGGACAAAGGCTATTCGCTAACGGAGTTGGGGCGACAAGAAGAAGCACTCGTCGCGTATGACCAAGCGATTGCGCTGCAACCCGATTATGCGTGGGCATGGGCGCGTAAAGGGCGCACTTTGCGGCTGTTGGAACGCCATCAAGAGGCGCTCGACTGTTACGATAAAGCCCTGACTATTCAGCCGGAATACGCTTGGGCGCATAATGGCAAAGGCATCATTCTAGATCGGCTGGGCAAACCAGAATTGGCACTCGGCGCGTTTGAAGCCGCCACTAATATCAATCCGAATGATGTGTGGTATTGGTATAATCGCGGTGACATGCTGGAAAAAATTGGACGGCGCGAAGAAGCGATTGATGTCCTCAAACGCGGTCTGGCGATAGACCCCCGCCATCCCAACAGCCACGCCAAATTAGGACAAATTTATCGGCTGCTGCGGCGCTATGAAGAAGCTGTCAACGCTTATCAAGAAGCCATTCGGCTGCAACCCGATTATGCCTGGGCGCACAATGGTTGCGGCTTATCGCTCAAAGCATTAGGGCGCACCAACGAAGCCATCCTTAGTTTTAAACGTGCCACCCATTATCAACCAGATGTGTCGTGGCACTGGTACAACCTGACCGAGACATTAGTGAGTATTGGGCGTTTCCATGATGCGCTGGAACCGGCGCGGCAAGCCACGCGGGTAGACCCCTTCCATGCGCCCGCGTGGGGCAAATTAGGGCAAGTGCTGCGTTATGTAAAACGCTACGAAGAGGCGCTGGATGTTTATGAACGTGCCGAAGCCCTTGATGATAACTTCGATTGGGCAATTAATGGCAAAGGCATCGTCCTAGAGCAGATGCATCGCTACGAAGAAGCCTTACAATGTTATCGTCGCGCGAGTGCCATTAATCCCGACCGCGATTGGTATTTGTATAACCAAGCCAATGCCCTGATGCTGCTGCATCACTATGACGAAGCCCTGCCCTTATTAGAACGGGCGATTGATATTAATCCAAGCTATTCCCGCAGCCATGCCCTGCATGGCAGCATCATGCGCCAGATGAACCGATTGGATGATGCCTTAATCTCGCTCCGCAAAGCCACCGAACTTGACCCCGGTTATTCATGGGCATGGAGCGAATTAGGGACGGCTTTAGAACATCAGCACCACTATGAGGAAGCCCTCAAGGCATATGTCAACGCCAGTTTATTCGCGCCAGATAAATCCACGTATTTATATCGGCAAGCCGACTGCCTTGTTGTCTTGAATCGTTACAACGAAGCCTTAGAAATATTGGAACGCACGCTGAAAATTACCACGCGCAACCCGCATATGTGGGCAAAATATGGGCAAGTCCTCCGCAAGTTGAATCGCTTGGACGAAGCCGCCCAAAGTTATACCCGTGCTGTCGAACTTGACCCCGATTATAGCTGGGCATGGAGTGGGCGCGGCTTAACCCTCAGCGCGTTAGGGCAGCATGATGAAGCACTCTACTCGTTTAAGCGGGCGCTGGAACTGAACGACCAAGATGTTTGGTATTGGTATAACTATGCCGAAGAACTGCTTATCAAGAACAAATACGATGAGGCGCTAGAGGCGCTTGACCAAGCACTGCTGCTTGACCCGCAGCACGCCGAAAGTTGGTCAAAAGTGGGGCAGGCATTGCGTAGTTTGGGGCGTTTGGATGAGGCGCTAAATGCTTATAACCGTGCTATCAAATTTAACACCAGTTTCGGTTGGGCATGGAACGGGCGCGGACTAACGCTTAAAGAGATGGGGCGGCAAGAGGAGGCACTCGCCAGTTATGACCGCGCTATTCAGGAAGAACCGACGGTCATTTGGTATTACATCAATCGCACGGTGCTGCTATTGGATATTGGACGGCGTGAGGAAGCCTTAGCGACGATGGATCAAGCCATTGTCATCGCCCCGGATAACCCAACCGTGTGGGCGCGGCGCGGGCAAGTGTTACGCCGTTTATTCCGGTTTGATGCCGCGCTGGAAAATTACAATCGGGCGCTGACGCTCGATAGCGATTATGCGTGGGCATGGAACGGCAAAGGCATGTGTTTGGCAGCGATGGGCTTATGGGATGATGCCCTGATTTGTTATCAGCAAGCCGTCAAATACGATACCAGCGATGTTTGGTTCTGGCATAATTATGGGGAGGCGCTTTACGAAAATGGCAAGCTGGAAGATGCCGAAATCGCCTTTTTGCGGGCGCTGAAACTTGACCCAAATCACGAATTTTCCAAAGAAAAACTCCAGCGGGTTCGTGATAAAATCAACAAACAGAAAAAAGATATTAAAGATAACGATGATTAATCGCTGGCGCTGTTGGTTATGCTGGCTATGAAGGAAAAACCCTATGTATCCCGGACGCCGCCGCGGCGAAATTTCGATTACCTTTATGAGTGGACCCTTGGATGGCAAGGTGTTAAGTTTTGAACAACCGGAACTTGGCAGGCAGCGCATCATCACCATTGGGCGGCGGGCAGGCTGCGATGTCATGCTCGATTTTGATAACCAAGTTTCGCGCTTACATGCGCGGGTGGGCTGTGTTGCCCGCCCGGTAACAGCAACGGATACGACCACATCACCGATGATTCTTAGTTTTTGGTTGGAAGATGGCGGCAGTCGTAACGGTACTTTTATCGAAAAAGACCCCGAACCTCTGAAAGAACGGATTCCCTTGCGTCCTAGCACATTGTTCCGTGTGGGGCGCACTTGGTTACGCTTAGATGTGCCATTGAGTTATGGATAACAATAATGTCTAGTCCGGCATATATTCAGCATCTTCGGCGTGGAGCTTTTGCCGGGCATATAGACCCGTTTGCCGAAGATGCCCGTTACTTTCAACAGATTCACAGCGGCATGATAGGTGCCTTGCTGAATCAAATGGGTGATGCCTTGTTGACCGCTGGTTATATCGGCAGCAAAGAAGTTAGTTTACAAATTGTGGCACAGCGCGAACCTGATATTAGCATTGAACGTATCGCTGTAATGCCACCTATCATGACCGATTTAGAATATGCAACCGCCGCGACTGCCATTCTTGCCGAACCGGGGCTGGAAATTGATTTATACGCTGATGAGCCAGAATTGGATGCTATCAAAATTTATGATAATCAGCGCGAATTAGTGACAGTCATAGAGATTGTTTCGCCGCGCAACAAAACGCATCAGCCGGATATACGGCGTTATCAGCAGCAGCGTCAGCAGCTTTTTCTGGCGCAAAATGTGAATGTTGTTGAAATTGACATCACGCGCTCTGTCAAGCGCCTTCTGGAACATCCCTTCACGCTGCGCCCGCCCTATCATGTGGCGATATTCGTTCCCGGTCAGCGCGTGCGGGTGATTACTCAAGAATTGGGCGAGCCTCTCAAACGTTGCGCGTTGCCACTGCGCCGTGAAGTGATTCCGATGGAATTGCAACGGGCTTACGATGAGGCGTATCATGCGGCATTAATCGCCCCACAAATCGAACAAGCACAGGAATATCAGGTGCAATTTTTGCCCTTCCCAACATTACTTGAAGACAATCAACGCGACACGATCATGGCAACCGTCAAAATGTGGCAAAATGAATTAGAAACATTAAAATAATCGTTTCTCTTATCGGACTTTCACCAACAAAGAACCATCTCATGCAAAATTCTTCTTTCACTACGCTGGATAATCTCAAAATTCATACCGTCACTTGGCTGCCAGTGGGCAAACCGCGTGCCGGGATTTTTCTCGTTCATGGGTATGGCGAACACATTGGGCGTTATACCCACGTCGCCGAGGCACTGGTCAACGCGGGCTATGCTGTCTTTGGGCTAGACCATCGCGGGCATGGCAAAAGTGATGGCTTGCAAGCCTACTTCGAAACCATCGAACAGCCTATCAAAGATTTAGCACAATATTTTGAGCAAGTGCAGCAGCAGTACCCTAACCTGAAACTCTTTATGCTGGGTCACAGCATGGGGTCGTTGCTGGCGCTGGCATTCGCGCTTAAGTATCAAGCGGAGTTGGCGGGCTTGCTCATCTCTGGTTGTGCGGTGAATGGTGATGAAGCCGTGCCGGGCGTTATCCTTGGTTTGGCAAATCTCCTCAAAAATATTATGCCCACCACCCCCTTGATTCCCGGCTTGCCTGCCAGCGAACTTAGCACCGATACTGCTGTCGTGGACGCCTATCAGAAAGACCCGTTGGTCTATACGGGGGCATGGCGCGTGGGGATGGGCGCTCTCTTGATTAACACAGGCAAAATTCTCCGTGAACAAGCCAACAAGCTCACGCTGCCTGTGCTGATTTTGCATGGCGAAAACGATAAAATTACGCCACCATCGGGCAGCAAAGTCATCTATGAAAAAGCCGCTTCCAAAGATAAAACGCTCACTATGTATCCCGGAATGCGCCATGAAATTATGAACGAGCGCGAAAAAGCCCGCGTCTTAGCGGATATTCTAGCATGGCTCAACAATCACTAATCTATTGCTGTTGCTAAAATTGCGATTCTTTGTTATCTTCACATGAGACAACGTGTGTTTTGATTTATTTTTGGCATCCAAAATCGAAGACCATTTCGCTTTAACCAGATGTAAAAATACAATTTTGTTATTTTGAGGATTCTTTTTGAATGACTGTAAAATTAAAGGTTGACCGTATCTCACTGAGTTTCGGTGGGATAAAGGCACTGCGCGATATTGCATTTGAAGTTAAAGAAGGCGAAATTCTGGCAGTCATTGGTCCCAATGGTGCCGGCAAAACCAGCCTGATTAACAGCGTCAATGGGTTTTATCATCCCCAACAAGGTGGTATTTATCTTGAGGGGCGCAATATCATCAATGTACCACCCTATCGCCGCGCTAAACTCGGCATTTCCCGTACTTTCCAGAATATCGCCCTCTACACCAATGCGACTGTCCTAGAAAACCTCATGGCAGCCCGCCATATCCACATGCACGCCACCAACATGCTCACTGGGGCAATTTTTTGGGGCGCAGCACAACGCGAAGAAATTGAACACCGCCGCCGTGTGGAAGAAATCATCGAATTTCTGGAGATGGAAAGCATCCGTAAATCGCGGGTCGGCGCTCTCAGTTACGGCTTACGGAAACGGGTCGAATTGGGGCGGGCGCTGGCGCTAGAACCCACGCTGCTGCTGTTAGATGAACCGATGGCAGGCATGAATATCGAAGAAAAAGAAGATATGGCACGCTTTATCTTGGATATTCATGAACGGCAAGGCACGACGATTATGCTTATTGAACATGATATTGGGCTGGTGATGGATATTTCTCATCGGATTGTTGTCTTGGATTTTGGCGAAAAAATTGGCGAAGGCACGCCCGCAGAAATTCGTAAAAACGACCGCGTGATTAAAGCCTATTTGGGTCAGGAGTAAGGGCGTTATGGTCATGGCAAATGAAGCACCCCAAACAACCACAATCGTTCACCGCCCGACCAAGCCCGGCAAGATTTATCAGTCGCGGATGAATACGGCACTGCCGAAAAGCCCAGACGCACACCGGGATACACTGCCCAAAAATTTTCTGCTGCGCGTTCAAGAATTGGGCAATCACATTGCCATGCGGAAAAAACGCTACGGCATTTGGCAAGAATACACTTGGAATGATGTCTTAGAGCATGTCACGAATTTTTGCATGGGGCTGGTCAGTTTGGGGCTGCAACCCGACGAAACCATTTGCATCATGGGTGAAAATAACCCGGAGATGTATTGGGCGCAAATCGCCGCCCACAGCGCCCATGCCATGAGCAATTGTATCTTTAGCGATGCCACTGCCCAAGACCTGCTCTATCCTGTGACATTCACTGACTGCACATTTCTCGTTGTGCAAGACCAAGAACAAGTGGATAAGGCGCTAGAAATCAAAGAAAAAATCCCCAATGTGCGCCGCGTCATCTATTGGGATGACAAAGGCATGTGGAGTTATAACGACCCTTGGCTTGCCAGCTTTGCCGAGATTGAAAAAATCGGGCAGGATTATAAAGCTAAAAATCCCGGATTATTTGATAAACTGGTTGCCGCCACCAAACCTGAAGATACCATTATCCTCAGCATGACCTCTGGTACAACCAGCTTGCCTAAATTCGCCATGACGACGAATTATCAATTGATTTATGGCAGCGACATGAATCTGGATTATATCCGGGTGAATGCCGATGATAATTGGTTGTCCTTTAGTCCGATGGCATGGCAGACCGAGCAAGCCTTTGGGTTCGCGCCGCATTTGATGTATGGCATGATGATTAACTTCCCCGAAGGACCCGAAACCGTGCCAACTGATTTGCGCGAGATTGCGCCGGTCGGCTTATTATTCCCCAGCCGCGTCTGGGAAGGTCTCGCTAGCACAGTACGTTTTCGCATCAACGATAGCACTTGGATTAATCGCAAACTCTACGAATGGTTCATGCCCGTTGCCTATCAAATCATTGATTTGGAAGATGAGCGTAAAGCCATTCCCGCCCATCTAAAATTGCTGCGGCAATTGGGCGAATTTGCCGTGTTTGAACCGCTGCGCGATAAAATTGGTTTGGTACGCGCTCGCAATGTTCTCACTGCCGGGGCGATGCTCTCGCCAGATGTGATTCGCTTTTTCCGGGCAATTGGCGTGGAACTGCGCCAACTGTATGCCTCTACCGAAACATTTGGCACGGTGCATATCCCCGGCGATGTCCGTTTAGGGACAGTCGGCGTGTTAGTACCGGGCGTAGAAATCAAAATCGCCGAAGACCAAGAAATTCTCATCCGTACCGAAGCGCGTTTTGCTGGATACTACAAAGAAGCGGATAAAACGGGCGAATCGATTGATGAAGAAGGCTGGTATCACACGGGCGATGCCGGGCATTTTGATGATCATGGGCATCTGATTTATCTGGAACGGGTGAAAGACCTGATTGAACTTGCCAGCGGTCATAGCTTCAGCCCGCAATATATCGAAGGACGGCTCAAATTCAGCCCATTTATCGCGGATATTATGACCGTCGGTGGTTTTGATATGCCCTATGTCACGGCGATTGTCATCATCAATTTTGATAATGTGGCGCGTTGGGCGGAAAAACGCGGCATCAGCTTTACGACGATGGTGGATTTATCGCAAAAGCCAGAAGTCGCGGCGCTCATCATCCAAGATATTGAGCGCGTCAATAAAGATATTCCTGAATTCAGTCGGATCCACAAGTTCGTTATTCTGCATAAAGCCTTCGACGCGGATGAAGGCGAACTAACGCGCACGCGCAAACTCAAACGCCGCACCCTGACGCAAAAATACGGCGATATTCTGGACGCCATGTATGGCAATCGTGACGCAGTGCAAGTTCGCGCTGAAGTAAAATATCGGGATGGGCGCGAAGCCGTGATTGAAACACAGTTGAATGTGTGTACGGTGATTTAGACGAGCCATTAGCTTTTGGTTGCTTTGTTGCAAACATCAAAATGGCTCGTGTCGCCCCAGACTAAAGTCGTGGGGCTAAACAAAACCAAACGCACTAAAGGCGTTTTTGAAGCAGTCTCTTTAGCAGACTTGGTTGTTTGGTAGCCGGAAACTTTAGTTTCTGGCAGCATAACGCAATGATAATTGAACTTTGCAACTGAGTAGCTTTTGGCTGTTAGTTCTTAGCAATTGAATGATGCGATTTCGTCAAATAATTCTTATTGAGGAAATAACTCTTGAGCGCAGTCATTAATTTTTACGATAACAACAAACCCCTGATTAACAAAGTACTGAGCGTGGCGCTGTTGTTGGCGATTCTGATATTCTTGCTGCCCATCATCGCTGAACAAAAACCGTCGCGCATGGTACAAAGCACCATTACCGGGTTGCTTGTAGGCAGCGTGTATTCGTTGATTGCCTTGGGCATCGTCATCATCAACAAAGCCTCTGGTGTCTTTAACTTCGCTCATGGGCTGATGATGCTATTTGGCGCGATGATTTTTTACACGTTCTTCAGCAGCGCCAATGTCAACCCGCTTGCCGCTGGACTCATGGCATTTTTTACCGTGTTTATCGTCCTCACCATGAATGGCTTGGCTGACCTGCGTGATACGCGCCGACTGGCAATTGGGTTAGTCGTTGGGCTTATCCTCACAGGATTGATGTCGCTACCGGGGCGCGATTTGCAGTTCGTCCGGGCAATTATCGGCGGCTTAGTCGGTTCGGTCTTGGTCGGATTATGTGTAGAACGCTTCGCCATTCGCCCATTAATTGGACAGCCCTTATTCGCTTCTGTGTTGATGACACTGGCAGTCTCCGAATTTTTGTTGGGCGTCACGCAGATGACATGGGGCAGTGTGGAATTGCCGCTGCAAATCTTCGCATGGTTGGATGGCACAGGTATCCCCAGAAATATCGTTTGGGAGGCTGAAACGCTGCTCGGTGGGGATGTTCGTTTGCGGACAGATTTGTTACTCGTGCTGATTTTAGCATTGCTGTCTTTTGGGGCATTTGTGCTGTTTTTCCGGTATACCAGCGTCGGGTTGGCGATGCGTGCCACTGCTGAAAATCAACAATTGGCACAATCGGTCGGGTTGCGTGTGCGCTTTATTCTAGCAGTAGCGTGGGGCATTGCTGCGTTATTGGCGACGATTGGCGGCGTCTTGCAAGGCGGCGCAACCAGTTTATCGCTGAATATGCCCTTATTAGCATTACGGGCTTTTCCGGCGGTGCTGCTGGGTGGGTTAGAATCCATCGGCGGCGCGTTGGTGGGTGGCTTGGTGATTGGCTTGGTGCAGGAATGGGCAAATTTATTATTCCCCGGCACCCAAGCAGGTACAGAACTTGCGCCCTATCTGGTGCTGATGATTGTGTTAGTTATTCGTCCCGATGGCTTATTTGGCGAAAAACGCATTGAACGCATCTAAATATAAGCTATTAGCTTTTGGCTGTTAGCGATGGTCTTGCAGAAATCATGAATAGAAGTTAATTGCCAAATTCGATTTTCCCGTAGGGACACGGCATGCCGTGTCCCTACAAACCCAATTTTTGAAATAAATTCAAGTTAAAAATTGCGGTAAATGACAAAGCTACAAGCCCATGGCTAAAAGCTAAAAACTGGAGTTATTATGGCTGCCAATATTCGCCCCGCCGGGGTGTTTGATACCCAATATGAACAAGATATTTCACTGAATCGCACGCGCAGCGACAAATGGTGGACTTATGGCGTGTTTGCTGCGCTGCTGTTGATTCCGTTATTGACGGTTGATGGGCCCCTTGGTTTGAGCATTATCCCCTCTTTCTGGATTGGTCTTATCGTCCGCATTGCTATTTATGCCATTGCCGTGCAGGGGTTAAATATCCTCATGGGCTATACCGGGCAAATCAGCTTAGGTCATGCGGCATTTATGGGCGTCGGGGCGTACAGTGCGGCGCTCATCGCCCGCAATTTTGACCTACCCTTCTGGATTGTCGTGCCATTGGCTGCCATGTTCACCGGATTAGTGGGCTTGTTATTTGGCTTGCCGTCGCTGCGCGTGAAGGGCTTTTACTTGGCAATGGCGACCTTAGCCGCCCAATTTATCATCCCTTGGGTGCTACGCTATCCCTTAGAACCTCTCACCAACGGCTCACGTCCGCTAGAAGTCCCTGACCCAACCTTCTTCGGCATATCATTTGCGCCGCAAGCCGCCATGTATTACATCATCATTCCGCTGGCGGTGCTGCTGTTTCTGGCGGCACGCAACATCATTCGCACCCGCATCGGACGGGCATTTATCTCCGTGCGCGATAATGATTTGGCAGCCGAACTCCTCGGCATCAATGTGTTTAGCTACAAATTACAAGCATTTTTCTTAAGTTCGCTGTATGCGGGCATCGCGGGGGCATTGTGGGCATTTGATACACAATCGCTCTCGATAGATAAATTCCAACTGAATCTCTCGATTGAATTTTTGGCGATGCTAGTGATTGGTGGCGCGGGCTTCCCATTGGGCGCGATTTTCGGCGTGACTTTCGTCAACCTGCTCAGTCAATATATCATCCCATCGCTGTCTACAACGCTCAAGGTAATTTTGCCGGTCTTGCTGCCCTTCATTGGGATAGCCAATATCGAAGCGGCACTCAGTCCCATTTTGTTCGGGTTGGCGATTGCTATTTTCCTCGTCATCGAGCCGAGGGGCATTGCCTACCGATGGGAAATTCTTAAAATTGCCTGGAAGATCCGTCCCTATTCATACTAAAAATAGGGATTTCTTCGTGTTTTCTGACGTTTCAGGTTACAATGTAGCAGGAGGTTTTATTATCACTATTGGCAGTATCCATAAAAAACCATCGTTTTCACAATTAGTAACCATCTCAAGAGAGGATTTTTTCTTATGCGGAAACTTATTTTAACCCTCGTCATCTTGGCACTGTTGGTCAGCATGGCGGTCTTCGTGCAAGCGCAAGATATGGCAATGCCCGATTTTATCCAACACAGCGATTGCGAAGTGGATTTGACGGGCGAAACGATTACGATTTACCACTTTGGTGACATCAGCGGCGCGTATGCCTTCATCACCCAACCGTTGTTAGCCGGCTTGGCAGATGCCATTGCTTATTATAACGCGCATGGCGGCGTCTGCGGCGCAATGCTTGCCACCGATAACCGCGATACTGGCGGCGATCCGGCACAAACCCAAGCGCACTATGATTACTACAGCAGCCTCGACCCGAAACCGAGTGCCGTGTTGCTGTATGCTTCCGGTGATGCGGAACTGTTGCGCTCCCAAGTGGAAGAAGATGGCATTGTCTCGTTGATTTCGGCGGGTTCAGTCGAAGGCTTGTATGGCGAAGATGGTCAAACCCCCGGCTGGATTTATGCCACCAACCCGCTGTATGCTGACCAACTCGGTTCATTCTGCGAATTTGTCGCTGCTGACCCGATGGGCGTTTACGGCGAAGAACCCGTCATTGGGTACATTAGCTGGCCCGGTGCTTTTGGGCAAGCAGCTTTCACCCCAGAAACAATTGCTTATTGTGGCGAACAAGGCGTGACCGTGTTGGAAACCCCCGAAATCTTCCTGCCCACCGATACCGACATTAGCGGTCAGGTGTTGAACTTGGTAGATGCTGGCGCGACGATTCTCTATACCAATACGCTCGCCAGCGGTCCCTTCTTGGTTGCCAAAACCGTTGTTGATTTGGGCTTGGAAGAAGATGTCCAACTGGCAGGTGTGAACTGGGCGTTGGATACCTCGGTGGCGCTCCTCAGCCGCACGGCATTAGGGTCGGATGGATTGCCCGCCGTGAATGGCATCGTCGGTAGCCTGCCCTTCCGTTGGTGGTCAGAAACCTCTGAACCGGGTGTTGCTTTCGTCCGCGAACAAGCTGCTGCCAATGAACGCTCGTTGCCAACCCAGAATATCGCTTATCTCTTGGGCTTCTCCACCGTTGACCTGTATACCGAACTGTATATCCAGACGGTGAATCGCCTAGGCAGCTTAGATGCCGTAGATGGCGCAGCATTAAAAGAAACACTCGATGGCATTAGCTACTCGCCGTTGGGGCTGTTCACTGCCGATTGGCAAGGCGGCGAACTACGCGCTGTCCCCACCAACCGTATGGCGATGATGATGTTCCTGAACGCCACGATGGATGGTCCCGCCACTTCCGGCGATGACGCGCTGAAAATCCCGAATGACGATGGTACGACGATTTATGTGCCGATTCTCGTCCCGTTGACGGAATTTGCCCCCGCCCCGGATTTGCGTCCCGGCGGTGAATAAACACTTGTAATCCCCACCCCTAACCCCTCCCCATTGCATGGAGAGGGGAACTTGCCCCCCTCTCTACTGCGTAGAGAGGGGGTTGGGGGTGAGGAGAATCATTACTCCTAAATAGCAAAACGCGCTTGCCACACTACAAAAGCTGACGGCTGATTGCTGACAGCTAAACGTATTGAAACCGTCAAAACTTTTATAACAGCATGAGGAAACACATCATGCAACTCCAAGAAAAATCCAAAACACAAGCACCTATCGCCGCCGGAACGCTCACGGTCAATAATATTGAAGTCGTGTATAACAGCGTGATTCTGGTGCTGCGCGGCATTTCGTTTCATGTTGAACCCGGTCAGGTCGTCTCGCTGCTCGGTCCCAACGGCGCGGGCAAATCTACGACGCTCAAAGCCATCAGCGGCTTACTGAAAAGCGAAGCGGGCGAAATTACTCGTGGCAGCATCATGTGGGGCAATGAACGCCTAGAAACCCAAGGCGCGGAAGATATTGTCCGCAAAGGCATTATTCAGGTCATTGAAGGGCGTCCGCTGTTCCGGCATCTGACCGTTGAAGAAAATTTGCGGTTGGGCGCGATGACCTACAAAGGCGGCAGCGAAGCCAAACATGATTTAGAGCGCGTGTATCATTATTTCCCGCGCTTGAAAGCATTGCAAAAACGTACCAGCGGCTATTTATCCGGCGGTGAGGGGCAAATGCTGGTCATCGGCAGGGCGCTGATGGGGCATCCCAAATTGATGATGCTGGATGAACCCTCATTAGGACTGGCGCCACTTTTGGTGCAGGAAATTTTTTCTATCGTTAAAGACATCAATGAGCGCGAAGGCGTGTCGGTGTTGTTAGTCGAACAAAATGCGCGGGCAGCATTGGCGCTGGCGCATTATGGCTACGTCATGGAAAATGGGCGCGTGGTGCTAGACGGTCCCGCTGACCAACTGCGCGAGAACGAAGACATCAAAGAATTTTATCTGGGACTCAACCAGATGGGGGAACGCAAAAGCTACCGCGAAGTGAAGCACTACAAACGCCGCAAACGCTGGTTAGGCTAACACAGATTCAACACGGAGGCACATTTTGACGCATTTTGACGCCCGTATTCAGGAACTTGTTGCCCATGCTTATGCCCATGCACCCGCTATCACCAAGATTCTGGATGATGCCGGAGTGAAGCCGGCTGATATTCAGGGCGCAGTCGATTTAAAAAAAATTCCGATTTTACGCAAAGATGAACTGGTCGAAATTCATCAGGCAAACCCACCGTTTGGGGGCTTTTTAACTGTCCCGATTGAATCGCTGCCGCGCATTTATATCTCACCGGGTCCCATCTATGACCCGCAACCCCCACCAGAAGACCCACAAGCGGCATTAGAGCCGTTCCAATATGTGGGATTTCAACGCGGCGATAAAGTTCTTAATACCTTCATGTATCATCTGACACCCGCTGGATTGCTCTTGGATGAAGGCTTGCGTGCTTGTGGCGCAACCGTGATTCCATCAGGACCCGGCAACACGGAATTGCAAATTATGATGGCAATGGCGCTGCGGGCAAATGGCTTCCTTGGGCAGCCCGGCTATCTGATGACACTGTTAGACAAAATGGAAGAGATGGGCATCGCCCCAGAACACAATCCCATCAAAAAAGCTCTCTTTTCGGCTGAACTTTACACCCCATCGCAGCAAGAACGGTTTGAAGGCAAGTATGGCATGAGAACCACTTCGGCATATGGCACCGCCGATTTAGGGTTCATGGGTTATACCCGCCATGATATTCCCGGTTTTAAAATCATGCCAGCAGTTTTCCTGCAAATTGCCGACCCCAAAACTGGCGACGATGTTGAACCGGGCGGCACGGGTGAAATTGTTGTAACAACGTTCAACAAAGCCTATCCCCTGCTGCGCTTCGGCACAGGTGATTTAGGCGCAATATCACCCGAATTAAAAGATGGGAGACAGCATTTATTGGGCTTGTTTGGGCGTAGCGGTGACGCTATCAAAGTGCGCGGCATGTTTTTACATCCCAACCAACTCAAGTTGGCGACGGTGCAGTTCCCGCAAATTAATCGCTTGCAAGCCATTATCACCCGCCCAGAAAATAACGATGTTGTCACACTCAAAGTCGAACTGAAAGAAGGCGCAGCCGATGATGGTATCGGCGCGAAATTACAAGCATTGGCACAAGCCGCCGTGCGCCTTCGCATTGACCATATCGAAATGGTGCCTCCGGGAACGATTGGCGAATATGAGCGCACCATCGTAGATAATCGCCAGTGGGATTAGCCCCGTTATAGACCATCATAGACCATTACGATTGACACATCCTCACAGCACGATTATGCTGTGAGGATGTTTTTGATTAAAATTATCAGCGATGAATTGTTATTGCACCAAGAGATGAAAATTGGCAATTTGACCAATGGCTAAGTGACAATCGGTTTTTGACTCAGCACTTAGTCCTCAGCACTCAGCACTATTTTCAGAGTAGATACAAAAACCACCAACACCCGACAGAAAATCGCGTATTTGTGAATACCTTGTCCCCCAATTTACGCTGGTTGCGCTGGCTGGAATATGCGAGTATTCTGGCGATTTTACTTGCCTTTAGCGCGTTATGCTGGCATCAGATTGAGCTACCGGGACTGCATCCTGACGAAGCGCAGGAAGTGATTCCGGTTATCCAAATCCTGAACAATGCACCGTTTGATACCATTCGCAATCATGGCATTGAAGTCTTGGGCGCTCGTTTTCCGCTGATGATTCAGGATTATATTGGCACGGTCAATACCTATCTATATGTGCCGTTTATCGGCATTTTTGGCGTATCGGTCTATTCGCTGCGGTTGATGTCCATCCTCATTTCAGTGGTCACATTGCTGCTGGTATGGCGTATTGGGCGGGCATGGGTGTCACCGCTGGCGGGCGTGCTGGCGGCGCTGTTTTTAGCGATGCAGCCTTCATTCATCTTCTGGAGTCGTCAAAGCGTTTATGTCACATTCGTAACCGTACCGCTAACCTTGGGCGCGATGCTGTGTGGCTGGTATTGGTGGCGCAAAAAAACATCGGTTCGGTGGCTTTATGCCGGAGCATTTTTGCTCGGTCTGGGCATTGCGGCGAAAATGCTGGTGGGTTGGGTGTTGATTGGCATTGGTGGCGCATTTGGATTGCTCTATCTTTTGCCAAATGCCAGAAAAATTTTGGAAGCACGGTCTCTGAAACCCATCGGCATAACGCTTACGCTGCGACAATTTGTTTTCGCGGGGGTGTGCTTATGCGCCGGTTTGTTCATGCTCATTATTTACAACCTGCAAACCGGCGGCACGTTTGCCCTGCTCAATGATTTTGGTGGCACATCGTATTATGGTGTGGATAACAGCGCCTTCTTAGAAAATCTCGCGGCACGCATTGAAAATTTGCGCGTCACCATCACAGGCGAGCAATTCTGGTATCTGACGGGCGGCGCACTCTACGGTAATCCGTTATGGAGTCAGGCGTTGCTGATAACGCCGCTATTGGCGCTTATCATCGTTTTTTGGCGGGGGCGTACCGATTGGCGGCGCAGTGTCTTTCTGCTGATTGCCCTGACCTTGATGCTGCTGTCATCAGTGTTTACGGTATCAGCATTGTGGGCGACCCACATGGCGATTCTGATGCCTTTTCCGCCATTATTGCTGGCAATCTCACTGGCACTGATTATCCGACATTTTCCGGGAAATCGTTTCTCTTATGAGGGCGCGATATATCACGCCCCTACAATAAAGATTTTTAAAATTATTTCTGTTCAATTATTGCGATGGCTGATAATTTGCATCTTTGTAACGGTATTGGTATATCAAGATGTGCAAGCGACACTGGCATATCACCACGATTTAACGCGCATGGGTGGTTTTGGCGGACACAGCAGCGCGATTGATACACTGATGGACACGCTTGAATCGCTTGACCCACTGCCGCCGTTATATGCTGTGGATTGGGGCATACAAAATCAGATACGCTTTTTATCCGGTGGCACGATGCAACCGATAGACATTGCCGGATTTGAACTTAACCCCGACCCCGGTTTTGCGGTACGAGTCCAGCAAAGCCTAACGACGCCCAACAGTCTATATCTTTTTCATGCGCCGGGGGATACCACCTTCCAGCGGCGCGACGCCTTTGAACAAATTATCGCCGAAAGTGGCTTTACCATCAGCAGCGATGAGGTGGTTTATGACCGCACCGGACGCCCGATTTTTCATCTCGTGCGCCTAGAGCCAACACCATGAGAAGCACACTTTTCTGCACGCAAATCCAAGTTATGTATCGCTAAAGGACACCCTATGAAAACCCGAATCTGGATTATGTTCTGGCTGGTCGCCCTCATTTGGGGGTCATCTTTTATGCTGATTCGCATTGGCGTTGAAGCTATTCATCCGGTGCATCTTGTCCTGATTCGCGTGGGGATTGCCGCTGTTGGTTTGGGTTTGGTGGTGGTTGTCACCAGACAGCCCATCCCGCGTGATTGGCGCATACTGTTAGCGATGGTGGCAGTGGGCATCGGCAATAATGCCATTCCATTCACGCTCATTAGTTGGGGCGAACAAAGCGTCGAAAGCGGGTTAACCAGCGTTTTGCAATCTACGGCGGCATTGTTCGCTTTGGTTGTGGCGCATTTCGCCTTCAAAGATGAGCGCATTACCCCACGCAAATTGATTGGTTTGGGGCTGGGTTTTGCGGGGATTGTGGTGCTTGCCAGCCGCAATTGGCAGGATGGACAAGTAATTACCGGCAGTTTAATGGGGCAAATGGCGATTGTGGTCGCATCTCTTTCGTATGCCTGTTTTACAGCACTCAGCCGCAAAGTGTTAGCCAGCGGCACGGTAGTACCCGTTGTCTTGGCAGCCATTACGATGATGGCGGCAACGTTTTTTGAAGCGGCTATCGTGCTTGTTGGTGGCATTTCGGGCGCAATGCCGCTGCAAACCCCGGCTGATTTGACTGTTGAGATATTAACCGCTGTGTTAGTTTTGGGCTTTGTGAATACGTTTATCGCGTATCTGATGTTTTACGAGATTGTCAAAGGTCTGGGAGCAGCACGCGCCGCGATGGTCACGTATGTTGTGCCAGCCGTTGGATTACTCTTAGGGGTGATTTTCTTGGGCGAAATTCTGGATGCTCGCATTATTTTGGGCGCTGGTCTCATTTTCGCGGGAATTGGCATCGTCAATCTGAAATTTTTACGCTGGCAATCTGCCAAAAATGTCAAAGTTGCCAGCGTCGGGGATTAGATTAAAAAAATCCTCACCCCCTGTCCCCTCCCTATGAAATGGCTGAGGGGAGGACACCTTGTCAGGTGACTCTCGGGTCAGGCATAAAGAGCCAGTCCAGCCAATAGGTATGGCGGTGAATGACTTCAATAAAGAAGCGTACCCCCTCCTTAAACAGACTCCAGTGTCGCCGCACCTTGCCCGTCTTTTCACGCACCAGCGGTTGGCTCTTGCCTAACGCCACTGCCTGACTGCCCACAGCAATCATCCAGGCATAAGCCACACTCAACAAAATCAGCAACCGTGCCATGTGAGCAGGTTGCTGAATGTGGCTCTCGCCCCAATGCCACCCACCGCTTTTCAAATCCCGAAAACTTTGTTCCTGCCAATTGCGGAGCGCATACTCATAGCCCGTTACACACGGGTCATTGGTGACTAACGCCCAGGCTTGCTCATAGCCCACTTCCCACAAAGCGCGGGCATAAGCCGGTAAGCGTCCACGCTGCTTGAAAATTTTGCCTTCCGCGCCCCACACCGCGCCCGGTTGCACCTGTGCGGCAATGGTATAGTCGCCGCTGTCGATCACAATTTTGGTCTGACAGGTGACCCGAAACAGATAGTGCCAGCCCATGCTCGCCACACCCCGACATAACTCCGGTGAGGTGCCAATCCCACGATCCGCTAACACCAACACCGTCGTCTGTGGGGGTAACCCCTGTTGCACTTGCCGCAGCAACTGCTCAATCACTTGCACCTGCCCTTCAGTTGGATACTCTGCCAACCGATACACCCGCCATGCCAGTGGTAGACAGCGCCCTTCCCATGCTAAACCGACCATCATCACCCCCAACCGCTGTCCGAATTTGGTCTCGTCCACCAATAAGGTCACCCGCGACAAACCCAATGCCTGCACCACGCTGCCACTCCACTGCTGAAAGAAGTCCTCAAGCCCAATGTCGTCATTGTCCAGAAACCGCCGCCAGCGGCGTGCTGCACTCTCGACCTGTTCTCCACTAGCGACTGCCCGTGCCACGGCAGCTTGTTGGCAACTATGCGACAACACAATGCCATAACTGAAGAGGGCGACATTCGCCCGTTGCCAAGAATTGAACAGCGGTAACATCTCGCCAAGCTGTTGTTCCCACTGATATAGTATAGGATGGTTCATGGTCGTCCTGTCTCGTCTGTTGATACCAACGAGAGGATGCCCTATGAACTTTGCTTTTTTCAAGTCTTGACACCCAACCTGTCCTCCCCTCAGATGAAATGGGGAGGGGTTGGGGTGGGGATAATTTATTCGCCTTCGTCCGGCACGGCTTCAATCCGCAGATTAAATTCGCCGCCCGTTTGCCCATCTGCCAAGCGCACAATCACCAAAATTTCTAAGTCCGTGGGTCCAACATTCAAGCCTTCCAACGCCGAACCGACGCTGGTTTCGCTGGCATTATCATTTTCAACCAGCAAGCGTCCACCGGTTGAATCATAAATTTGGATAATCGTATCCAACGTATCGTTGGTATCGCCCGCAAAAATACTCACAATCGTATTGGCTTTCAGGCTAACGCGATACTGAATACCCTCTTCCGGCTGAATCATGCCTGTGGCAGATACCGCGCCCGGTGCCATATTCACGGATAACGCACCTGCATCCACGATTTTACCGCGAATAGCGTCGGTGAGTGCCTGTTGTGCCGCATCCAATAACACATCATTTTCAGCAAAGAGCGTTTCTTCGGTCACAGGTACATCCACCGTTGGCACAACCCCAATACCTTCAATATGAATTTCGCCATTCATATCTACAGCGCGTCCGATGGTCATCCCGACAGCGACATTTTCTGGCATAAAGAAGACTTCGATGCTGCCGCCTAAACCACCTGTGGGATAATGCCCCACAATCGCCGCCCGGTCATTGATGGTCATGTTATAGCTGAAAAATTCGCAAGCACTAAAGCATGACGGCGCGACAATCACAGCAACCGGTCCCAAATAGCGCAATTCTTCCGACGGCAGGTACAAGCGTTCTTTACCACGATCATCAAAGTAAAAATCATCCAGGTCTTCGTTGTAGTAACCTGTTTGCCCGACGAAAATATCTTCTTCGTTGAAGAAATAGGCGGTCATCTGGTCTGCCAAAAAGCCGCTACCGCCACCGTTGTTCCGCATATCAATGATGATGCCCGGCAATTCGGCTTCTTTGAACGTGCGAATCATACGTTCCCATAATTGCACCGTCAAAAATTCATCATCAGAGAAACTAAAAATTGAAACGTAGCCATAACCCGATGGCAAAATTTCAAATTCAACCGGCAGTTCTAAGCCCGTAATGCCCGCATTGAACGACGAAAACGAGAAACTATCGCGTTCCTGAATCGGCGTTAAGGTAACAGTTTGTTCTTCGCCACCCGGATTGCGGAAAGTAACATCCAGAAGACTATCTAACGGGCGGCGCGTGGCATAACGCAACTGCTGTAGACGCATCGTGTGTTCCGTCCCCAAGGCTTGATGCGCCCAAATAAACGTATCATCCAACACATCGCCAATGGGGATGCCATCATAAGCGATAATTTCCGTGCCTAATTGCATTCCCGCTTCGGCAGCAGGTGAGCCTTCTAGCAAGAAGTTGACAATCACGCGCTCATCATCCAATTCGCGCAGCGCCATGCCAAAACCACCCGCTGTTTGTTCCTGAAATTGGTCATTAATTAGCCCTAATGACATGCTGACATGCCCATCAGGAATTTCCCACAAGAAATCGCGCAAGGTTTCGGCATAAAGCACCGGGTCGCCAGCAGCTTCGGCAGTCACAAAACGCGGACGATATTCTTCTGATAACGCTGCCCAATTCAGTCCACGATATTCCGTAAAGGCATATTCATTGCTGAATTTTTCGACCAAGGCATCAAAGGCGGCGGTATAAGATAAGCCGGAAAAATCGTCTACTGCGGATGTTTCTGGTTCAATCAAATGAATGGTGGCATCGGAAGAACGGTCAAACGTGAAAGGGTCAGCATCCATATCTACGACAGTATAGCCAAATGGAATGGAGGTGATGGGGTCATCGGCAGTGAATAATTTGCCATCTTCGCCAAAGCCCGATGGGAAACCTTGATTATGGTCAGGTGCATACACAACAAATTTGCCGCCTACAATCTCGCGGCGTGTATCAGGATTGGTGCTAATGCGTGTGGAGGCATACGCCGTAGACCAACCGCCTCCACTCAAATCGCGTTCTTCTAAAAAGGGGTCGCCAAAACTGTTCGTCCAATAGGCAACCGCGAAGACCATCACGCCGACATCGGATTGTCCATCATTATCTACATCGCGCAGTGAGCCTTGTGGTTCAATTGGCAATGCCAAGCTGTAGGTGAAAGGTGATACACCAAAATCAGATGTGATTTGCCCCATGACCTGCGATTGTGGCGGAATCAAAAAATATTCGTTGCGGTCAACAAATCCAGCTTGGTCTTCTAGGATGATAAGCGGTTGCGATGTACCAAGCGTAAATAACGGATTGGTATAGGTCACTTCGCCTGTAATGACAACAGTGCCACCATCGCCTTCCGCGACAGATGACTCGTTGGTGGCTGGTGGCGGGTCATCTTCTTCACCAATTGCCATCGCTGGCACAATCAACACTAGCACCAAGATAGATGCTAACAAGCCCGCTAATAAACGTTTCCAAAACATAAAAAACTCCCTAACAACACTGTTTTGTGAAATTGTAACGGTTAAAGCAACAGAAATCAGCAGTTAGGAGGAGAATAATCAGAAGATATTAAGAAATGATGTGGTCGTATGGGGAATTTATAGCAGGGCATTAAACGCATAAAGGACAGCGAGAAGGATAAAGTGAATTGAATGCGCTGGCAGCCACGTACTCTCCCACACCGTGTCCAGTGCAGTACCATTCGCGCCTGTGAGCTTAACTGCCGGGTTCGGGATGGAGCCGGGTGTACCCTCACCGCTTTCACCACCAGCAAATGTTCACTTTACCCCCTGCTGCCCC
>JALHOR010000031.1 GCA_022842885.1 Anaerolineae bacterium
ATTTTTACAGAAAATCAATTTGTGCTTTGTTTAATATGTATTTTGGTTTATGTAGGGAAGGGTTTCTAAACCCTCCCCTACGAGACAAAGTATAGAAATTTTGTAACTGCTCAGTTGTTTTTAGCCCTCACCCTAGCCCACCTTGCGACGGGGCTTCATCCCTTTCCCCATTTCATGGAGAAAGGGACTTCCTGCGCCGCTGGTATAAGCCCCTCCCTACGCAGTGGAGAGGGGATGAGGATTTTCTTTGCGGTTTTTGATCTATACCGCTAATCGCTCATACAATAATTCTTGATTCAAGTTGGGCAACACGGTATGCGTGCTTTGCAGCGTTAAAGAAGCCGCTGTCACGCCTAAACGCATTGCCTCATCAACGTCCATATCATTCAGCAAGCCAAAAATGACCGCACCCGTCAGAGCATCGCCCGCGCCACTGCTATCTACCACATGCGTCTTGATAGCCCGGATGAAACCGCCGCCGCTGCCATCGGCATACGCCAAGCCTTGTTCACCCATCGTCACAACAGCAATATTCGCGCCCAGCACCACCAAGCGCCGCGCTGCATTAATAGCGGAATCGCGGTCAGTGGCAGGTTCGCCAGTGCCACACAAAGATTCGGTCTCAAACGCATTGGGGACGATGAGATGCAATTTATCAATATACGGGCAAAACCGTCCCGCCAGCGATGGCGTGGTGGGGTCGGCACACACGTCTAATTCATATTTTTCAGCAAATTCAAACACTTTTTCCAACGCACATTCGGGTATAGTGGCATCCAGAATCACCATTTGGGCATCTTCAAACAGATCTTCATGCTCACTCAGCCACTCGGCATCGAGCGCGTCCATAATTTCAAAATCGCTCAGGGATACTTCTAATTCGCCATTGGGCTTTAAAAATGCCATATATGTCCCGGTGCGCTGATGAGGAACGATACGCACATGCGAACAATCAATGCCCGCAGCGCGGCATTCGTCCAGCACACGCAGCCCATTGGTATCATCCCCAACGACACTTAACAACAGCACTTCGACTTCCAACCGAGCGAGATTTTCGGCAATGTTGCGGGCAACCCCGCC
The DNA here is from genome assembly GCA_022842885.1 of Anaerolineae bacterium. Lineage (GTDB taxonomy): Bacteria > Chloroflexota > Anaerolineae > Aggregatilineales > Phototrophicaceae > JALHOR01. The sequence goes on from JALHOR010000031.1 coordinate 1,081, forward strand.
GACGCTGTTTCGCACCTGTCCTTGGTTAGGCATCCCGAACTGTAAAGGGGCAGTGGGGCGTCCTTTGACATCTACTCCGGCAGAGCCAATCACCAATACGTAGCCGTCCATGAGCGTTTCGCTTTCGGTTGTCTTACTGATTAAAGACAGTGTACCGCCAACCCTTAAAAAACCCCACCTGAAGAATATCCTGTTTTTAAACAAATTCGGGTTATGATAGATTCAAGATAGTGATTATCGGGAATACCCTTTAAGATGACAACCATTGCGAATATTCTGCTTTTTGCCCGCCAACGCTTGCCCTCGTCAGAAACCGCCATGCTGGATGCCCACATGCTGCTGTGCCGCGTGCTGGCGACCGGACGTGCTTATTTGCTGGCACACCCGGAACATGTGCTGACGCCTGAACAAGCCGCGCAATATGCCGACTGGATTAATCGGCGGGCGGCGGGCGAACCTGTGGCATATATTTTGGGCGAAGCAGGCTTTTTTGACCGCGATTTTAGGGTGACACCCGCTGTTTTGATTCCCCGCCCAGAGACCGAACATCTCGTGGAAGAAGCCTTATTGTTTATTCAGCAGCAGCCTCACATCAGCGCAGCAGATATTGGCACAGGCAGCGGCGCGATTGCGGTGACTGTCGCCGCGAATGCCCCCAGAGTGACCATGCACGCCACCGACGTGAGCAGTGCGGCATTAACATTAGCCCGCCACAATGCTGCCCAACACGGCGTCAATATCACCTTTCATCAGGGGCATTTGGCACAACCACTTATCACCGCCGGAATCACCGTGCGCCTGCTTATGGCAAATTTGCCCTATATCGCCAGCGATGAACTGCCCAAACTGGATGTCAGCAAATATGAACCGCACCTCGCCTTGGATGGTGGCAGCGATGGCTTGCGGCTCATTGCCGAATTGTTGGAGGCTGTGCCGCAAATATGCCAGCCCGGCGCGTTAATTTTGCTGGAAATTGGTGCTGACCAAGGCGCCGCCGCCGCAGAATTGGCACAGCAAACGCTCTCGCCACAGTTCGTCAGCCTGATAAAAGATTATGCCGGGCATGACCGCGTGGTACGCATTCAACTCGCACCGTAAATTAGCCATAAAGATAAGTTGCCGAAAGCGATATTTTGGCATTTAATGAAAACGGCATGATGGCATTCATTGATGAGGATTACCCTATGAAACAATCGTTTGGCGCATTTATCAGTGTGGGTGTCGTGAGTCTTATCACGCTGGCGTTGGCGCTGCCAGCCATTGCTTATATTGTGTATGGGCTGTTTTTGCTGACGCCGCAGGGTATTTTTAACCCGGAAGTCAGCGCAGGTGCGGCAATAGAACAATACGTGAGTTTTGATGCGTGGCTGAACGGCGTCGGTGAGAATGCCGGTATTCTGGATGGTAATTTTGGCACCTCTATGCGGACGCGCCAACCCGTGTTAGAAATGCTCAATGAGCGATTACCCGCGTCGCTGGAACTGCTGCAATTGGGTGTGTTCTTTAGCTTGCTTGTGGCACTGCCGTTGGGTGTGGTGTTGGCATTTTTACGACGTGCTTTTACCGATAATATTTTTAGCATCGGGCTGAGTTTAGTATCGTCCGCGCCGATATTCTGGGTGGCACTGCTGCTAATTTATGAATATGCCGTGCAGCGCCAAGTGCTGCCTGTGGGTGGGCGTTGTGCGTTGGGGGCAGATTGCGGCAGTTTGACAGAGCGCGTCGAATATTGGATATTGCCCGTCGCATCGCTGGTGTTGTTTTTTGGCACGACGCTGGCACTTTTACTGCGCGATACGATTTTGCATTTGGCAACACAAGAAGCGACCAGCGGCTTAAAAGGGCGGCATATCATTGGTGGCATAGTCATGTTTGTGCCGCGCATTTTGCCCATGACGCTGGTCAGCATGTTCAGCAGTCTGGTGGTGGTCGAAGCGGTGTTTGCGTATCCGGGCGTGGGGCGCTTGGTGTTTGAAGCGGGTAGCACACAAGATTTTGCACTGCTGCTGGCAGTGATTTTGCTTTCTAGCGTGACTTTTGCCATCGTTTTGACCATCGGCACTATTGCCTCCGCGCTGTTGATATGGCTTTACAGTGCTTTCATTTTTTCGCCCACTGCTGAAACTGAAGAATTGCCCGAACAAACGACAACGCCAATGCAAAATATGGCGGGGCAGATTGCGACTCTTTTCACGGTTTTGGCGCTGTTGGTACTGCTTGCGATTGCGGCAATCTCATTTATCGCCCCCGGTGATGCTATGAAGCAGGACATCGCCAATCGGTTGATGCCACCCGGCACGGCAGGCTATATGTTGGGAACAGATGAAATCGGGCGTGATATGCAAGCGCGAGTGCTGCGCGGGGGACAACCGATGTTCATTGTGGCATCCGCAGTCGCCCTTTTGACACTGGTGGCGGCGGTGATATTGGGCGCGATGGCTGGTATTTTGCCGGGGCTGATAGGGCTGATTCCCACTTTTTTCGTGTATGTGTATGGGCTGGTTTGGGGTTCGATTGCGCCGTTGCCCATATTAATAGCCGTCGCGGCGGCAGTATCCCCGGATGTTCGTCAGCCTGTCCTCATCACCTATATGACGCTGCTGATTTTGCCATTGGTGATTCCAATTGTGCGCCAAAAATTCATTGCGATGCGCTTGGGTTATTCGCGGGCGCTGCTGCCAGTGGCGGGCTATATCGTCTTTGGCGCGATGACCAAAGCCATGCTGCTGTTGGCGGCACTGGATGCGCTCGGTATGGCAACCCAACCACCCACACCAAGTTGGGGCAATATCATAGCGGGCGCACAACGCTATATGCCGCAAGCGCCACATGTGATGATTTTTCCGGGCATCATTCTCACGCTGACGGTTTTTTGCTTGGTGGCATTAAGTACGCGCCTGTTTGAGACATTTGATTTTATGTCGCCGCTGCCATTGGCAAAACGCAAACGCGGCGATAGTAATGCTTTATTTGCCGAAGTTGGTTCACCCCAAAAACGCGGCAACATTTTTAACGATGTGAAGGATTGATAATGGTTGCTTCTGTAGGGGCGAGACATGCTCGCCCGAAAAAAAGCAACTTTTAATCAGGGCGCTCTGTCTCGAAGAATGGCACTGCCGGGCTATAAGTCATAAAGCGGTCAGGCGGTGCCAAACGTGGGTCATCCAGCAATGCCCGCACCGCCGGAAAATCAATATCGTACTGTGCATTCCCCAACGTGAGTGCCGCCACACGATGCAGCCATTGGGTATCTTCTACCGAAGGCTCGTCCATATTCATCAACCCCCAAGTATCCCACAGCAAATACTCCACTTTATTCAGTGCCAGCGCATCTTGCAGCATTCGCTGGCGAATTGCCCACTCACCGCGCCAAAATGTATCGTTGGGGTCGCCGCCGAAATCATGGACATTCATCTGTTTAGAATACACTGCCTGCCATGCTTGCCCGCCCAGCACAAATTCATCGTGGGGAATATCTTGCACGTCAAAGGTGATTTGGTTGTGCTGAATGAGCGATTCGGTTTGTTCTGGGTCTACGAGTTTCCAGCGTCCCGTATCCCACACTTCCACCACAACATGATCCACATAAAAACCGGGAACAAGCCGAATATATTTGGCAAAGCCAATCCGCAAGCGTGCCGGGATATGCTGATGGCGCAGCATGGAACATAACAGCAGAGAAGCATCACGGCAGCAACCGATGACGCGCTGTTCTTTTGGGCGTGATTCAGTGATAGGGCGGGCGTCTAATTCGTGGATACGCTGCCAAATGAGTTCGGCACGGCGTAAATCTACGTCGCGGCGGCGTTCTAGCGGCATTCCTTCTGTTTCATCATAATGCTGATAAACCGTCTGCACAATGCGACATAACGCTGTCAAATCGTCTTTGGGCAGTCCATCCAGCAGCGGGGCGGCTTTGCCCGGCTGCGTCATGGTACTGTGGGTGCGGTAAAAATCAGGGGAAGTCTCAAAAGTGGTCATGGTCTCTGCTCCTTGTCACGCTATCTTGGCTAAAGATGCTGCCGTGTTTGCCGGCAGTTGCTCTCGTTACCATGCATGGTGAAGTCAGAATAGCATAGTTGACTGCTTCAAATCCCCCCAATTTGTTGTCTACTTGCAACCCACGCGCTACACTATCGTTATCTCGAAACAAATTTTTCCCGCTGATTTTTGTTACGTTTCCATACAAATCTTGTTTTGAATCACACCTAGTAAATTTGCCGCTGACAGCTAATTTGTATCTTCTATCGTAAACTCCAGCACAGGCAAGCGGTCTAGCCCATCTTCCAGCACAAAACGCTCGCCTGTTTCCCACGAATACAATACCAACCACACGGTATAATCCCCGGCGACGAGTTCCGGCAAGTCTAAAGGCAGCATATCGCCCCGCAAAAGTTCATCAGGGTCAAACCATGTATGGGTGGGACGCTGCCCTAGCTCCCCATCCATCTGGGCGAGTGATTGGCTAGGGTCATTTGTCGGCGAAAGATACAGCGAGTACGAATAAATCTTATCAGGTTGTATGGGCGCTTGCCAAAAACTTTCAACAGTGATTTGGGTGTTAGTTTTTTCGGCTTGGATGCCACGCAATATCAATTGTGTGCTGCTGTTGGAAAAAAGCGTTTCTTGCGGATTCGGCAGGGGATGAGCGCGAAAAATATACAAATCCGGCTCACGATACGGATAGCCGCCTATGTGCTTCACCAACGGATATGGGTTATCGGGGAAGCGTGATAAATCTTCGTCGCTCAAATACAGATAATCCATATCGGCAATGGTTAAGCCATTCTCGGTACGGTTATCCGGCGCGAACACGACATTAAAATTTTTGAAGCCAGAATAACCGCGGTCATAGCGTGCCAGCGATACATACGGGTCAATATGCGTCGTCCAGATGAGGCTATTTTCCGGGATATTGTCTTCAAACCAGTGCTGCATCGCCGTATACGTGAATGGACGCTGCATATAAGTTTGATAAGCAATGGTTTCAGGCAGCAGCGCCAAGATCGGCAATAGCATCATCATCCACAAATAGGATATTCTAGCCGTAGAGACACGATATAGCGTGTCCTTAACGGCATGATTTTTTGAGAATAACACTTGCCCAATCCATGCAGCGGCAGCAATCAACAGCACAGCGGCAGCCGGCAGCGTATACCGTATGGGATAAATGCTGTTTGCGTAGGAATGCAGATAGCCCGGAATGATAGCCAAAATTAAAAAGCCGGTGCTGGCTGTCAGTGCGATGAGGGCAAAATTGAAATTCAGCGGATTTTGATTTTGTTTTATCCTCACCCCCTTGCTATCCTCACCCCCTAGCCCCCTCTCTACTGCGTAGAGAGGGGGTGCTTGCTGGAGTGTTAAGTCCCCTCTCCATGTAATGGGGAGGGGATTTAGGGGTGGGGACTGATATTTTTTTATCGCCAAAAATGCTGCCAAGCCCATCACGACCAAAAAGCCGATGCCCACTGTGCCGAACAAGCCATTAAAAACTTTGTACCAGCGAAAAGGGTCAAGCATATTCGTTAAAAAGCTGCTGCGAACCGTATTGGCTTCCACATTGCTCAAATCATTGGCACCATAGATAAAAAATAAGCCATAAGCGGTCAGCAGCACCAATGCTAATGCCCCCGCCGACAGCAATAATGCCCGTCGAAAATCGCGCCATAATTGCCACAGACAAAATGCCGCTGGCAGCAGCAAAATCGGGGCTACGGGATATTTGAACAGGGTTGCCAATAATCCTGCCAGTGTCGCCAGAATTGCCCACACAAATGACTCATGCCGGAATGCCTGTAACGCCAATACCACGCATAATACGCAAGCAAAGACCGTCGCTGGGTCGGGCAGTGCCAGAATCGCATTTTGGATGACGGCGGCTGAGATTGCCCAAACACCCCCGGCAAGCAAGCTGGCAGTTCGCCCCGATAACCAGCGGGTTGCCAGCATGATGAATGCCAAAGTGAGCATATCTATCAAAATCGAGACGATTCGCAGCGTGCCGACATACATGCCCATGTCGGTATGAATATTGTTTTCAGCGAGGGCATCCACGCCATTCAAAATCGCGGCATATAACCAGATGTAACCGGGCGGGTAGCCTTCCAGCCAATCATTACGCCAATAGGCATCGCGCACGCCACGCACATCATTTGCCAGCGCGTAAAAATTCGGTTCGTCGGGATGGTCAATATATGGCAGTCCGTGTGGCATATCTGCCATGCGAAGCGCGAAACTTGCGAGTAGAATAAAGAGGGTTAAAAAAGCATACAACCGAACAGACATTCAATCACTCTCACTTAGCGTATACGGCAGTCCATAAGACCAATTGCACCACCGAGACGACTTGCACAATAGGAATAGACCCATGCTCAAACTTTATTCGTGGAATGTCAATGGTATTCGCGCTACTCAGAAAAAAGGTTTTCTGGAATGGCTGCACGCCACGCAGCCCGATATTCTGGGCTTGCAAGAGACCAAAGCGCAGCCTGACCAATTGGAGGCTGATTTGCTGCACCCCACTGGGTATCAAACGTGGTGGGCAAGCGCCCAGAAAAAAGGCTACAGCGGCGTGGCATTATATAGCAAGACAGAACCATTGTCGGTGCAGGTGGGGCTAGGCATCGCGGAATATGACGACGAAGGACGCACCCTCATCGCTGAATATCCCGATTTTGTGTTCATCACAACCTATGTACCGCATGGCAAACATGATTTAAGCCGCGTGCCGTTTGCGTTGGCGTATAAAGAGGCACTCATCGCGCATTGTGCCGGATTACGGGCGCAGGGCAAACGCATCATCATTTGCGGCGATATTAATATTTCGCATCAAGAGATAGATATTGCCCGCCCTAAAGAGAATATGAAAAATACCGGTTTTCTGCCGGAAGAACGCGCTTGGATGGATAAACTCTTTGGTGAATATGATTATATAGACAGTTTCCGGCGCAAATATCCTGATAAAACCGGGGCATATTCATGGTGGACAGCCCGCGGCGGCGCTCGTGAAAAAAATGTCGGTTGGCGCTTGGATTATTTCGTCATCTCATCGGATTTATGGGAGCGCGTAGACGATGCTGCCATTCACCCGGACGTTCTGGGCAGCGACCACTGCCCGGTGAGTTTGGTGCTAAAGTAGATAAGTATCTTTAGTGAGGAGTAAATAGAATAGAATGGAAACTGTTCATGCCCCGATTTTTGCAGAAATTTACGAGTTTCTGGTATCAGCACCCACACCAGAACAAATCGTTGCTTTTCAGCCATCCGAAGCAATACAAAACCGCGTCCGGGAATTGCTGGCGGCAAACCGAGACAATCGGCTGACGCCTGATGACCGTACTGAACTGGATCAATTTGAGACGATTAATCACTTTATGAGTATGTTGAAAATTTATGCTCGCAAACGGTTGATCACAAAATGACCGATTATATCCCGGTTGATTTGCGACGATTAGTAACTTCGCGTGCTAATCGTTGTTGTGAGTATTGTCGTTTGCACGAAGCCGACGCTTTTTTGCCATATGAAATTGACCATATCATTCCGATAAAACATCGCGGTGAAACACGAGAAGACAATCTATGTTTAAGTTGTTTTGATTGCAATCGTTACAAAGGGAGCGATATTGGCTCTATTGATATTGAAACACATCAATTTGCTCATCTTTTTAATGCGCGTACTATGATTTGGTCAGAGCATTTTCGATTAAATGTGAACGTTATCGAACCATTAACACCAGAAGGGCGCGTGACTGTTTTTTTGTTGCGTCTGAATAGCGAAGCGCGATTAATCAGGCGAGAACAACTTATTGAGATGAATCGATACCCATGTTTAGACTAACTCAAATAATCCCTAACAACCCCGCACCTCTGGAATCGCAAATTCCGGCAGCACATATACATCGGCGGCACCCCCATAAATATCCAGCGCAAAACAGCCGATGTTGACCATCTGAACGGCGGCAATATAATCCAACACCGCAGGGTAAACATCATCCCAACCACGAGTGACGATGACCGCTTGCGGCGGCAATAACCCTAATTGCGTGTCCCACCGCTGCCAATTCAGATTATGAAATAATTCAATATTTACAAATTCACGGTCTGATAAGCCATAATAAAACGGCTGGCGGGCGGCGACACTCTCAATCTCTGGCGGCAAAAAATGCTGAATTTCATAACCCACTGCGATGGTTTGGTCGGCATTTTGGGTATTGCTGCGAACCAACCAAAACACATGCGCCGTGCTGAGGCTCATTACCAGAAATAAACTTGCGCCCCACGCCAAAGTCCGCTGATTATGGGTGGCACTGCTAACTTTAATGAGTAGGCTCGTGCCTGCTAAAATTGTGAATGGCAAATGATGAACGGCATAAAACGGGCTGGTTTTGGGTTGCAGCATAAACAAAATCAATGTTCCCAATAAAAACAGCAGCAGCCAGCGGCGCTCTGATGCATTGCCTTTGAAAATCCACGCTAAAAGCCCTAAAACGAGCAAGCCTGTTTCCAGCGGATAATCCACTAACGTCTGGATAATCCACGCCTGAGCCATATTGCCCACGCGCTCTAAACCCGTGCCATAAGCGGTCGCTAATCCGGCTTCGGCAGAATATGCCTGACCTAATTCTGTCCACCATGCCAGCGGTGCAATGCCCCACGCCAGCGTATGCCAGAATAAAAACAGCAGTGAGCCAACAAGCCCACCAATGACAAATGCCCAGAACGGCGCATAAAACAGGCGGCGTTTTTGGCGCAACACTTGAAAATATTCCCAAGCGATGATGACGCCAAATGCCCCAATCCAGCGCAGCGAAATAAAATGCCCTTCCAGCGAGAGGGCGGTTGCGATGCCCGCAATGGCGTACCACTGCCAGCGTCCACTTTGCCAACCGGATGCCAGCGCATATAGTGCAATCGCCAACGCCAACAGCACGCCCACATCCCAGCGCCCATAATTGTGCGGCAAAAATAATCCCAATCCGAGGACTGCCGCCAGCACTGCGCCAGTGCGCCCATAGACACGATTTGCCGCCAGTGCCAAAAATGGCACACTCATCATGCCCAATAGCCACCAGAACCAACGCGCATTCACCAACGAAATGCCCCAAATATCCAACCATGCGCCCAACGGTACAAACCACGATGACCCCGCCAATGCTCGTTCAGGACTCAACAGCGGATACATGGGGACTTGCGGCGTGCCGGTTTGCCACAATGCCACGCCCCAATTTGTGACCCAAGGTTCGTCGTATAACAAACTCGCTGGAATCTGCCCGACAAAACGCAGACTGAGCATGAGGGTTATGGCAATGCCAAGCAGCACAAAAAAAACATCGCTGGATTTTGGCAAAATGAATGTCGTTTGGCGAGCTATCCAAATCAATAGGGCGCTGCCCGTCAGCATCAGATACACGCTGAACAAGGCAACGGCAGGTTGGGTACGCCCACCGGGCAAGAATAGCCAAATCGCTATCAACACCGCGCTGCCCAAAATGAGGCTGAGATATAGACCATATTTGGGGGGCAAAATGTTATTTTGATTTTTAGGAAATTTTAAAATCAGCCATTTCAAAATTCGATTGTTCTGTAGGGACACGGCATGCCGTGTCCCTACATGACCGAGACCTATTTTTTTGCGATTCGCCACTATCACCATAATGACACTAATGACGAAAAAAAACGCCATCACGCCCAATTGCAGCATATAGCTGGCAGAATAGCGCCCGAAAAAAACACCCTCATCGCTGTGATGCAGCAGCATCAGCAGCAGGCAAATGAGGGTGAGGTTGCTCCAAAGACCTGAAATCATCGCGCCATTATTCGCTAAAAATTGTCCTGATAGCGTGTTCCAGAACATCTATATCATGTGCCGTGTTATAGCCTTGGAAGGCGACACGGATAATATGCCGTCCATTATGTTCAAACACCGGCGCTTCTAAATGAAATTCATCATACAAGCGTATTTTTAACGCGGCAACATCGCACGGTGGCAGCGGCAGCGCCACCATCTGCGCGAACCACTCCGGCGAATCGGGCGATAGGGGTTCTTGTTCGGTGACTGCCAAAATGCGCTGATACGCATCACTCGCCATCTGATGACACACCACGCGCACACCGTCCCAATGATGCGCCTGCTGAAAAGCGATGGCATCTGGCACTGCTAAAAATGCAGCAATATCGCGGGTGCCTTGCCATTCATTCCGGCTGATAAACGTGCCATCATCCAACCAACCATGACTAATCACCAGTGGCTCTATCCAATGGTGATGCTCTGGGCGCACATGCAAGAATGCCGCCCCTTTGGGCGCACACAGCCACTTATGTAAATTGCCCGAATAAACATCTGCACCCAAATCGGTCAAATCCAGCGGAATTTGCCCCGGCACATGCGCCCCGTCAATGATGGTCATAATACCGTGTTCGCGGGCGCGGCGGCAAATTTCTTTCACCGGGAAAATTAATGCGGTGGGGGAGGTGATATGGCTGAGAAAAATAATTTTGGTACGCGGTGTGACACCTTGCCAGAAGGCGTCTATAAAGGCATCAGCGGTGGTGACGGGCATGGGGATATGGTGATTGATATAGGTTGCGCCCGTATATTTGCTGATAAATTCCCAAGTGCGATTCAACGCGCCATATTCGTGGTCAGTCGTCAAAATTTCATCGCCGGGTTGCAGCGTTAATTGCAATGAACGCGCCACGATATTCAACCCCAAAGTAGCATTCATCACATAGAGCAAATCATCGGGCGGCGCATTCAGATAAGCGCCGAGATGCTGGCGGGTTTCTGCCATCAAGCCATCAAAGCGCCTGCCCAAAAATTCTACGGGCTGCCGTTCTAACTCAAGCTGCCATGCCTGATATTTCTCAAAAACGGGCTTAGGACACGCCCCAAACGAGCCATGATTCAAAAACACCACATCGGGATTCAGCAAAAATTGGTCACGCAAAGCAGCCATAAGTGCCTGTTCTTTACTAAAGAGAATACACATGCGCTGAGTTTGGCACGATTTCACGCCTATGTCTAGGTAAATGGACTTAGAGCCAATCGCTGTTTGGGTAACTTGCCTTATGCAGCGTTGCCCTCACCCTAAATCCCTCTCCCCAACGCGCCGGTAGGGCTGGCGCTGGGAGAGGGACTTAAAGCACAGCGCGAGGTGGGTTTGCTCCCTTCTCCTTTGGGAGAAGGGCAGGGGATGAGGGCAGGTGCGTAACATCAGTTAGGTAACTTGCCATGAATGCGTTAAACTTTCATGCATAACCCCTTATTTTCAACCTTATGAACAATATTTTTCAGAAGCCCATATTCCACTTTTGGAATGGTTACAATGGCAAACATGGCATTCGCCAAAATAAGGATACATTCAAATGATTCAACATGCTTGGTGGCGCGACCAACTTTTTAGTGCGTTGAATGCATTGGCAGATACCACTTATCAACAACAAGTGTGGGTGCAAAAACACTATCCGCCCGGTATACAGTGCGATGATTTCGATAGAGTTGTGCATGTATTGTTCGATGACACCCTGCTCGCAGATGCGCCCGAAAAAACCATCGGGTATAATTCTGGAAGATGAGGCGGAGATGCACGCCGTTACGACTGTGATTCGTGCGATTGACCTTGTGTTGAAACAATATGGCACTGCCTTAACCGATGAGCAGTACATTCACACACCCGAATGGGCGCAAGTGGTGGCGTCGGCGCAGGCGGCGTTAGCAGTCCTCAATAAAAACCCTATCAATACCCCGTGATGTTTTCGGCTGAATAAACTGGCAAAACAAGCGGCTCATTTGCGCCCAAAAAACGCTACAATATCGCTACCCATCCATGTAGCTTTTTTGGAAAATGCGTTATGAGAAATTTTTTGCGCTTGGTGCTGCTGGTTCTGTTATTGATTTTAATTGGCGGACTCATTTTCTTGGCTGTGACCGGTAATTTGCCGCAACTGCCGTTTAATCTGCCGGGAACAACCCCGCAAAATCCCACCGCTATCGTCAATCCACCGACAGAAGTTGTAAATTCACCAACACAAGTCGTCAATCCACCCACAGCGGTGGTGCAACCGCCTACTGAAATTGTGCAAAATCCGACTCTGCCTGCAACATCCGTGCCAAATCCCAACATTCCGCAGCCCATCGTTCCAGCCGATGATTGTACAATGCTGGCGAATGCCGCTGGAATCGTGGTAGATGCCGAGCAAATCCGCGCCCAACAACCCAAAGACACCTTACCGAATGGCAAGCCGTTCCCCGGCAAAGCGCCAGAACAACCGTCACAATCCAATCGTCCGCTGCAAAATCGGCTCATCATCCAATTTACGCCCGATTCCACGCAGCAGGAACGCAATGAATATATTCGCTCGGTGAATGGTCGCTCCCGGCGCAATATTGATAAACTCGATACCTATATCGTGACGATTGCTTCTGATGACGAACCTGAAGTGTTGCTGGAAATGCTGCCACGTTCCCCGATTGTCCTGCAAGTCGAATTGGATTATGGCATTAGCACGGCACAAACCCCGAATGACCCGCGTTATGGCGAACAATGGGGGTTGCCGATTGTCGGTGCGCCGGACATATGGGCGAAATTGCCTGCCAATGCGCCCCAAATCACGATTGCCGTCATAGACAGCGGCATTTGTGCGGCACACCCCGATTTAACGGGTCGCCTCGTTGCCGGGTATGATTTTGTGGAGGATGATAATAATCCCGCTGACGGGGCAGGGCATGGTTGCAACGTTGCCGGAGTTATCGCCGCGGTGACGAATAATGGCATTGGCATGGCTGGCACTGCCCCCAATGTTCGCATCATGCCGCTGCGCGTGCTGGATAACAGTGGCTTGGGTAGCTATTCCGATGTCGCCGCCGCAATTGTGTATGCCGTAGATAATGGCGCTCAGATTCTTAACCTCAGTTTATCGGGTCCGCAGCTATCGCAAACCTTGGCGACGGCGGTACAATATGCGCTTTCGCGCAATGTGACCGTGATTGCCGCTGCCGGAAATTATGGCACGTCGCAAATTTATTATCCGGCGGGCATTCCGGGCGTGATTGCTGTCGGCTCAATTGACCCCAACTTACAGCGCAGCAGTTTTAGCAATTTTGGCGCTCATGTACGGATTTTTGCCCCCGGACGCGATATTCTGGCAACGACGATGACTAACGATTATGCGCCTGTGACCGGCACCTCTTTTGCTGCGCCGATGGTGGCGGGCTTGATGGCAATGGCACGGGCGCTGAATGTGCCACTCTATACTGAAGATGACATCGCGTTTTTCTACCCACCGGATAACCAGCCCGTGTGTCCGTGATAACCATCATTCTCATCATATGGGTTATAATCAAGCACAAAGCCTAAGAGGATTTTACTCATGAACACAACTACATTATTTGAAGAAGTGTTAGCATCGGCGCTCAAACTCACACCTAAAGACCGTTTGCAACTGGTTGAACAAATCAATGCATCACTAGAGAGCGAGAATGAACCTGTGACTGCTCATGAAGAACAACCCGAAGAACATTGGGGTAAATCGCTTAATCGCCTGATGGATGAGATTGGCACGATTGAAATGAAATCCCCCGAAATCGAAGACCCGGTAGAATGGGTCAAAGCGCAGCGACGCAAACGGGTAAAACAGTTACAACCATACAGAGAAGAAGAATAACAATATCTGAAAATCAACACTTTGCCCTCTTTTCTCGCGCTGTGGTACACTCTCGAATCAAATGCTGATTTGATTTTTTTGACCACAGGAGCGATTATTCATGACTGCCTATGAATTTATTTTGATAGAAAAGCCTGCGCCGGGCGTGGGCGTGGTACGCTTGAATCGTCCGCAAGCTCTCAACGCGCTGAATGCGGGTTTGATGCGCGAAGTGGGGGCGGCATTGCGGACATTGGATGCCGATGACAGCATCGGCTGTATGATTATCACGGGCAATGACAAAGCCTTCGCTGCTGGCGCAGACATCAAAGAGATGTTCGGCACGACCTATGTGGATATGTTCATGAAAAGTTCGCTGGTCAGTGGCTTCGATTTTGCCCCTATCGGCAAACCGATTATTGCAGCGGTTTCCGGTTTTGCCTTGGGCGGCGGCTGCGAAATGGCGATGTTGTGCGATATGATTGTCGCTTCCGAGACAGCAGTCTTTGGACAGCCAGAAATTAATCTGGGTATTTTGCCGGGGGGTGGCGGCACACAGCGTCTCACTCGTGCTGTTGGCAAAGCCCTAGCGATGGAAATTATGCTCACTGACCGCCGCCTGACTGCTGACGAAGCACTGCGTTATGGCTTGGTGAATCGCGTGGTTGCCATCGAATCGTATTTTGATGAGGCAGTGGCACTGGCACAAAAAGTCGCTGGCTTATCGCAGGTGGCAATTCGGCTGACGAAAGATGCCATCAACAAAGCCTATGAAGCCACCTTGCACGAAGGGCTAGAGTTCGAGAAGCGTAATTTTTATCTGGCTTTCGGCACAGAAGACAAAGCCGAAGGGATGCAAGCCTTCATCGAAAAACGCAAAGCGCAATGGAAACATCGCTAAAACGGTGCGGAATGGTGCTTTCCCCTGTCACCAAAAATTGCTACAGTCAATTTTTATTCATATTGCAACAGGGGATTTTTTATGCCAGAGTATCATCTTGCCCAACTGAATATTGCCCGCATGTTAGCGCCGATTGATAGCCCGGTGATGGCAGGTTTCGTAGCCCGCCTGAACGACATTAACGCTTTGGCGGATAAAACGCCGGGTTTTGTGTGGCGCTTAATCGGCGATGGCAACGATGCCACATCGCTGCGTCCGTTTGATGACGATATGATGATTGTCAATATGTCGGTGTGGGAATCGCTTGAGGCATTGCACGAATACACATATTATTCCGGGCATGTGGAAGTTTTCCGGCAGCGGACAGATTGGTTTGAAAAAATGACCGATGCCCACATGGTCTTATGGTGGATTCCCGCCGGGCATATCCCCACTGTGCAAGAAGCAAAAGACCGCCTGTTGCACCTGAACGCGCATGGCGCAACCCCTCACGCCTTCACTTTTAAACAATCATTTTTGCCGGAAGACGTAACGAGGGGTTGAGGGTATCGCTGAGGGGAAACGGATAGCCGATGTTTAACGCTCAAACAGATTCAACATATAGCTGATAGACAAACCTTGCTGCTCTAAATACTCGCGCAAATTGCGGCGGGCATCATGAATCAATTTATAGAGCGCGTTACGATTCGTCCCCATCTGTTCAGCAACCACGTCCATCGGGACACCCCGCAGTGCCACCGCCACCAAGGCTTGGTACTGGCGTTCCGAGAGTGCCGCCCGGAAGGCGCGGTCAATTTTTTCACTCACATCATCGCGTTCTGCGGCGGTTTCTGGGTTGGGGGGCGCTTCGCTAACTAGGTTGGCTTCGGCAGCCAAGAAATCACCGCCTGCCGTCAGTTCATCTAAGCTAAAGTCTTTATAGCGGGCGCGGCGCAAATCGCTAATGGCAAGCCGAATCGCAATTTTGTTTGCCCACGTTGTAAAACGGCTTTCGCCCCGGAAGTTATCGAGGTTATCCATCACGCGCAAAGTGGCATCTTGCGCCAAATCTTCTGCCATTTCTCCCAATTCAACTGCTGCCAAGCCGCGTAAATCGCTGCGTTCTTGGCTCAGATAATAATAAAGGCTGCGCTGGAGGCGTTTGCGTAAATCTGCCAGCGCCGCCTGTTGACTATCACCTGCTGCCCGTAACTCTGCCAGCCACTCGTCATTCGTGCGTTCTGTCATGAGGGCATCCTGGCGACTACAGGGGTTGTGTCGCCCGGAATGTCACCCGCAGCACCAAATGTCCCAAACGGATGTCATCGCCATCGCGCAAGATACGCGGTTGTCCGGCAACTAATTTTTGCCCGTTCAAAAAAGTGCCATTGGCGCTGTTATTGTCCACAATATGCAGCGCCCCATCACGGCGCATAATCGTCGCATGGCGGCGCGAGACCCCTTTTGCCAGCCCGTTGCTGGCGGTCAAGTCCACCGGTGGAATTTCGCCGCTATCGGGGTTTTGCCGACCAATAATCACTTCTTCGATTTGACCTGCGTCAAATTGGAATTGCTGACCATTATCCAGGACTTCCAACGTGAGCATCATCGCCCCATTAAAGCGAGCAGACCCCCACTTTGGCACCCCTTCTTCGGTATCGGTATTGCCCAGTGCCCGGGTGGCTACCGCTTCCAGCAAACTACCACACTTCACACAAATTTTTTCTTCATCTCGATTTTGGTGACCGCATTCCTTACAGGTTATCACCTTTTGCCTCCCACCTGGGTCATTTACTACAAGATGTATTATACGCAGAATCTAATCTTCCCCGCAACTGAGGGAAATGGGCATTGAGGGGTATCGTGTTAAAAATTGGTCATTACGTAGCGTAGGAGAATTTGATGTGAATAACCGACCTGACCCGAATCAAAAAGAGAAACGCAATCATCCCACTGGCGAACCCAACGACAATAACAACCCGTCGCCCTTTGCAACCCCCGGCGCACAACGGTTGTGGTTATTCTTGGGATTCATCGTTATTTTGATGTTCTTGTTCATGTTCAGCAATAGTGGGCGGTCATCTGGCAGCCAAATTTCGTTGAACGAACTGGGTGCCGCCGCCCGCCAAGGCGATGTTGCCAGTGTTATTGAACGCGGCAGTACCGAACTGGAAATTGTCTTTAAAGATGGTGTGCGCCGCATGGCGTATAAATCACCCGGCACGGATTTGATGGATTTGTTGGGCTATACCGATATTTCCAAAGCGCCGTTTGAGTATAAGGCGGAACCGGGTGATAACTCGCAAGCCATTATCCTCAATATTTTGTTGTTTGCGTTGCCGACGTTTGTCCTCATTTGGTTCTTGTGGCGCATGATGCGCTCGATGCGAAATGGGCAAGACCAAGCGTTGAATTTTGGTCGCAGTCGCGCCCGTGTCAGCCGCGATATGGAACGTCCACAAGTGACATTTGCTGATGTGGCCGGGGCGGATGAAGCCAAAGAAGAATTGAAAGAAATTGTCGAATTTCTGCGCGAGCCGGAAAAATTCTTACGCTTGGGGGCGCGTGTCCCTAAAGGTGTGTTGATGGTGGGCCCGCCCGGCACCGGTAAAACCCTCATGGCGCGGGCTGTCGCGGGTGAAGCGGGCGTGCCGTTCTTCAGCATTTCCGGCTCGGAATTTGTCGAAATGTTCGTCGGCGTAGGAGCATCCCGCGTGCGTGATTTGTTTGAACGTGCCAAAGCGGAAGCGCCAGCGATTATCTTCGTAGATGAAATTGACGCCGTTGGGCGGCAGCGTGGCGCAGGTTTGGGCGGCGGGCATGATGAACGCGAACAAACGTTGAATCAAATTTTGGTGGAGATGGATGGCTTTGAGAACGATACCAATCTGATTATCATTGCCGCCACCAATCGCCCCGATATTCTTGACCCGGCATTGATGCGTCCGGGACGCTTTGACCGCAAAGTGATGATGGATAACCCGGACATCAAGGGACGTGCGGATATTCTCAAAGTCCATACGCGCGGCAAGCCGTTGTCCAGCGATGTGGATGTCGAGTCGATTGCCAAAGTTACGGCAGGGTTTAGCGGCGCAGATTTGGAAAATTTGGTGAACGAAGCGGCGATTTTGGCAGCCCGGCGCGGCAAAAAATCCGTCGGCATGAGCGAAATGCAAGAAGGCATGGAGCGCGTGGTGATGGGACCAGAACGTCGCAGCCGCGTCATTAGCCCGCAAGAAAAACGCCAGATTGCCTATCATGAAGCCGGTCACGCTATTGTGGCGCATATGTTGGAACATGGCAATTCAATTCACAAAATCACCATTGTCTCGCGCGGTGGGGCATTGGGGTATGTGATGCCGCTGCCACCAGAAAATCAATTCTTGATGTCCCGCGATGAAATGGAAGCCGATATTACGGTCTCCATGGGCGGACGCGCTGCCGAAGAAGTGATTTATCAACGGTTCTTCAGCGGTGCTAGCAGCGATTTACAGAATGCCACCCGCACTGCTCGCACGATGGTTACACGTTTGGGCATGAGCGAAAAATTGGGACCGCGTGCTTACGGCTCGAACAATGGACCGGTGTTTTTGGGGCGTGAATTTGGCGAAGTGCGCGATTACAGCGAACACTTTGCCCAAGAAATTGATGAAGAAGTCAATCAAATTCTGGGTCATGCCTATCAACAGGCAAAAAATATCGTGATCCAGCACCGCGCCACCATCGAACGGTTGGTGGAAGTGCTGATGGAACGCGAGACGCTGGATA
The DNA here is from genome assembly GCA_022842885.1 of Anaerolineae bacterium. Taxonomy (GTDB): domain Bacteria; phylum Chloroflexota; class Anaerolineae; order Aggregatilineales; family Phototrophicaceae; genus JALHOR01. Next base: position 19,370 of record JALHOR010000031.1, read on the forward strand.
GCCATGAATTCCTGCAAATCATCAATGAGGTTGCTGCGGCACAATCAGCGAACTAAGCACAGGTTAAATCAATTCTGATATAATGCAGCGTAACCACTTCGGTTGCGCTGTATTTTTTCAGGTCATCGCATGAAACCCATTCGGTCTACTCACAATCAATATCACGGCATTAATGCCCATTTGCACAGCCTATGGCAAGCCGCTGGGGGTTGGGCGGCATTCCACACCAGTCATATCAATGACTTAATGCGTGCTATGCGTCCGTTGCTCCTCAAAATGGGCTATGACGCGGCACTGGAATCATCATTGCAGATTCGACGGTTGGAGACAGACCAACTGATAGGAATGCCAGCATCCGATATTTTGATTTACCGCAGTTCTTCCGAACAGAAACGACCTAACGAAGCGTTACAAACGGCGGTTGCTGAAAAAATAATGCCTATCCGCCAAACATTGTTTCATCCACCCCTTTCTGCAAAAGAGTATCACGCCATCCAAATTTATCATTATGATGCTAGCCAACATCAGCGCGGCGATCCGGTTGCTTGGATTGAATTATTATCGCCCTCCAATAAATCCGGCGGGCAAGATGCGAAAGAATATAAAACCAAACGATTGGCTTTGCTGGATACGGGTCTTGTTTTTGTGGAGTTGGACTATCTCCATGAGTCAGCACCGACTCTCTATAACATCCCGGCATATCGGCGGCGCGGACAAGCGCCGAACCCCAATGCCCATGCCTATCGGGTGATTGTGCTTGACCCACACCCGACGACAGCCGATGGTACAACGCATCTATATGAATTTGATGTTGATGTGGCTATTCCAAATGTGACTATTCCGCTAGCGGGCGATGATAAATTTGTCTTTGATTTTGATACGCCTTATCAAAAAACACTGGTTGAAACGTTATATGCCCAACAAGATGTCAACTATGCTGAATTTCCACGACGATTTAAACGTTATAATGTCTCTGACCAAACGCGCATTGCCCGCCGCATGGTGGCAGTGCTAGAAGCGGCACAAGCCGGCAGCGATTTGGAAAGTGGGAATTTGCCCGTTAAAGATATAGCGTTAGACGACGCCCTTGCAACCATCGAAACACTGAAAGCCGCACTGGAAACATTATGAACACTGATTCTGATTTTCAACAATTACTACTAGAAAATATATTAAATACCGATATTTTTATTCGAGCAACCTTTAGCGGGCAGCAAAAAGGACAATCACTGCGTTGGGAGCGTGTGACGCTGCGTCCGGTGCTGATTAAGCAGAAACGCCATCTGCAATTTTCATATTTTGATGCCACCCAGCATATTACCCACAATCATGCTGATGATGCAGTAGTTACCGAACTCACGCAATTGTTGCATTTGCCGTTTCGTAATTTTTCTGTGGTGACGAAGCACGAACAGGTGCAAATCAACATCAGCAAAAAGGGCAAACCGGTTATTACGCGCCATAAAATCGAGACCGCCGAAACGCCCGATTTGGCACATGACCGCACCAAAAATCATGCGCTGGCAGAAGGCACACCGCAGCCCTTTTTGGTTGAAATCGGCATCATGACCGATGATGGGCGTATCAAAGCCGGACAACGTGATAAGTTCCGGCAGATTAACGAATTTTTGCGCCTCTTAGCCGAAACAGGCAGCTTGAGCCAATTTGAAAAACAGCCGCTGCGGGCAGTGGATTTTGGCTGTGGTAGCGCCGCGCTGACATTTGCCTTATATCATTATCTTCAGCAAGGGCGGCAGAGGCCAGCGCAAGTGACGGGCGTGGATGTAAAAACGCATTTGATAGAACGCCATCGGGAAATAGCGCAAAAATTAGGTTGGCAATCGCTCACGTTTGAACCTACGACGATTCAAGAGTATCAACCAGAAACACCACCGGATATTGTGATAGCGTTGCACGCTTGCGATACCGCCACCGATGATGCTATCGCGCAGGGCATTCGTTGGAACAGCAAAATTATTATTTGTGCGCCCTGCTGCCACCATGATTTGCAAGCGCAGTTAGCAGCACAGCCCACGCCCACACCATTTATGCCTGTTTTGCGGTATGGGCTTTTTCATGAGCGTATCGGCGATGTGCTGACGGATTCGTTTCGGACATTGATATTACGGCGCATGGGGTATCGCGTGGATGTGGTGCAATTTGTGCCAGCAGAACACACACCCAAAAATCTGATGATTCGTGCCGTAAAAGTGAGCGAACAAAGCAACTCAGATGCCGAGCGCGAGTATGCTGAGTTGCAGCAATATTGGCAGGTAACACCCTATTTGCAACGGTTGCTCAATTTTTCATGATAGGTAATCAATCATTTCATATACACGGCATTATATGTAGTCACGACACGAAAGCGGCTCATCGCACCAAGCCGCGATAACCACCCATCGTTAGTCCCTTGGTATCAGAAAGCGTAGGGCATCGGGCAAGCGCCGCGCCCACGCTTCTTCATTATGTTTGCCCAGCAAATCTTCTACATAGCGCAGATGATAGCCGGGCGCAAAGCCTTTTTTGATTAATACTTCGGATAAGCGCCGTACCGCCAGCAAATAGGGATTTTCTAACGACCCAGTTTTGTGGCGACGGGTCGCTGGATTGCCTTCTTGCCCGCCAATATCCAGATAAATTTTGCCCGGAAAAAACGACGTGTGTTCAATCGTTTGGAAGATGGCGCTATTGCCCACCCAATGCGAGGGACTCAGTGCGCCGCAAAAGCCGTAGATATGCGGACATTTAAAATACGCATACAAACTAATGAGTCCGCCCATCGAAGACCCGGCAATGCCTGTATGATAGCGGTCAGGCAGCGTGCGAAAATCTTTATCAATCAAAGTCTTGAGTGTTTCGGTCAAAAATGCCAGATACGCATTGCCTTGTCCTTCGTTCATTCGCAGCCATTTATCGGCATAGGGGCTGTATTCAAACATGCGGCGGTCATTGTTGGGGATGCCGACGATAATGGCTTCATAACCTTCATCGGCAAGCCGCAGCATGGTTTCATCCACTGCCCATTCCCCGGCATAGCTGGTATAGGCATCAAACAGATTTTGCCCATCTTGCATATACAGCACCGGATAGCGTTTTTCCGGTTGCGTGTCATAAGAAATGGGCAACCAGACCAAAATATCGCGGTTGTTCTGTAGTTGTGGGCTGTGAATCTGTTCGCAGACTAACAAGCGTCCGGCGACAGTGTGGGTATGATGTTTGGTTTTATAATCCAGCCAGTGGCTCATGCCGACTCCGGGGAAGATATGGGTTCAGTGGTTGCTGTTGATGAGTTATCTAAAATATCGTTCATGTTCAAAATGAGTGATTTTCTGTAGGGACACGGCATGCCGTGTCCCTACAAATGCACATTTTTCACACAATCTGAACATGAGCCTAAAATATTGTCCTATTTCAAAAAACCGTTGACAGAAATTAACAACTTTTGAAATGATTTTGATGCAACGATAAAAAAGTCTCTGCTCGCACAGAGACTTCACTTTATTATAAGACGTTTTATGAGCAATGGCTGAACTAGCTTTTCGGATAGTTCAGCGCATCAATCGCAGTTGCCACGGCAAAATCTTTGGCACTCAGTTGGTTGCCAGCATCGTGCGTGGTCAATTCAACCGTGACTTTTTTATACCCAATCATCATATCGGGATGATGATTCAAGCCTTCGGCAACCGTACCGACTGCCGCCGCAAATGCCAAGCCTGCCATATAAGTATCCAGCTTGAACAGTTTAACCAGCTTATTGCCTTGGCGTTCCCAATTTTTTAAGCGTGCCAAACCTTCGATAATTTCAGCTTCGTTTAAAGCGGTGGTTGCCATGTTCAACGTCCTTTTTGGCTATTTAGCTTTTAGCTGTTAGCAATTTAGCTAGTCAGCACTCAGAGCCTGTTTTACATTTGTAATTTACCATAATTTTAAACCACAGAGACACGGAGAACACCGAGATTTCACAGAGAAAAAGTCTTAAATCTTTGTCTCCTTTGTGGTTCAAAAATAATATGATAACGGATCGTTACATTTACAAAACAGGTCTCAGTCCTCAGCACTTTTTCAGAGCAATCATCCATCATCCCCCGCACCAATCGGCAGTACAGAACGGCGCAGTGGAATATTCATCGGCATTCGGCAAATCTTCAAAGATGTCTTCGGTCAAAGTTGTGTCGTTGTAATCCACAAAGACCAAAAAGCCATCGCCCTGCACTAAGGTCATCCGCGAGAACGTCACGGTGCTGCGGGCAACCGGGGTAATGGGCGTATCTTGTGGCACAACCCCCACCGATAGCGCCGCGCTTCTATCCAGAAAAGCGACTGCGAAAGGTGTATCAATCGTATTGGTTCCGCCACCGCCAGCAGCAACGCTCACGGCAAACAACGGTTCTTCTGCTGGATTGGAAAGCAAATTAAGGTCGGTAAATAACACTGCCGCAACTTCGGCTTTCTGGCAAAAATCGGGGTCATCCGGCGCAACTGACAGCGTAAAGACACCGCCACGCTGCAAAATATTCACCAGCGTTTGGGTTGCTCGGCTGCACAAAATCAGCGGATTATCCACGCCGTTCCAAGTATCCGGGCGAGTCGCACCTAATTGTTCATTTGCCAACACTTCCAAATCGTGCCGGATGTCACGGGCGACGGCGTAAGGTGTGCTGCCAATGGCACCGAACCAATCATCCGGGCGGGCATCAGCACCCAAGAGCGTGCCAACCAGCAGTTCCAAATCGAGCCGGATAAGCAGCGCCAATTGTGGGTCACTCACATCTAAACTGCCACTCCAACCCACTGGGCGTTCTGCACCCAATAATTCGCCCGCCAGCAGTTCCAAATCGTTCCGGGCTTCAATTAATAGCAGCAATGCTTCAGTATCGCTGTCGGAAGGGGAGTCATCGCTAGTTTCTGCGGGTGTTTCTTCGGTAGCGACAGAGTCAGGGGTTGTGCCGCCACTAGAATTAGGCTGGAAAACCCCGGCGCCATATGTGCCTTGTGACCATGTATAGGTTGTCACCCCCACCGGGCAAGAGGCGCTATTCGTTGTTGCTGTAATTTGGGTTTCATCAATGCCGCCATTAACCAAATCCGGCGCACCAGAGGAGGTATGCTGCCCCAAGGTTTTCACACAGGTACAGCCCGCGGGCGGGGCTGGCGGCGTAGCGCCATTAATCGTAATCAGAGCAGTGGTCGTCGCGCAATAAATGCCCGTCACCGTTTCCCCGGCGGGTGCCGCGGCAGTTTGTGATGTCGCATTCAACCAATTGGTACGGGCTGCCACTTGGTCAGCGCCGCTGGCAGGATAAAAACCCAACGTCACCAATTCTGCCCCGACATTGGTCAGCGCGAAGTTCAAAAATTCGGCGACTTGCTTTTGTTCTTGCAGCACCGCCGCGCTGGCATACAAAATCAAAGGGCGCGTTAGCGGATAAGTGCTGCTGGCAGCAGTATCGGCATTGGGCGTGATACCGTTAATCGGCACGACCCGCAGCGCCGACGGATTGCGCGTGGCAAGACTTGCAGGAAAAAAGCCAACAGCATTGGGATTGCCCTGCACGTTGGTCAGCATCACATTAAAATCGCTGAGTGCTTGAGTGCCGATGCCTGTTTGCAAAGCCCGCCCATCATTGTTAAACGCCGTCCGCACCAAAAAGTTAAATTCTTCGGTGGTGGTTGCCGGAATAAACCGATTAATCGGCTCTGCCGGATAGCCTTGGCGCACCTCTGACCAATTGAGCGCGGTAATAAAAATCAAGTTAAGTTCGGGGGTCGCCAAATCTGCCAGAAAGGTATTTTGGGTACTCACCGCGACGACCAACGCATCATTGCCCATGAAAAACGGCAGCGGGTTGCGCCCGGCAGCGCGGCAGGTTTCTTCTTCTTGCGGTGTCATACGGCGGTCAGCATTTACAATATCCAATTCGCCCCGGCAAAACCGTTCAAACGCGGCATCAGTACCGGTGACATCCACAATGAGATTGCCCTGATACCCACCACCCCGAAAACGCTCTGACAAGCGGTTGACCAACGCTGCGGTTGTGCCACTCCCGCCTGTAATAATATCCCCCACTGCTCCTGCCGGATTAGCCGGCGGCAATGATTGCGCCAAAACTGCCATTGGCAAGGCGCACAGCACCACCCATAACCAGAGAACACGCCGCATGTGGCTCTCCTCAAAGAATGAATCGTCAACATCAATGTGTTTCATTATACCGTGTATTGTGGCGCTATGCCCTTTAGACGATGGTCACATTTTCTTTTTCAGCCGATAAAAACGCCGCCGACACGTTGCCCGAATGGAACAGACCATATACAATGCAAGCTATCACCGTTGTTTTAACGATGAGCAATCGGGCAAGTTCTTATATAGAACTGATAAATATGCACCTATTGCTGTAAGAAACCTACCCGGTTGGGCGTCTTATCCTGTAGAAGCGTGGAATAAAGGCGGTTGTACGATGTCGGAAAAAACGATTACTACCTTACAAGATTTGTTGGATTTTGTTGCCCATGCGCCCGAAGACCAGAGCATTATCGCTATGGATTGTAATGACCATTGCGAACAAATGGCGACGCTGGCAGAACGAGTGGCAAGTGGCGAAGATTTACAGGCATTGCTGCCGCAACTCCAACATTTTTTGATGTACTGGCGCGATTGCCGCGAAGAATTTTTGGCGCTGGTGGCGGTCTTAAAAGCCGAACTGTCCGATGAACTGCCCGAATTATCGCAACATTCAGATGCACCGACCGACTCCGCTTCTTAAAAACAATGCCTAATTTCAGCAGTGGTTTGTCACTGCCTTTGACTTAATTGTAACAACAGTACAGGATAAGACTCCCATGAAACGTGAACGTGTCGTGATTATTGGTTCGGGTCCCGCAGGGATGGCAGCGGCGCTCTATACCGGACGGGCGCAGTTAAACCCGGTCGTTATCGTCGGCAATCAATTGGGTGGGCAAGCCGCCATCACCCACGCCATTGATAATTACCCCGGTTTCCCCGGCGGCATCGGTGGTCCTGAACTGATTGAGCAGATGAAGCTCCATGCCGAAGAATTTGGCGCTCGGTTTGAATGGGATATGGTCGAAAGTGTGGATTTCACCAAAGGCTCGCCCTTTCTCGTCAAAACCTATCAGCAAGAGTATCTGGCAGATGCGGTGATTGTGACCATTGGCGCTGACCCGCGCAAATTGGGCATCCCCGGCGAAATTGAAGGCATTGGCAAAGGCGTGAGCTATTGCGGCACTTGCGATGGTTTCTTCTTCCGGGGTAAGGATATTGTGGTGTTCGGCGGCGGCGATTCAGCGATTGAAGAAGCCATTTTCCTGACGCGCTTCGCCACGCATGTGACTATCATTCACCGCCGCGATTCATTACGGGCGGGCGTACAATTGCAAAAACGCGCTTTTGAAAATCCCAAAATCAGCTTCATTTGGGATACCGTTGCCGAAGAAGTGCTAAAAGATGACAGCGGCGCGGTCAATGGTGTGCGCTTGAAGAATCTCAAAACGGAAGAAATCACGACCAAACCGACGGAAGGCGTTTTTATCTTCGTGGGGCATGTGCCGAACAGCCCGGTCTTTGGCAAACAAATCGCGCTGAATGATGAAGGCTATATCATCACCGATGAGCGTTTCCGTACCAGTGTAGAGGGCGTGTTTGCCGCAGGTGAAATTCAAGACCAAATCTGGCGGCAGGTGGCAACCTCCGTCGGGCAAGGTACAGGTGCTGCGATGAGCGCCATCCATTGGCTGGACGAACACGCAGAAACGCTGCAACAATTGGATGCTGAATTAGCGCCAACTGCCGAAGTGGTCGCAGGCGACTAATTTACACAGCGTAGACCAATCAGCGATATTCCACAGGGCAGGCGACCACCTGCCCTTTTTGATTCTGGCTTATATTAAAATGAACGACAAAGCCACCCAGAACGCGAAGGAAGAACCATGTCTCGTTTTTATCAATTATCGTTTATGCTGCTCTTGTTTTTGCTGCTGGTAATGCCCGCTGCAGCCCGTGAACCGCGTCGTTTTTCGGCAGATGGATTCGTGCTGGATAGCCTGAATCGCCCCATTTTTATTGCCGATGTGCCAGAATTAACGCTGATACGCTGCGATAATCCTGACTGTACAACGCAGACAGATATTCAGTTGGCAGGTATCGCTCTTTCCAATGCGCGGCAAACAACACGCTTGGCATTGACGCGCTTGGAACATCCCGTCTTGGTTTATCCGACTGAGGATAAATTGATACATCTTCTGGTGTGCAATGACCCCCTATGCGAAACATTCAACAGCACTATCGTAGATGGATTGTTGCCGCCACATTCATTCAGTCTGCCGCTTTTGGCATTGGACTCAGTAGATTATCCGGTTATGAGTTATTTTGATTCGCAAGCGCCGGGCATCAAATTGGTATACTGTGGCGATAAATTGTGCCAAGCGCGGCGCGTAACATTAATTTCGCAGGGTGTGGTCACGGCGATGACCATGATGCTGGATAACCGTGATAATCCTATCATTGCTTTCCGCGATGCTGCCAATGCCTTAAATTTACTAGCGTGCGATTCGCTGCTATGCGAAGCGCCGATGTTACGAGTGTTGGATAATACGCGCTCAGTCGGGGATTTTTTCAGCATTATCGTCAATGAACAAAATATTCCCTTCGTGGCATATCGTGATAGCACCGACAATGCCTTGTACTTGGCAGCGTGCGATACCTCTGCGTGCAAAAATCCAGTGAGTGTGTCAATCGCAACGCCGACGACTCTCATTAATCCCCCGCTGCTGACGCTCTCGCCGTTGGGGTTGCCCATGTTGTTTTTTGCCGAAGAAAACGCGCTGAACGTGGTGTTATGTAATGATGCGCTCTGCACAGAACCGAGCATGACCGCACTGGGGCTAGAGATTGCTACTGACAGCAGTATCGCGCAATCCTACGATGAAGATGGCAATGATGTATTGCTCTTTGCGGATGCCGAAAATCGTTTAACGCTGTTGCGTTGCAATGATGGACGCTGCACCTCGCCACAAATTAGCCAGCTAAATCCATAAATACCCGTCCAGTCCACAATGATTTACAGATGTTTTACAAAATAGGCGCAAAAAGTCGTTACAATGAAACAAAGCATTTGAGAAAATTGGAGAGGCGGCACCATGTCTGATTATCACGACCCAGAACACGATGAAATGCCCGAACCAGAAAAATCCAAACATGTCGCCCTGTATCGCTGGCATGAAGTGTGGGGTATGGTCTTAGCGAACCCCACAACCGAGATGTTTGAACGCATTCTGCAAGATACAGCCGCCACCAATCGCCGCGCTTTCCGCTGGATTTTTATCAGTGGCATGGCGAGCTATCTCATTGGGGGCATTTTGTTCGTCATCACGACCGGTTGGTGGGAACTGCTGCCGCAACTGCTGTTGTTTTCGGTGGTCAGTGGGGCAATTACAACGTTAGTCTTTTTACTGAGCAGCGTCTTTTTACAATTTTTTGCCCGCAATGCAGGTGGCGAAGGCGCGTATGAGCATTTTCAATATGCGTATGCGGCTTCCGCTGCACCCCTCTCGGTCATTCGCACGCTGGTTCTGATAACCACCCGCAATCCGATTTTCTTCTTAGCGGTGAATCTGTATCAACTGCTGCTGGTGGCGATGGCATTACGCGCTGTGAATAAGTTTAGTTGGGGCAAAACCGTCATCACGATGTTGGCTGCGTTTGGTGCGATGGGCTTGTTGTTGATGGTGCCGTTTGTATTGTTCATTGCGATTATCCGCTAACCCGATTTGCTTGTAGCGGTTTGATAATAAAAACAGCGGTTTTTACGCCGATATTGCATCCAATATCGGTTTTTTTGTTTATTCTGGCAGATATTGTGGTTAGAATCAGCGGTATGCAATTCGTATTAGAAAGCGAATCCCATGTCTCTCCAGCGCGTTCATCATATACAAATCACCATTCCCAAAAATACCGAAGACGCGGCACAGGCGTTTTATTGCGGTGTCTTGGGTTTGTCGGAAATCGAAAAACCGGATGCGCTTAAGGGGCGTGGCGGTTTCTGGGTGCGGTTGGGGGATATGCAGATTCATATTGGCAGCGAAGAGGGTGTTGACCGCACGCTGACCAAAGCGCATATCGCCTATCAAGTGGAAAATGTGGCAGCGTGGCGCGAAAAATTATTAGCGCACAATGTTCAAATGGCGGATTCAGTGCCGATTCATGGGTATGACCGTTTTGAATTTCGTGACCCCTTTGGCAATCGTGTTGAATTTATTCAGCCTGTGCCAGCATTAATTCGTCCAACAACCTATTATAAAACCAGCTATATTGCAGCGGTGCGTGAATTCCATGCGGAAGGCAAAAATCCAGCGTGGAATTACGAAAATTTAGAGGCGAATTTTGATGAATATGTGGCGATGCAATTGGCGAAAGAGACTGACCCCGAAGCCGGCTACGTGCCACAAACCGAATATTGGTTTGTTGTGGGTGAGGAATATATTGGGCGAATTAGCCTGCGGCATTATCTGAATGATAGCTTATGGTTGTTTGGCGGGCATATTGGCTACGAAGTGCGCCCAACGATGCGCCAGCGGGGGTATGGCACGCTCATGTGCCGGTTGGTGCTAGACCATGCCCGCGCCCTTAAGTTAGACCGAGTGTTGATTACTTGTGATGATGACAATATCGGCTCGCAAAAAATTATCGAAGCTAACAACGGCATCCTGCAAGACAAAATAGACAATGGTCGGCAGGTGTTGACGCGGCGCTATTGGATTGCCTTAAAATAGAGCAGTTTATAGAGACAAGGATATACATCATGCTTCTCACCAACGCCCATATTCATATTACCAGCGGGCAGCCGCCGATGATTCGGGATACAGGGGTTAGTGTGGTGGCAGTGCTGAAGTTATTGCAACCCATACCTCAAAATTGGCTATAGCTGGTCTTATGCCGCATTTGGTATGCTAAATCTCCGGCTCACAGTGAATATAGGGAGTTTACACCTCGTGGCAGCCGAAATACCTATCCCCTCTACCTTGCCAGAAGCCAATATGCGCTGGTTGGGGCGTTTTATCACGCAGTACCGTTTTGCAGTGTTTGCATCGCTTGTATATGGTGCTGTTGGCGGCATTACTCTTGCCCTAGAACCGTACTATATTGGTGTGATTGTAGACCATGTTCGTGCTGGCGTTGATTTAGGCGAAATTACCCGCGATGTTTTTTTATTGCTTGGTTTGGCTGTAGTCACCGTTGCAGCATTTTTTGGGCAGCGCCATTACAGCGGCTTAGTGGCATATGGCGTGCAGTATGATGTACGCCGTACCATCTTTCACCACATGGTCACACTTGACCAAGGGTTTTACCAGCGTTTTCCTGTGGGTGATTTAATCTCGCGGATGCACAGCGACCTCGAATGGATTTGGCGCCTGCTGGCGTTGGGGTTCACTCGTGGCGGCAGTTCAGTGGTGGGCTGTGTGGTGACATTCGTATTATTGGGCATGATTAACCTGCCGCTGACGTTGGTGGTCTTTATCACGCTGGCAATCAGCACCTATTTTCAGATGCGTGCCGGGCTGGCGCTCATCAAATTATCGGAAGATGTGCAAGACCAAGCGGGGGTTGTGGCTGCATTGGTGCAGGATGCCAGCAGTGGTATTCAGACCATTAAGACCTTTGGGCGCGAGACCCACGTTAGCCAGAAATTTTATGAAGAAAACCGCGAATACCGCCGCCGCTGGTTGTATTTTAAACGCCGCAACGAACCCGTAGGGATGCTGCCCCAAATGATTGCCCATTTGACGACGGGCATTGTTGTCGTTTTTGGCGGCTCAATGGCGCTGAGTGGGCAAATTACAATTGGCAATTTTACGCAATTTTTGTTGTATCTGGCGATGATTAGTAACGTGCTGCTGCAAATCGGCACGATTTACCAACGGTTTCAACAAACTCGCGGTGCGATTAAACGCCTCACGCCGCTGCTGCAAACCCCCGAAATTCGGGATACCGATGCCTCCGTGCCATTAACCAACCCTAAAGGCAATATTCGCTTCGAGAATGTGAGCTTAAAAGCAGCAGATAAATATCTGTTACGCAATATCACACTGGATATTCCAGCGGGCAAAGTCGTTGGCGTGGTGGGTCCTACAGGCTGCGGCAAAACATTATTGGTTAGTTTGCTGGCACGAGTCATGGATCCGGCAGAAGGCAAAATTTGTATTGATGGGCGAGATGTGCGCGTCATCAAACTGGAAGATTTACGCCAAGCTATTGCCTATGTGCCACAAGACACGTTTCTTTTCAGTTTGCCGCTGCATGAAAATGTGCGTATGGGCAGACCACACCTAGACGAAGAAGAAATTATGCGGGCGGTACATATCTCGCGCTTGAGCAACGATTTGTCGCAGTTGCCGGATGGCATGGATACGATGGTAGGCGAAAAAGGCGTGATGCTATCGGGCGGGCAAAAACAGCGCGTGGCAATTGCCCGTGCCGTTGCCCATGACCCGGCGATTCTAGTGTTGGACGATGCTCTGTCCAGCGTGGATACGCAAACTGCCGCCGATATTCTGCACGATTTACGCGATGTGCTTCGCAGTCGTACCAGCCTCATCATCGCCCATCGCATCGCCACAGTGAAAGATGCCGACACTATCATCGTCATGGATAACGGGCGCATCATTGAACAAGGCACGCACGCCAGTTTAATCGCACAGGAGGGCATGTACGCCCGTATGGTTGAGCGCGAATTGAAAGAAGATGCAAATCACCACGCTGAGGAGATAATGGCATGAGTACCCCTGCGGCGGCAAAATCGCTGGATAAATCCCGACGCCGATTGCTGGACGACATCGAACAGGAACAAACACAGCGCACCAAAATTACCGATAGTTATTTGTTCTGGATGTTGTGGCGCTTTTTAAAGCCATATGTAGCGCAGTTGGTGGGCGTGTTTGTCTTGCTGCTGCTGGTCAGTGGCTTGAACTTGCTGCTGCCTTATCTTATCAAAGTGGCGGTGGATGGACCTATCAATGCAGGTGAACTAGACGGACTTGTCCCGATTGGCGCAATCTACATCGGCACGATTGCCGCCATTTTTATCTTGCGTTTTGCCTATACTTTTTGGTTGCAAACCATCGGACAAAATGCGCTGATGAACCTGCGTCAAACGCTGTTCGAGCATATTATTCGCCAAGATATGCGCTACTTTAGCCTGACGCCGGTGGGCAAAATCACTGCCCGCATGTCCAACGATATTGAGGCACTGACCGAACTGCTGAGTACCAGCATCGTCATGGTTGCCAGCAATATGCTGACATTGGTGGGCATTATCCTTGTCATGTTCGCACTCAATTGGCGTTTGGCACTGATTGGCTTGGCGATGCTGCCCATCATGACGATATTGAGTATCTATTTCCGCAAGAAAATCCGCGCTGCATCTATGCGTTTTCACAAAGTCGTCGGCGAATATCAGGCATTTTTGAACGAGCAATTCAACGGCATGTTGATTGTGCAATTGTTCGGGCGGCAGATGCAGACGCGCAGCGCCTTCGATAAAGTGAATGATAGTTATTTAGAAGTGCATATTGATTTGCGCGATATTTATACGTTTTATGCCTCCATTCTGCAAATGCTCACCACCATTGGGCTGGCGTTGGTGCTGTATGGCGGCGGTAGTGGTGTCTTGGCGGGTTGGGCAACTTTGGGCATGTTGATTGCATTTATTGATTATACCCGCCGCAGTTTTGAACCCGTGCTGCAACTTTCGGAACAATTCGCGCAGATTCAAACCGCATTTTCGGCAGGCGAGCGTGTTGCCCGAATGCTACAGGTCGAATCCGAAATTCAAGAGCCGGAACAGCCGATTGCCATTGAGCATTTTGATAGCACAGTGACATTTGAGAACGTCGTGTTTGGCTATGAGGCAGAGCATCCGGTTTTGAAAGGCATAGATTTACACATCCAACCCGGTGAACGAGTGGCGATTGTGGGGGCAACGGGCGCGGGCAAAACATCACTCGTGAAACTTTTAGCGCGATATTATGATGTGGATAGCGGGCAAATTTTGGTGGGCGGCGTGGATATTCGTTACTTAAGTACGGCTGATTTGCGGCGATTTGTGACGGTTGTGCCGCAAAATCCTTACTGTTTTAATGGCACGATTGCCGATAATTTGCGCTTGTTTGACACCAACGTGACGCATGAACAAATGGTCGCCGCTGCTAAAACGGCATGTGCTGCGCCATTTATCGAACGCTTGCCGGGGGATTATGATTATATGCTGCTGCCGGGCGGTGCGAATTTATCGCATGGGCAGCGCCAGTTATTGGCATTGGCGCGGGCGCTGATTCACAGCCCGGAGAGTGTCTTGGTTTTGGACGAAGCCACCAGCAATATTGATACTGAAACCGAAGTGCTGATTCAGCAGGGGTTGGTACAAGTGCTGCATAATCGCACGAGTTTGATTATCGCGCACCGCTTAAGTACGATTCGGGATGCTGACCGCATTATCGTGATGAAGCATGGCAAAATTATCGAAGAAGGCAACCACGAAAGTTTATTGGCGCTAGATGGGGTGTACGCCCAGCTTTATCATCGTCAATTTGTGGATATGTATGAGCCAGAAGCGATGCCAGTGTAAACTTCCAACTTTGCCCGCATAGTTTTTGAGGATATGCGGGTTATTTCGTTTGCAATCCCCTTTGAGCCTGTTTTTTGTAACCCACTTGTAAGAACCTCTCCTTATCCTATCATTGGCAGAGTCTCTTTATCAAAATCGTGATGGTTTTATACCCAAGGAGCGATTATGCGCCGTAAAGTAGTGTTAGGCTTGCTCATCGTGGGTGTTTTATTGGGCATCAACAGTGTTTTTGCACAAGATGTCACCCCGACCCAAAGCTGCACACCGTCTTATGTGCAAGATACTTGGAAAACCGATTTTTGTACGGCATCCGTGAGTTTGAACGAAATTATGAGTGGCGGTCCCGGCAAAGATGGCATTCCGGCATTGACCGACCCGGAGATGCAAACCGTTGAGGAAGCCGCCGAGTGGTTAGTAGCACAATCGCCTGTGATTGCTGTCGAAATTGCAGGCGAAGCGCGGGCATATCCCCAAGCCATTTTGATGTGGCATGAAATCGCTAATGATGTGATTGCCGATATTCCCGTTTCAGTGACGTTCTGCCCGTTGTGTAACAGCAGCATCGTGTTTGATCGCCGCGTGAATGACATAACGCTGGAATTTGGCGTATCGGGCAATTTACGCAACAGCGATATGGTGATGTATGACCGTCAGACCGAAAGTTGGTGGCAGCAGTTCACTGGGGAAGGCATCGTTGGCTTTTATACCGGAACTTTATTGGATGTCATTCCATCGCGGGTGATTGGGTTTGGGCAATTTGCGGCACAATATCCCGATGGACAAGTGATGGCAATTCCCACGAATTATTCACGGTCTTATGGGCAAAATCCCTATGTCGGCTATGATTCGTTGCCGCAACCGTGGCTCTTTAATGCTGACCCCGATGACCGCTTGCCCGCCATGACCCATGTTTTGGCAGGGGTGATTGGTGATACAGCCATTGCTTATCCATTTGATGTGCTGCAAGAAAAACAAGTCATTAACGATATGGTTGAAAATGTAGCGGTTGTCGCATTCTGGCAACCGGGCGTCGTCAGCGCGTTGGATAAGACGACGATTGATAACTCCCGCGAGATTGGCACAGTGGCACTCTATAGCGCCGAAGCCAACGGCGAAATACTTACATTCATTTTAAACAACGATGGTAAAATCACCGATGAGCAAACCAACAGCACTTGGAACTTATTTGGGCAAGCCATAGAAGGCGAACTCGCTGGAACAACGCTGCGCCAGTGGGTAGCTGCGCCGCATTTCTGGTTTGCGTGGGCGGCATTTTACCCTGATACGTTGGTGTATGCTGCGGAATAACATTGGGAAGATGTTCGGTAAGGGCGTATGGAAACATGTTTGTTCATATATAGATGCAAGTGAAAAATTAAATTCGGCAACTGTAGGGGAGCGCCTAGGTGCGCTCCCATAGGGCGACCACGTAGGGTCGCCCCTACACACGACCTGATTATTTTGTTGAATTGTGTTACCAACTAGGTTTAGCAAGACATCCTGCAATAGCATTGACCATAGGCAACCAGCGTGCGTAAGTTTTTATCCCAACATTCGGATATGGTATTTATCTTGGCGATGACCGGCGTCTTTCTGGGTGCGGGCATTGTGGTATTGGGGCAGCGGGTACTTTCAATGTCGGGCTGGCACACCGATATGGAAAAACGCGAGATGCAGCTTGAAGAAATTATTACGGTGGCAGAACGCGATGAAGTGATGGCAATTCATGCGCCGTTGTTTGCCGCACCACATAATATTGCCTGGTTATCACCCGAATCGCCACTGATGGTGGTGGAAATCGCTGGCAAAATGCGGGCATATCCGCTGGCAGTGCTGCTGTATCATGAGGTGGTTAATGATACTTTCCAAGGGGTGCCGATTGCGGTGACTTATTGCCCGATGTGTAACAGTGCTATCGTGTATTCACGCACCGTCGAAAATCGCGTGTTGAATTTTGGGGTATCGGGCAAAGTGCGTCACAGCGGCTTTATCATGTGGGACAAAGAGACAGAAAGTTGGTGGCAGCAATTCACTGGCAAAGCCATCATGGGTGTGTATGCCGGTACAATGCTCGATATTATCCCCGCCAAAGTCGTCAATTTAGCCGTGTTTGCCGAATTTTATCCCGATGGCGAAGTGTTAATTGGCGATGCTGAACAACCGTGGATGATGTATGGCACATTGTTTGAAGATTTTATCGGGTATGACAGCCGTTCTGAGCCATTTTTTTATGAAACAGCCGCAGATACGCGCTTACCCGCGATGGAGCGCGTCTTAGCAGCAGTCATCAATGAGCAGCCTGTCGCGTATCCGTTTGGGTTATTGGCGCAACAGCAGGTAGTCAATGATGTTGTTAAGGAGATGCCTGTGGTGGCATTTTGGCAGCCCGGCGCAGCCAGCGTCCTTGACCATTACAGCCTGAGTTATTCGCGAGATGTGGGCATGGCAGTCTTGTTTTATCGAGATTTAGAAGGGCAAACGCTGACCTTTTATCACGCTAACGGGACTATCATGGATAAAGAAACAGGCAGCACATGGAATATTTTTGGTAACGCCATCACCGGAACTTTAAAAGGTAAGGCATTAGTCCAAGCCACTTGTTTCCCACATTTTTGGTTTGCGTGGGCAAATGCCCACCCAAATACGTTGGTCTATACGCACCGCTAACCGTTGTGTTATGCTGGTAAAAATTAAGCACAGGTATTAAGGATAATATTTCATGGCAGAGTTGCATGAGATGTGGCTGAAGCGCGTGCAAGCACTGATGACCGCGAATCAAGTGCCAGTCGGCACCTATCGGTATACGCGCCCGGCACCGTCGCGTTATGAACAGCAATGGCTGTGGGATTCGTGTTTTCATGCCATGATTTATCGCCATTTTGATGCTGCAATGGCACGCGACGAATTATTCAGTGTGGTTGCTTCGCAAGTGAGTATGGGCAAAGATGCGGGCATGATTCCACATATGACCTATTGGCGTGGCGGCGGGCTGGAATTGTGGGGTGAGGATGGGTACAGCATTATCACCCAACCGCCCTTAATCGCGGTGGCAGCGCAGTTGGTCTATGAAAAAACGCAAGATAGGGCGTTGTTGGATGAGTTGTATTCCCCGATATGTTTATATCACTTGTGGTTTGACCGCCGCCGTGACCCTGACCAAGACCATCTCGTGAGTTTGATTCATCCGTGGGAATCGGGTTGGGATTCATCGCCGCGCTGGGATGCGGCTATGCACTTAAGCGCCAATCCTAGCGATGACGACGCCCGCGAAGCGCGTAAAAAACTTGTGGCACAGTTGATAAAATATGACTGTGATGCTGAACGCTTGGGTGATGCTGGTTTATTTCATGTGGAAGTGGCGGATTTTAATGCTATCCGCGCCGCTGATTTAGAAAGTTTAGCGTGGATTGCCGACCAATTGGGAAAACCAGCCGATGCCCAAAAATGGCGACAAAAAGCGGCTGCTACCCAACTGGCAGTGCAAACCAAGATGAGTCACGATGGGCAAGTATTTGATTTGTCCGGGCGGGCTGAACAACGCATCGCTGTTGCTAGCGCCAGCGAATTTGTGGTGTTGTTTGGCGGGTGTGCTACGCCGAAACAGGCACAGCAATTGGTAGCCCGCTTGGAAATGGCACAGTTTCAACCGGAATACCCGATACCAACTAGCCCAACCGATACACCGTTATTCGCTGGCGATCGTTATTGGCGGGGCAATGTGTGGCTGAATGTCAATTGGCTCATCTGGAAGGGCTTATTGCGTTATGGCTACACTGCCCAAGCTCAACACCTTGCCGAAAAATCATTGGCATTAGCCGAAAAACAAGGCTTCCATGAATATTTTAACCCGCATACCGGGCAAGGCTTCGGCTCTTTCCCACATAGCTGGTCAGGCATTGTGTTGGATATGTTGGCGTAAAATTGTGTGGGCATGGGATATAAACCATGCCCGTAGCCAGCATTGTGTTACGCTTTGACGACTTTTGTTCCCGCCAGCAAATCGTGCCAACCGCGATTATCTTTATCAATCAGCGCCCACAGCCAGCCGATGAAAAAGAAATTGTTCAGCAAGTAACCGGCAAACCGAATGGCAGCATCCACATCACGAATAGGCATTCCATCCATCCGCACGACACGAATGCCTAACATGCGTTTGCCCGGTGTTTGCCCATCTTGGCGCGTCCAGAAATACCAATTGTAGAGAAAATTGACGATAAAACCGATACCCCCGCCCACTTCGCGCCCAACACCGAATAACAATCCCGTAATCAGCCCCAAGATAAACCCGTCAATCAACAGGGCGAAAAAGCGTGTGCCAAAATCGGCTCGCTCGGCATATTCCGAATTTTTCATTTTGATAGTCATGAAAGATCAACCTTCCGTTGCAGTCAGCATTATGTCTATAATGAATAATACAGCGTTATCTTACGGCTTTGATGATGTTAGAACGAAGCTGATAACTGTTGCATTCTTGACCCAATACGCAATCACCCTGCAAAAGTTGCAGCCCAGTCCTCCTAAAAATATTTATGGAATTGTAATGAATGGTATCTAGGTAATTATTAGTTATACACAAACAATTCTATAAGCTAACATCAAACTTGTTTAAAACCTTGCAAAACCCTAAAAATTTTAGCTATCCTGACAAAAGCGTAAGGTTTGTAACTATAATCAAACCTTAAAACCCCCAATTTAATTATGATTATTGCGATTATCAATGATAAATTAATGCATTTGTGTTGTCATTGTTAGGCTTATGTAAGGCAATTTTTGCGATACTTAAACTACCAGTAATTGTGTGTTATGTTTCCTTTGCTCATTCCAGATACTTTGCGAGGCACTGTGTTGGCTCAAAAGCTAAACCATCACCTCTATACTCTTAAATCATCGCTGCGGTTTGTATTAGCGGTTGTGTTGATAATGGGTTGGTTGTTGCCTGCCCAAGCGTTGGGAACGATTGAAGTGACCCCAACGATTTTGTATTTTTCAACACCCGCTGGCACGAACAGCGCAACGCAAACTATCACAGTTCGCAATACCGGTGCTGACCCGTTGACGATTAATACCACCACGGTTTCGGGGGTGTTCAGCATTTTGGCTGATATTGCCGATGGTACGGTGATTCTTCCGGGTGGGCAAGCCACGATGACCGTGCGCTTTAATCCGGCGGCAGCACCAGCCGGGGTGAATGTGTTCTCTGGGGCTGTCACTATCACCAGCAGCGATACGACAACGCCTACAACCCAAGTGGAAGTGCGCGGAATTGGGACAGCGGGTAATGGCGGCAGCAACGAACCGTCGTTACAACGCATCTTGCAGGGGCGCAATATCCCGGTCACGGTGGGCGATGATAATGCCAGTACCACCACCATCAACAGCGATGTCAATCTTGCGCGGGCGACTTTCTTGGGCGAAGAAATTCGCATTCAAGCGTTTGAAAAAGCGGGTCCCGGCAATATCACGATTGAACCGCTGGCATATTATGGCTTAAGCATGGGAACATCAGGCTTCCCGAATTTTGTGGATGTGGGTTGGCATTTGGAAGGCAATGTGAATGCCCGCACACCGTTATTTGGTGTTAATGGCAGTACCCAGACGATTTCGCCAGCGATCAATGGCACACTGAGTTTTGACCCCGGCGACGGCACGCGCTTCGCGTTGTATGCCCAATGGCGGCATCAGATGTGGAACAATCGCATCACATCGCAGCAAGATAGCCAAAACAGTTTTGTGGGGGCGATTCCGCATCAGGTTCGCATTTATCCCAATAAAACAGCGGCGGGCGTTGTCATTCCCAATTCGTATATCATCGCTTATGAAGAAAATACCAACGGTTACGATTATAACGATATTGTATTTGTCGCCAATAATGTGAAGCTGGCAGCAGTGGGCAGCGGCGGCATCCGGTTTGAAAACCGCGATTGGTCAACGCTCAACACGCTGAATATTCCGCAATTGGATTACCTGAATACGTGGCTGACGATGGGGCGTATTCAGGGCGGAGTGATAATGCACCAGTTTAAAGATACGACCACATTACGCATTCATAATGATGGAACAACGCCGCTGGATATTACTGGATTGAATATCAGCGTTCCGGCAGCGTTTATCTTGCCCAATAGCGAAACGGCATTCACCATCCAGCCGGGCAGTTTTTATGATTTGCAAGTGCGGTTTGTGGATACTCGTAGCTTGTTGGTAATTCCGCAAAAACTACGAACGGCAACATTAACAATTAATTCCAGCGACCCCACCAATCCAACCAGTACTATTCAGTTGCGCGGATTGTGGCAAACTCAACCGGAAGGTAATTTTGAACCTACTAGGAGTGATATTTGGCAAGCCTTTGGGCTAGGCACAAATATTCCATCTGTGTTGACCTCGCAATTTACGCCAGTTGCCGATGAAGCTATGTCGTTTTATTGGCAAGGCGATGGCAGTCCCCAAGTGTATGCTCGGCAGTTAGCGGCGTATCATGGGTGCAGTGTGCCGTTTGGGCAAACAGCGGGCTTCCAAATAACGGGACCCGGTGGGGGCGGTATCGCGCACAAACCAACCTATTGCCAATCGGCATTGCCACCGGGGTATAGTGGTACGGGTCCTGGCGAAGTGATGATTCAACCGACTTCACCGAGTTTTGAAATTCGGGTCGCCGGTTACAGTACTAACCGCTGCGAAGGCTTGCCTAACTGCAACTATAATGGGGTGCGTTTATTCCCGGTTACAAACCCAGCAGGACAAACGATTCCGGGAACCTATTTGGTATTGCAAGATTATGTGGATTTTGGCTGCGGCACAGGTCCGGCAACCAACTGCGATTTTAATGATAATCTCTATTTAGTTACGGGGATTGCACCGAGCAATGTTATTCCCATTCCAACGCTGACGATTGAAAAAACCGGGGCAGCCGCACTTGCGCCCATCAACACCAATTTTACTTATGTCATTCGCGTGAATAATATTAGCACGGTGCAGGCGCTTACCAGCACAGTCGTGGATACGCTGCCCGCCGGAATGACCTTTATTTCGGCAACTTCGGGTTATGGTACTTGTTCGCACAGCAGTGGCACGATTACCTGCACACTGAATAATATTCCGGCGTTGACCACAGCGGCGGTGGCGGTTGTGGTACAGCAGACACTCCCCGGCACTGTGACCAACCAAGCCAGCGTGACCAACAATAGCAATACCGTATCGGATTCAGAGACCACCCAATTTTACGATGCTGTTACTACTGGCACGATTACCATTGCTAAAGATGCTGACCCCGATGACCCGGCATCTTTCACATTTACGGGTGGTTTGGGGACGTTCCAACTATCCGATGATGGGGCAGCACCACCGGCACCAATTAATTTACAAATCAATTTTGGTCCCTCTAATATAGTGGTGGGCGGCTACACCAATAACAGCGGCAACGCTTTCAGTTTTGGGGGTGCCGGCTGGGTGACAGAAACATCACGGTTTGATGCCAGTCCAGAGCCATTGGATTTAGGCACAAATGCGATTTCCCGCGCTCCAACTGCGACGGGAACATTTATTGAAATGCAAGATCCAAGCGCCGCTATGGGCAATACTCCCATCAATGGCGCTTGGATTTACGATAACTTGCCCAATGGTGCCTATACCGTTACCGTCTCCGTCGGGGATTTGTTGGCGACGACTAGCACGCATGTCATTAACGTCAACGGCATCAGTGTGATTGCCCCCTTTACGGTGAATAACGTTGCTAATCAATTCAGAACGGGCAGCACCACTGTGTTCGTCACAGATGGACGCTTGGTGGTAGATGCCGTTGGCGGCACGAATACCAAAATTAACTATATTCATATTCAAAGTGTGCCGGGTGCCACCAACAGCCAAACATTCAACAATGTTCCGGCAGGCACTTATACCATCACTGAACAAGCCGCGGCGGGTTGGGTCTTGGATAATGCCACTTGCGTCGGCGGCACTTTTACCACCAGTGGCAACAGCCTGAATATTACATTAGGTGCTGGACAAAATATCACCTGCACCGTCAGCAATGACCAGATTGATGGGTCGGCTATCAACATTGATATTTCGCCGGATACCCAACCACTGTATATTGGCGACACAGCCAATTTTACCGTGACTGTGACCAATAACGGTCTCATCCAACTGGATAATGTGAATGTCGCATCCAATCTGCCGGGATGCAGCCGCACGATTGGCACGCTGATAATGGGACAAACCATCACCTATAACTGTTCAGTTGCCGGGGTGGGTGGTAGCTTTGTTCATACGGCGACTGCCAGCGGAACACCCGCAGGCTTGCCTGTAGTCACGGATACCGATACGGCTGATGTGACGGCTGTGCCGCGCCCACAACTGAACGTAACACGTACCATTGGTGCAGGGGGAACGACCACCCTGCCAGCCAATACCATCGTAGATTACAACGCTGATTTGCCATTTACGATTACCCCCGATTCGGGATTTGCGATTAGTACTGTAACTGCCAACGGCGTGCCATTAGCGCCTATCTCGCCCGGACAATATCAACTTGATAATATTCTGGTAGATACTGCTGTAGATATTACCTTTATTCCGGTCGGAACGCGCACCGTTACCTTTACGACGGATGGCAATGGCACGGTCAACCAACCGCCTAGCCAGACAGTGACAGTAGGCAATAATTTGCCATTTACGCTGACACCTAACCCCGGTTATGTGGTGAATACAGTTTTGGCGAATGGTGTACCACTGACGCCGATTGGCACAAATCAATATCAACTGACCAATATTAGCGCCGATACTGATGTGCAAATTACCTTCCGCACGGTGATGGCAGTATGTATGCCTTATTCAACCCAACCGTGTGCAACCATACCTGTGGCAGTGACGCCTGCTGCGCCTTATTGCTTGGCATTTAACGGCGGCGCAGGTGGTTTAGCGGATACGGGCTTTACGATGGCAGACCCGCCGAGCATTAATGTCACGCCGTATACCATACCGACTAACTCGCAAGTGCCGGGGTTTGAACCGGGACAACTGAGCATTAGCAATGGCAGTTTGGGGATACAAACCACGTCTGGATCGCAAAATTTGACTGCCAACAGCCAAGTGAACGCGCTCGGTGCGGGCGTGAATTTAGATGCCGTTACCGTTGTAGAAGCCACCGTCACCAATGTTGATCTTGGTGCGAGTTTTGTGCAGCAAGCGGGCTTGTGGTTCGGCAATAACGAAGATAATCATGTCCGTTTGATGGTTGCCGGGCAAGGCAGCGGCATTGAACGGATTGTGCTGGCGATTGAAATTGCCGGAGCAACGACTGAATTCAGCACGGCATTAGCGGCAACTTTATCCTCGACAGACCGCGTGACACTCAGTTTGTTAATTGACCCCGTGAACCGCACCGTGACTCCGCGCTATCGGCTTAACGGTGGCGCACTGACTATCCTGACAACCCGCCCCATTCCAGCCAGTCTCATCAACGGCGTAACATTACCGGATGCTGCTGGTGTCGTCAGTTTTGCGGGCATTTATGCCACCCATCGCAACAGTCTATTACCTTTCAACAGCGCCTATAGTAGTTTTTGCATTCAAGAAACGGCGTCGGTTGCTCATACCATCACCACTAGCACCGTTGGCACAGGCACAATTTCGCCTTCTGGCATCGTCACGGTAGCCCGCTATGATGACCGCACTTTTACCTTTACGCCCGGCGTCAACCAGCGTGTTGAACGGGTGATTGTGGATGGCGTGGAAGTGCCGGGTTCCCTGAACATGACCAGCTATACCTTTAACACCGTCACAGCAAATGCTACGCTGCAAGTGGTGTTTAACCAAGTGCCAGTAGCGAATAATGATGTCGCAACCACGAATGAAGATACGTTGGTCAACATCAATGTATTGGCGAATGATGTAGATAACGAAACGCTCAATATTCTTGATGTTAGCCCGCCTACCAATGGCACTGCCCAAATTATTGGCACACAAATTCGTTATACGCCCGCTGCTAATTTCAACGGTACGGATACTTTCACCTATACGATTATTGATGGTCAGGGCATCACGGCGACGGCAACTGTGACTGTCACGGTCAATCCTGTGCCAGATGCCCCCATCGCCAATGCCGATACTGCCACAACGCCAGAAGAAACGGCTGTTGATATTAATGTGCGTGGCAATGACACCGATGCCGAAAATGACCCGCTGACCGTTACTGTCGTCACACAGCCTCCAGTGGGTCAGGGTGCAGTCACGATTATCAATGGTGGTTTGGATGTGCGCTATACGCCGCCGACCAATTTCTTCGGCACGACGACCTTCACCTATACAATTAGCGATGGCAACGGTGGCACGGATACAGCAACCGTAACCGTCACAGTGGACAATATCAATGATGCGCCCAACGGCGTGAATGATACTGCCATCACCAATGAAGATACTGCCGTTACGGTCAATGTGATTGCCAATGATACTGACCCTGATGGGGATACGCTCACAATTTCTGCAATTAACACTGTCCTCAATGGCACTGCAACGATTGTTGGCAACCAAATTCAGTTTACGCCGGATGCCAATTTTGTCGGCACAGGCACGGTGATTTATACCGTCAGCGATGGTAACGGCGGTACGGATACGGCGACACTTACGATTACGGTTAATCAAGTGAATGACGGGCCGGATGCCGTGAATGATGCACGCACCACGCCCGAAGAAACTGCGATTGATATTGATGTGCGTACCAATGATACCGATGTTGAAGGCAATACGCTGACCGTTACTGCCATTACACAGCCTCCGGTGGGTCAAGGCACAGTCACGATTATCAACGCGGGTCAAGATGTGCGTTATACGCCGCCAGCCAATTTCAGTGGGTCAACCACTTTCACCTATACGATTAACGATGGCAATGGTGGCACGGATACTGCCACTGTGACCATCAATGTCACCAATGTGAATGACATACCCGATGCTGTAAATGATACACGCACCACGCCCGAAGATACGGCAATCACCATTCCAGTGCGTACCAATGACACCGATGCTGATGGCGATGTGCTGACGATTATTGGTGTCACGATACCGACTAACGGCACAGCGACGATTGTCGCCGGGCAAATTCAATACACGCCGTCTGCCAATTTCAGCGGGACAGCGACATTTGATTACACAATTAGCGATGGCAACGGTGGCACGGATACAGCAACGGTCACGGTGAATGTGACTGCGGTCAATGATTTACCCGTTGCGCTGAATGATACGGCGGTCACCAATGAAGAAACGGCTGTTTTGGTGGATGTCTTGGCGAATGATAGTGATGTTGAAGGCGCGGTCACAATTACGACCTTCACACAGCCTATCAACGGCACGGTCGTGTTGGATAGCGGGCAACTGCGTTACACACCGAATGCCAATTTCAGCGGCACGAATACCTTCACCTACACCATTCAGGATAGCAATGGTGCGACAGCAATTGGGACTGTGAATGTCACGGTGAATCCGGTGAATGACATACCCGATGCTGTAAATGATACGCGCACCACGCCCGAAGATACGGCAATCACCATTCCAGTGCGTGCCAACGACACCGACGCTGATGGCGATGTGTTGACGATTACCAATGTTACGCTGCCTACCAATGGCACAGCGACGATTAACGCCGGACAAATTGTGTATACGCCGCCTGCCAATTTCAGCGGCTCGGCAACGTTTGATTACACAATTAGCGATGGCAACGGCGGCACAGATACAGCAACTGTCACAGTGAATGTGACTGCGGTCAATGATTTGCCGGTTGCTGTGAATGATACTGCCACAGGTGCAGAAGATACGC
This sequence comes from Anaerolineae bacterium, assembly GCA_022842885.1. Classification (GTDB taxonomy): domain Bacteria; phylum Chloroflexota; class Anaerolineae; order Aggregatilineales; family Phototrophicaceae; genus JALHOR01. The sequence continues at coordinate 45,812 of JALHOR010000031.1, forward strand.
CGCTGGATATTAGCGTGCTGGTGAACGATAGTGATGTAGAAGGCGCTGTCACCATTACCAGCGTGACGCCGCCCGCCAATGGTACAGTCACGATTATCAATGGTGGTACGCAGGTTCGGTATACGCCCAATGCGGGTTTTAACAATGTCAACACTTTCACCTACACGATTACCGATAGCAATGGCGCTACCGCCACCGCTACAGTGACGGTCACGGTGATTGGTGTGAACGATGTGCCGAATGCAGTCAATGATGCGGTTAGCACCAATGAAGATACCGCCATCACGATACCCGTGCGTGCCAATGATACCGATAGTGATGGCGATACCCTGACGATTACGGGCTTGACCCAACCTGCGCCGGGAACAGGCACAGCGACGATTGTCGCCGGGCAAATTCAATACACGCCACCAGCGAATTATTCGGGTGTCGTCACGTTTGATTATACGATTAGCGATGGCAACGGCGGCACCGATACAGCGACAGTCACGGTGACGGTGGTTTCAATTAACGATTTGCCCGATGCGGTGAATGATGCCGTCACCACAGTTGAAGAAACGCCTGTTTTGATTAATGTCTTGGCGAATGATACTGATGTTGAAGGACCCGTTACGCTGACGACCTTCACGCAGCCCGCCAATGGCACAGTTGTTTTGGATAGCGGGCAACTGCGCTATACGCCGAATCTGAATTTCTTCGGCACAAATACTTTCAACTACACGATTCAGGATAGCAACGGCGCAACCGATACTGCTACGGTCACCATCACCGTGACGAATGTGAATGATGCGCCGATTGCGGTCAATAACACGGTCTCGACGAATGAAGATACTGCAATCACAACCCAAGTGCTGCTGAACGATAGTGACCCCGATGGCAACACCCTAACAATTACCGCAACGACCAATGGCGCAAATGGCACGGTCACGCGCACCAATGGCAATACGCGCACGCGCTATCAGCCGAATCCCAATTTCTTCGGCACGGATAGTTACACCTATACGATTAGCGATGGCAACGGTGGCACAGCAACGGCGACGGTCTTTGTGACGGTGGTTTCACAGAATGATCGCCCAGTAGCGAATAATGATAGTGCTGGCACGCCAGAAGATACCTCCGTGTTGGTTAATGTGTTGGCGAATGATACCGATGTTGATAGCGCCGTTCTGACGATTGTCAATATCGTCACCACTGCCGCCACCAACGGCACAGCAGTGCTTGAAAGTGGACAAATTCGCTATACGCCCAATCCGAATTTTACGGGAACAGCCACGTTTACCTACGTTGCGCGGGATAGCAGTAACGCGAATAGCCTCACCCCGGCAACCGTGACTATTACGGTGACACCTGTCAATGACCCGCCCGTTGCGGTGAATGATACGGCGACCACGCTGGAAGATAATGCCGTCACAGTGAATGTGCTGACGAATGATACAACGGTAGATACTGGCGAAACGCTGACTGTTATCGGTGTGGGCAGCAGCCCGAATGGCACAACCAGTTTCACCGGCACCAATGTCACTTTTGTCCCGAATTTGAACTATGTTGGACCCGCCGCGTTCACCTATACGATTAGTGATGGTAACGGCGGTACTTCAGTTGGCACAGTCAATGTCACAGTGACTCCGGTCAATGATGTGCCAGTGGTGGTGAATGACACTGCCACCACGCAGGAAGAAACGCCTGTTTTGATTGATGTGTTGGATAACGATACCGACGCTGAAGGCAATACGCTGACTATTGGCGCGGTAACGCAAGGCGTGAATGGCACGGTTACGATTGTGGCGGGCGAAGTTCAATATACGCCAAATCTCAATTTTGTTGGTACAGACACCTTCACCTACACTGCCAGCGATGGCAATGGTGGCAACACCGTCGGCACAGTGACGGTCACGGTCAGCAATTTGAACGATGCGCCCGTAGCGAATAACGATACTGCCACGACGGATGAAAATGTTCCGGTGACATTCAGTGTTTTGCCCAACGATACTGACCCAGATAACGATGTCTTGTCCGTAACGAATGTCAGCGGCGTGACCAACGGTACAGCCGTGTTGGTTGGCAATCAGATTCAATACACGCCGAACACCAATTTTAACGGCACAGCCACCCTCACCTACACGGTCAGCGATGGCAATGGCGGCACAGATACCGCTACTGTGACGATTACAGTCAATTCGGTGAATGAAGCGCCCAATGCTGTGAACGATACTGGGACAACGCCGGAAGATACACCCATCACATTAAGCGTTTTGCTGAACGATACCGATGGTGATGGCGATACTTTAAATATCACTGCTGTCACGCAGCCCGCCAACGGCACGGTAACATTTACCGGAACAACGGTCACGTTTACGCCCAATGCCAATGCAAACGGCACTGCCACCTTCACTTATACTGCCGCAGATGGCAACGGCGGCACAGATATTGCGACGGTCACAGTGACGATTACACCCGCCAATGATGCCCCCGATGCGGTCAATGATACGGCGACGGTTGCCGAAGATGGCACAGCGACGATTAATGTTCTGGCGAATGATACCGACCCGGATGGCAATACGCTGTCCATTACGACGGTCACGCAAGGTACTAACGGCACGGTGACGATTAACGGCACGCAGATTGATTATGTGCCAGATGCCAATTTCAACGGCACAGACTCGTTTACCTATACGATTACCGATGGCAATGGCGAAACTGACACAGCAACAGTCAACGTCACGGTAACTCCGGTGAATGATGCTCCGGTTGCCAATGCTGATATTGCTGGCACAATTGAAAATACTGCGGTGGCGATTGTGCCGCTGCCCAACGATACCGATATTGACGCTGACACACTCAATATTGCCAGCTTCACGCAGCCAGCAAATGGCAATGTCACGCGCACAGGCAATACATTCACCTTCACGCCTGCCAATGGTTTCTTGGGGACAACTTCGTTCAATTACACGATTACCGATGGCAACGGTGGTACGGCTACCGCGACCATTACCGTCACCGTGACTGCCGCGCCCAATATCGCACCCAATGCTGTGAATGATGCTGTGGTGACTGACGAAGACACTGCCGCTACCTTCACTGTTTTGGCGAATGATACTGATGGCAATAACGACCCGCTGACCATCACCAATGTGACGCAACCCGCCAATGGCACGGTCACGCACAATGGCACAACGGTCACTTTCACGCCGGATGCCAATTTCAACGGCACAACGACGTTTGATTACACGATTACGGATGGCAACGGCGGTACGGATACCGCGACTGTCACCGTGACCGTGAACCCCATCAATGATGTTCCGGTTGCCAATAACAATTTTGCAACGATTGCCGAAGATGCTTTGGCGACGATTAGCGTCTTGGGCAATGATAGCGACCTCGATGGGGATACGCTGACGATTACTACGGTTACATCCGCCACCAATGGCACAGCGACCATTAATGGCACGCAAATCAATTATGTGCCGAATGCCCATTTCTTCGGCAGCGATTCATTCACATATACGATTAGCGATGGCAACGGCGGCACAGCAACGGCAACGGTCAATGTGACGATTACTAGCGTGAACGATGTGCCAGTAGCGAATAACGATATTGCCACAACCAATGAAGATACGCTTGTTTTGGTGAATGTGCTGGCAAATGACATTGATGCCGATGGCGATGTGTTGACGATTGTGAACGCCACTGCTACTAACGGCACAGCCACTATTGTTGCTGGACAAGTGCAGTTCACGCCCAATGCCAATTTCAACGGCGCAGCCACCATCACCTATACGATTGAAGATGGCAACGGCGGCACGGATACGGCGACAGTTGCCGTGACCGTGAATGCCGTGAACGATGCCCCGACGGTTGGCAACGATATTGCAGGCACATTGGCGGGCAGCGCAGTCACTATCAATGTCTTGGCGAATGATAGCGATGTTGAAAATGACCCACTGACGATTGATAGCACCACGCAAGGCGCGAGTGGCACAGTGGCGATTGTTGCTGGGCAAGTGGTCTATACGCCCAATGCAGGTTTCGTTGGCACAGACACCTTTACGGTCACAATCAGCGATGGCAATGGCGGCTTAAGCACCTCCACCGTTACGGTCACGGTGAACCCGATACCGAACAGTGCGCCTGTTGCCGCCAATGATACGGCTTCTACGCCGGAAGACACCACCATTTTGATTGATGTGTTGGTGAATGATACCGACGCTGATAACGATATTTTGAATATCACGACGGTTACACAACCTATCAGCGGCGGTACTGTTACCGTTATTGGCAACCAAATTCAATTTATCCCGACCAGCAATTTCAGCGGCACACGCGCTTTCACCTATACGATTAGCGATGGGCGTGGCGGCACGGATAATGCCACTGTCACGGTTACGGTGACGGCAGTGAATGATGCGCCCACTGTGACAAATGATACTGCTACGACGCTGGTTAATGCGGCTGTCACTATCAATGTGTTGGCGAATGATAGCGATGCTGATGGCGATACGCTGACGATTGGTAGCGTTACACCCGGTGCAAATGGCACAGTGGCGATTATCGCGGGACAAGCCCGTTACACGCCCAATGCCAATTTTGTCGGCACAGACACGTTCACCTACACGGCGGACGATGGCAATGGTGGCACAACGATTGGCACGGTCACGGTCACAGTGAATCCGCTGCCCAATACGCCTCCCGCTGCCAGCAATGATACGCTCACGATTGATGAAGATGTTGTAACGCTGATTAGCGTGCTGGCGAATGACAGCGATGCCGATAATCATCCGTTGACGATTACCAATGTGTCCACGCCTTCCAACGGCACGGCGACGATTGTGGGCAATCAAATTCAATTTGCGCCGCCCGCCAATTTCAGCGGTACCAGCACATTCACCTATACGATTAGTGATGGCAACGGCGGCACGGACACGGCAACGGTTAATATCACGATTGACCCGGTGAACGATGACCCAGTGGCAAATGCCGATTCTGGCACAGTCACGGCGGGTAATTCAGTGACGATTAACGTGCTTGCCAATGATACCGATGTTGAAGGCGATACCTTGGCGATTGCCAGCACCACACAAGGCGCAAATGGCACAGTGGCGATTGTCGCCGGGCAAGTGGTCTATACACCTGCGCTCAATTTTGCTGGAACAGATACATTTAGCATCACGATTGAAGATGGCAACGGCGGCACAGCAACGGCAACCGTCACCGTTATCGTGAATGCTGCGCCGAATACTGCGCCGAATGCGGTGAATGATACTGCCACGACGCCGGAAGATGCCGCTGTCACAATTAACGTTGTCGGCAACGATACCGATGTGAACAATGACCCGTTGACCGTGACCAACATCGTCGGTGCAACCAACGGTACGGCGACCATCGTAGGCAATCAAGTTCAATTTACGCCAACTGCCAATTTCAACGGCACAGGCACATTCACCTATACAGTAGATGATGGGCGCGGCGGCACGGATACGGCGGCTGTCACTGTGACGATTACCCTCGTCAATGATGCTCCCATTGCCAACAACGATACGGCGGGTGTTCAGACGGGCAATCCCGTCACGATTAATGTGTTGGCGAATGATACGGATATTGATGGCGATACGCTCTTGATTGACAGCATCACGCAAGGCGCGAATGGTGCAGTCAGCGTCACGGCGATGCAAATCAACTATATCCCGAATGCCAATTTTGTCGGCACAGATACTTTCACCGTGACAATTAGTGATGGCAACGGCGGCACATCTACTAGCACGGTCACTGTCGTGGTCACTGCCGCGCCGAACAACGCACCTAATGCTGTGAACGACACCATCACGATTGATGAAGATACATCAGCGACAATTAGTGTGTTGAGCAATGACACCGACGCCGATAATAATACCCTCACGATTACCAACGTGGCGGGTGCAACCAACGGCATAGCCACTATCGTAGGCAATCAGGTTCAGTTCACGCCAACTGCCAATTTCAGCGGCACAGGTACATTCACCTACACGATTGACGATGGTAACGGCGGCACGGATACAGCAACTGTCACGGTCACAATCAATGCCGTGAACGATGCACCGAATGCGACAAACGATACAGCGAATGCAGTTGCGGGCAATCCAGTCACCATCAATGTTCTGTCCAACGATAGTGATATTGAAGGCAATACGTTGAGCGTGACCAACGTTACCCAACCTGTTAATGGCACAGCGGCGATTGTGGCGGGTCAAGTGGTCTACACGCCCAATGCTGGTTTCGTGGGAACGAACACGTTCACGGTGACAATCAGCGATGGCAACGGCGGCACAACGACTAGCACAGTCACGGTCGTGGTCACTGCCGCACCGAACAATGCGCCGAACGCCGTGAACGACACCGCCACGATGGACGAAGACACGCCTGTAACCATTGCAGTCTTAGCAAATGATACCGACGCTGATAACAACACGCTCACGGTTACGAATGTGGCGGGCGCAACCAATGGCATAGCCACCATTGTCGGAAATCAAGTTCAATTCACGCCGATTGCCAATTTCAGCGGCACAGGCACATTCACCTACACGATTGACGATGGTAATGGCGGCACGGATACGGCAACTGTCACGGTCACAATCAATGCCGTGAACGATGCACCGAATGCGACAAACGATACAGCGAATGCAGTTGCGGGCAATCCAGTCACAATCAATGTTCTCGCTAACGATAGTGACATTGAAGGCAATACGTTGAGCGTGACCAACGTCACCCAACCTGTCAATGGCACAGCGGCGATTGTCGCGG
>JALHOR010000032.1 GCA_022842885.1 Anaerolineae bacterium
ATGGGTACTCAATCCATTGGTAAATGCAGCGGCGTTTGAGCGCGTCATGCACTTCGCGGGTACGGTTAGATGTGACGATAATCACGGGCGGTTCAGCGGCGACCACCGTCCCCAGTTCAGGAATCGTCACCTGAAAATCGGAGAGGAGTTCCAGCAAGAATGCCTCAAATTCTTCGTCGGTGCGGTCAATTTCATCAATAAGCAGGACGGAAGGTTTGCTTTTTTCGCTGGCTTCCACGGCGCGTAATAAGGGGCGGGCTTGTAAAAATTGGCGGGAAAAAATTTGCGATTGCATTTCTTCGCGGCTGGCGTGGGCGGCTTCCAACAAGCGCAAGTGCATCATTTGGGCGGCATAATTCCATTCGTAAAGGGCGCTGTTCACATCTAGCCCTTCGTAACATTGCAGACGAATTAATGGCGTTTGCAGCAGGGCTGCCAATACTTTCGCCACTTCGGTTTTGCCAACGCCCGCATCGCCTTCTAAAAATAGCGGCTTGCCCATCTTCAATGCCAAATAAATCGCCGTCGAAAGTCCGCGTTCAGAAATATAATTTTGTGCGGCTAATGCTTGTTGGAGGTCATCTATGGAAGCGAACATAAATAAAAGTGTCCAGTGTAGTGAGTGCGGTTAATTGTCAAATTTTCCCATCAAAGTTTTGATACGGTCAGCATGGTCGAGAATTTGTTGAATATCCCAGATATGCCAATAAAAAATACTGCTGGTATATAAATAATTGCCATCTTCGTTGAATTTTATTCTCGCAGCATGGGCGTTTAACTGTGCTATGAATGCGCCTGTTTGGGCATCCCAGATGCTGACGAGAGTATTATATTGTCCTGTTGCCAACAATTGACCATCAGGGCTAACTCTTACGATAAGCGCGAGAGGATGGAAATAAATACCCTCATTCTCACTATCAAAAAAGCGATCTTCAAGACATGGCGTTTCGCGCTGAATCTGATAATTTGCCCCTTCACCTTCAATAGGTCTGAGAGTCCAAGATAAATCCCCTATAGCACATTCCATCAGGTAATTCACATTCGGCTCACTTGGAATCAACCCAAACTCTTTATCTTGTGGATCTTTAATACGTTTAACAGGTGCAAGGAGAACTGATTCAGATTCACCAATTGCCAATTCAGCAACAGCTACACTATTTGGTAGCCATGCGAACATATCAAAAATCGTATAGCCGACACCCAATTCACGCCAATGCCCACTCTCTATATCAAAAATCCCAAAAGCATCCCCGCCCGGAAAAGGGTTTTTTTGATACCAAAACACCCAATTATCATAAGAAGAAAAAGAAATAATCCCTGCAAATTTATCATTCCAGCTTGTACTAGCAGGTGGAAAATAGGCAATCTCGTCTGTCGTATTATTTATAAAACCGGTAGAAATCCCCCAATGGTCTATGAAAAGTGTATAGCGCCCACTAGGGGATGTAGCCGATATACTCTCATCAGACGCCCCACCGAGTTCGCAACAATTAGGGACAATTGTCTTAGTTACTGTGCCATCCAATGTCATCGTAATAGAGGTAAATTGACTAATCAAGGAGTCGATTCCTTCGATGATTGCAAAAGTAACTTGTTTTTTGTTTGACCAATCTAATTCTTGAAAATTAGGGCGCGAAGAAACATGATTTGTTACTTGTGCTAGAATTTTGCCCGTGTTGACATCTAGTAGAACAAAGTTGGCGATAGTGTAGTCAGTTGGATAAGGTGCTACAAAAACAGGATTGATGTTTCCTTTCCCTAGACCAGAGATGAGCAAAATATCTTGGTTCTGGTCAGGCATCCAGAAAACATGAGAAATCCATTGGCTTGTAGGGAAATAATCACGTAGCAAATTGATGTTGGCTTGTCCGTCTACCCTCCATGCATACCCATTGCCATCAAGCCATGCGAACCATTTACCAGATGGTGACCAACCCGGTTTTGTTATGGACTCTACTCCGTTGGGAGCAGGAGCAAAAATACGGCTATCAGTCCCATCAGCACGTTCAACCACAATTGCTTGTACTGCCGGGGCATAATAATAAATATAAGGTATAGTCTGCTCCTCATGGGCTTTGGTTATTATCCCCAAAAGTAAAAACATGAAAGCTAATGCAACAATTCTCATTCAGTATTCCCGTTCAAATTTTGGATTACTCAAATATCATTTTCGCTGCCAGCGTAAAACCGGGCAGCACATCGCCGCCGTCGAGTATATCTTCAAGCGTGGCGGTTTTCAGATATGCCCCATGCGCGTAAATTTCAATTTCTTGGCGCTGCGGATAAACCAGCCAAAGCAATCGGACTTGCGCTGTGGTGTACGCTTTCATACGCTCTGATAAATATCTTTTGGGATTTTCCCAATCGCCCGGTGCAATAATTTCTGCGGCAAAATCAGGTGCTATTGGGAAAAAGCTTTCTTCGGGAATTTGCGGACACCGTGATTTTAACAGGCAAGCGACATCCGGCGCGAAAGTATCCCATTCGGTAACATCATACCCACCGCCAGAGCCTGTAATCCAAAAAAGTAGGGTATCAGCATGATTGCGGATTGCCACCAACACATTCACCGCCATTGCCGAATAATACGGTGCGGTATATTCGATTTCGACAACATACCCGCCAAACCGTTCTAATAATTTAGGGTCTATGTCGGTTTGCGCTAAAAATTCGACGAATTCAGCCGAACTCATGCGTTTTTCTGGCAAATGGGTCAAAACGAAATTTCCTATTTTTAACATTCAACTTTATTCTCATTGAACCATGCCTGATTTGCAACAGGAAAGGGCGCACGACATTCATGCGCCCCCACATAAAATCCAAAATTTATTACAAATCATGTAGGGTCGAGGCATGCCTCGACCCTGCCACAAGACCTAAATTATGGTACGCCTAACCTATCGCTGCTTTTACAGCGCGTTTGAGATAGACACCCGACATGGCTTTGCGATAGTCCGCCGGGAAGGTGATGTCATCCATGAGCGCATCGTCCGGTAAATCAGCTTGGATGGCGGCGGCAGCGGCATTCAACGCGGCATCATCCAGCGAAGTGCCTGCGAGTGCCTGTTCCGCGCCGGATGAGCGCATGGCGATATTGGTGGCGCCGCCAATGGCAACGCTGGCGCTCTTGCAAGTGCTGCCCGACATCTCCAAGCAGACTGCTACGCCTACTACAGCATAACGTGATGCCGGGTGTTCGAGTTTGGCATAAGCGCATTTGTGACCACTGTGATTCGGCACTTCAATAGCGGTGATAATTTCGCCCGCTTCAAGCGCCGTGGTATACAAATCTAAGAAAAAATCAGTCGCTTTAATGGCGCGTGCGCCGCCCGACCCTTTAACATGAATAGTCGCATTGCACGCTACTAGCACGGTTGGCGGGTCAGAAGCCGGGTCAGCGTGGGCAACATTGCCGCCCAACGTGCCAAAATTACGAACTTGATTATCGCCCACTTGCCCGGTAGCAGCGGCTAGTGCCGAGCAGTATTTTTGCACATCAGCATTGCCCGCAATTTCCGCGTGGGTTGCCAACGCCCCGATTTTGAGCGTGCCGTTGGCAGTGATGGACTTGAGTTCGGCAATACGTCCGATGTCAATCAACAAGGGAGCATCTGCCAAGCGTAATTTCATAGCGGGCAGCAAACTATGCCCGCCTGCCAATAATTTGGCATCTTCGTTTTGGCTTAACAATTGGATGGCTTCATCTACGGACGAAGCGCGAACATAATCAAATTTATCAGGAAACATGCCTGTTCACTCCTTTTTAGTGACCATTTTTCTGGTGAATGGCTGCCCAAACCCGCGCTGGTGTGGCGGGCATGGCAATATCTTCGGTCACGCCAAGCAGTCTGAGCGCGTCCATAATGGCATTGTAGACCGCCGGGGTGCTGGCAATCGTGCCAGTTTCGCCAACGCCTTTAATGCCCACCGGATGATGCGGTGACGGTGTAACGGTGCTATCGAGTTCAAAGTTGGGGAACATATCCGCACGCGGCATGGTGTAATCCATCATCGAACCTGTCAATAACTGCCCGTTTTCATCGTAGACCACGCCTTCGCACAATGCCTGTGCTGCGCCTTGCACGATGCCGCCGTGAATTTGCCCTTCCACAATCATCGGGTTGATTTGTGGTCCACAGTCATCCACTGCCACATAACGTTTCAAGTCAATCTTGCCGGTTTCTGGGTCTACTTCCACCACAGCGATATGCGTGCCGAAGGGATAAACGAAGTTTGGCGGGTCATAGAATTGGCTATCTTCAAAACTGGGATCCATGCCGGGCGGCAGACTCCAAGCGAGATGCGCCATCAGGGTAATTTCCTGAATCGTCTTTGCCTTATCCGGCGACCCTTTGACGTAGAATTTGCCATTGTCGTAATCAATATCTTCAACGGCAGCTTCCAGCAGATGGGCGGCTAAAGCGCGTGCCTTCTCTTTTAGTTTACGAGCCGCTTTGACGAGAGCAGCACCCGCAACAGGGGTGGTGCGACTGCCATATGTCCCCCAGCCCATCGGCGTGGTGTTGGTATCGCCATGCACAATTTCGATGTCTTCTATCGGGAAACCAAGTTCATCGCTGACCAACTGCGCGAAGGTGGTTTCTTCGCCCTGACCATGCGGCGAAATGCCCATCAACGCCTGCACTTTGCCTAAGGGCGAGACGCGGATAATGGCACTTTCCCACAAGCCGCCTTGGAAACCAATTGCCCCGGCAACTTGGCTGGGTCCTAAGCCGCAAATTTCAGTATAAGTCGTGACGCCAATGCCCATGTAGCGCCCATTTTTGCGAGCTTCTTCTTGCTCTTGGCGGAATTTGGCATAGCCCACCATCTCCAACGCTCTATCCAGCGCCGGACCATAATCGCCGCTGTCATAAGTAATGCCAGTAGCGACAGTATGATTTTCAAATTTGGGCAGCAAGTTTTGCCGCCGGAATTCAACGGGATCCATGCCAATGGTATTCGCCGCTTTTTCCATCAGGCGTTCCACCAAGAAAGTCGCTTCGGGGCGACCTGCGCCACGATAAGCATCCGTGGGGGTGGTGTTGGTGAAGGTGCCAATCGATTCGCAATACACATTAGCAACATCATAGGCACCGCTGTACATCAAGCCGTGCAGAATGGTGGGGATACCCGGTGCTGCTGTCGAAAGATATGCACCCATCCCGGCATACACGACGCCTTTGACTGCCGTAACTTTGCCATTCTTAATCGCCATTTCGACATATTCAACATGGTCGCGCCCATGAATCGTCGTGATGTAATTTTCGCTGCGGGTCTCTGACCAGCGAATCGGGCGATTCAGTTTCATGGCTGCCCAACCTGCCAGCAGTTCGTCGGGATAGCAAGGAATTTTGCTACCAAAACCGCCGCCGACTTCGGGCGCAATCACGCGCACTTTATGTTCCGGCACGCCCAACACACTGCTGATGAGGAAGCGATGAATATGCGGATTTTGCGATGTACACCACACCGTTAATTCGTTGTTGCCGCTGTTCCACTGTGCCAATGCTGCACGCGGTTCCATAGCAGTCGGCAGCAGGCGCTGTTGAACAATCCGTTCTTTAATCACATGATCGGCTTCGGCAAAGGCTTGGTCTAATCCGGCTTGGTTGGGATTCATAATCCAACGGAAGGCGATATTGTTGGGAACATCATCAAACAACTGCGGTGCGCCATCTTTGGTAGCATCTTCTGGGCTGACGACAGCGGGCAGTTCTTCGTAATCCACTTCCACCAAATCAGCGGCATCATAAGCAATATAACGGTCTTCGGCGATGACTACCGCCACGCCGTCACCCACATAGCGCACTTTATCTTTCGCCAGTGCCGGATGCACCGGGGTTTTTAAATCCGAACCGGGAATAAGCCACGCGCAAGGCGCGACCACCCCTTCGGTATCAGCGCCCGTGTAAACCGCGACAACGCCGGGCAACGCCGCGGCTTTGCTCGTATCAATACTTTTTATCTTGGCATGGGCATAGGGGCTGCGAACCACCACCATGATTGCCGTGCCAAACAGCCGAATATCATCTGTATAAGTGGCTTTGCCGGTAATCAAACGTGGGTCTTCGCGCCGTTTAATCCCAGAACCAAAAATTCGTGTCGCCATTAAGAGTCTCTCCTGTAAACACTATTTCATTTTTTCAGCGGCGGTTTTGACGGCTGCAACGATATTCTGATACCCAGTGCAGCGGCACATGTTGCCTTCTAGGTTATGACGAATATCTTCTTCGGTGGGGTTGGGGTTATTTTTGAGGTAGGCGGTTGTTGCCATAATCATGCCGGGGGTGCAAAAACCACATTGTAGCCCATGTTTTTCCCAAAAACTTTCTTGCATGGGGTGTAAATTGCCGTTTGCCAGCCCTTCAATCGTAGTCACGTCTTGCCCATCGGCTTGCACTGCCAAATGCGTACAGGATTTGAGTGCCTTGCCATTGAGATGCACCGTACATGACCCGCACTGGCTGGTATCACAAGCGACCTTGGTACCGGTCATGGACAAAGTATCGCGCAGAAAATGCACGAGCAGCAGCCGTGGCTCAACATCTGCCGTGTACGACTTGCCATTAACTTTAATCGTAACGTTCATAAACTAATTTTCTCCTCACTTAACAGACGATAGTTCGGGTGAGCCTTATAATGATGACAGGCGCTGACGACTCCTTTCATGCTGCCTGATGATTCACATGTTATGCAGTAGGCTCGTCTTCGACGCTGGTTTCGATGACGGCGTTGGGGTCAAGCTGTTTTGCTAGATTACCAAAAAATTGCCTAGCGAGGAAATTGGCGGCAGCTTTGATGACCCGCTGCCCGATGCGGGCGAGTTTCCCAGCAATATCCGCATGGGCGACCCATGAAACTGTGGTGACACCAGTAACATCATCATAAGTTAAACTAATTTCAGCATGACCTTGAATGTGGCTTTGCTGCCCTTCGCCTTTGATATTCAGCCGATAGCTGGTGGGGGGTTTGCGGTCAGTCATATGGATGATGCCGCCGTAATTGCCGCTGATAGCCGAAAACCCAATTTTTGCCTCTGCCCGCCACGTATCGGGTTCGCCTTCCACAGCGGTCATGGATTTTACGCCGGGAACGGATTTGGCAATGGCGTCTGGGTCAACCATGAGTTCCCAAACTTTTTGGATATCACCTTTTAAAGTATAACTGCCTGTAAATTCCATCTCTATGCCCCTCAAAAATGTCTATTGTTAGAATCAATATCTATAACAACTTGGAGTGTGACGAGAGTATAACAAATTTTTGAGCAAGGGCAAATTCGTTTTGGGCAGATAAAAACTTGCGTCACGCTGGCTAGATTGGGATAATAGGGGCATTGATGTGCAAAGAGAGGTAACAATGCCGCAACTCAGCGAATTATCCAATTTTTTGCAGGCATACGCTTGGAATTTGCTGTGGCTGATTCCTTTATGGCTGCTGATTTTAGCAGGCATCCAGTTTGTCTATTTGACCTTTTTACAATATGCCCCCACGCGCAAAGAAGCGTCAGCGCCTAATTCACCCATTATGCCGATGGTTTACGCGCCGCCGGATGCTGCCAGCCAATCTTCCACCAATTTGTATTCACAGCAAAACCCCCCAATGGGATATAGTGTGGGGCAAATGCCTGTCGCCCAGCAATCGCTGCCACCGGGGTATATGATGCCGCCGCAGCCGCAATATGGGTATCCTTCTCAGCCGCCGGGATATGGGTATCTGCCGCCACAGCAACCCATGGAAATGCCGATGCAGCCGTATGGGGGCGGTTTGCCGCCCTATATCCCGCCCGGACAACCCATGCCACAGCCGGTCGCCGCGCCACGCATGTCATCGGCGGTGGGCAAATTTATTGTCCTCAGTGGTTTGGCAGAGAATCAAGCGAAAGATATGGCGTTTCCATCGGCAGAATTCGCTATCGGGCGCTTCATAAGCCCGGAAAATAATGTCTTGATAGCGTTAGATGAAAAAAGCATCTCGCGCAAACATGCCGTTCTCACTTGTGATGAAGCCACCCGCGAATATTATTTGAAAGATACCAACAGTTCTTTTGGCACCAGCGTCATGATTAACGGCGTTTTTGAGCAATTGACGCCGGAAAAACAGGAACGCCTGTATAACGAAGATGTTATCCAATTCGGCAATGTGGTCACGGTGCGCGTTCTTATACCCAGCGAAACTCGCGCTTCGATGACGAGCTTAGGATAGGTGTATGGAACTGGGGTCAGGAACACAGATTAAACACTATACGCTGGTGCAGCTTTTGGGCAAAGGCGCATCAGGCGAAGTCTGGAAAGCTACGGATGGCACACGCGATGTTGCCATCAAATTTATGAACGAAGCCCTGATGAAAAGTGCGGCGGCTCCCAAACATCGCCAACGGTTGGAACGCGAAGTAAAGGCGCTGACGACGCTGAATCATCCCAATATTCCGGCGCTGTATGATTATGATATGAATTTTGCACGCCCGTATTTGGTGATGCAGTACATTGATAGCCCGCCCTATGAACGCCTCATTTCAACAGGCGAAATGCTGCATGTGCCGATTCGTAAGCGGCTTGATTTGCTGATGACGGTGGCAGAGGCATTGACGGCGGCGCATGATGCCGGGATTATCCACCGCGATATTAAGCCAGGCAATATCAACGGCACAGACAAACCCTACTTGCTGGATTTCAGCATCGCGCTGGAAGAAGAACAAGTCGAACATACCAACTTTAACATTGGCACAACCATTTATATGACGCCGGACGAAGAACCGCCGGATAGACTGAGCGATAATTTTAGTTTTGCGCTGGTCGCTTACGAAGTTATCTTTGGGCAGCATCCGATTTTCCCGCCCAAAGACAAGACGCGCAACATGGGTGCTTATGCCCGCTTGCAAATGCTGCAACGCCTCAAAAGCCGCGATTGGAGTTTGCCTTCCCGCGTGTCTAAAGAGCAGCTACCGCCGGATTTGATGGGGGCGGATTTGCTGAAACTCGATATGATTTTTAGCAAGGCACTCAGCGCCCGGACGACGCGCTACACGAGTCTGTTGGAATTTGTGGGTGATTTAAAAACTGCCATTCTCATCCCACAAAACGAAAAATTCTTGGAGCAAACCGCCCGCGGTATTCCTATCATTCGCCCAGAAACCTTGGTTGAAAATTTTACCGAACTGGAAACCAAGAACGAACCGGAACCGGTCACACCGACGGAAGTGGTGCTGCCCGAAAATTACCGCACTGGGGAATTTGCCGTGATTCCAAAGGTTTCCCAAACCAGTTTTGAAACTATCCCACCTCGTACCGAAATGCCACCCCAAGAAAAAGTGCAGAATATGCGCCAGATTTGGTTGGGAGTCGCGGCGATTGTGGCGGTGCTAGTGGTGGCAGTGATTTTGGCAGTTTTGGTCTTGAATCCGGCAAGGTAAAACGATATGGATCATGGGGAAATTTTTGCGCGGACAACACAAATGCGCGAAGCCGCCAGCGCCCTCCGCAGCAGCAGCGCCCGCATCCGCGAGAGCATTGATGTGGTAGATTTTGAGATTCGGGCGTTGGGGGCAGATCGCTATACCAGTGTCGCCGCCGAAGAATTTCGGGCGCAGTATAACCGTGTCACGCCGATTCTGCGTGAAGTGGCGTATAAATTGGCGACATTCCAAGAACGGTTATCGCTGGCAGCCGACGAAATTGATTTGGCAGCCCGCCCGACGACATGACTTTTGATTAATGTGCTGAGATGCAGAGAAAAATTTCAACCACTGAGACACCGAGAACACCGAGGTTTCACAGAGAAAATGATGCCAACTTTGTGGGGGCAAAACTGTGTGTTCACCCACATTCCCTATCCCACTTTAACCCTGTGGTTAAAATAGTCGCTGGATGGCGAAAATGGCTAGAAAGTAAAATGGATGAGTGACCTGATAAAAGTTCCCTATGCTGAATTGTTTGTTCGAGCAGCGCGGATTCGGCAAGAGGCAGAAGCGGTGCGGGCAGAAATCCAATTGCTGACCGAAACAGTGGAGAGCATCCAATGGATGGGCAAACGCGCCGAAAAATTTTTTACGCTGTGGCAAGAAACCAAGCCAGAAATGGAAACATGGGCAACCACACTCGAAAACTTCGCCGCTAGCTTAGAAGCACAAGCCCGCAGTATGCAAGCCGCCGATGAGGGATTTTAAACGTAATCAGTGACAAGCCAAGCCCTCAACTGAGAAAAATTTTCCTAGCATAAAACGCCCTACTGATTGAGCCATACTCTTTGCCTTTGGTACGCGGTTACACAATCGGGTCAAGCATGGGAGCATTTATTTTATCATCTGGTTCAACCTATAATAAACATCAATCGTGACCAACACACAAGGCAAATGGCAAATGGCAACCCCCACACTGGAAAAAATTCTGGCAGATATTGAGCAGCTATCATCCGAAGATCGGACAAAACTGGTTATCCATCTACAAACCTTAGAAACAGAGCTAGAGTGGGAAAATCGCAGTTTGCGCGAAGTATTAGAAAATACGTTACAGCCTGATGGGAGCATTGATTTTGATAGGCTTTATCAGCAACACGGCAAGGTAACTGGGCTTCAATTGCATCAGGAATACCCCGAATATGTTGATGAAGATGGCAATATCCACCCTGAAGAAGATTGGGGCGAAAATGAGTAAAAATCCGCCCCACCAATGGCATTTTATCTTACTTGAGCCTTGTCAGAAGATGCTTGCTACGATGCAACGTGGCAATCGCATGGGGTTTTTTAGATTGCTGCGACGTTTGGTTAATGCTGATGCCCCTTATGAACTTGAATTTGTAGAGAATTTGGAAGGCGAACAATATAAAAAAATCCGTAAATTTCGTGTCGGCGATTATCGTATTCTTTTCACATTAGATACTCGTCCAGTGACACATAACAAACATCTTTATAAAGGCACGATGGTTGTGCTAAAGATTGACTGGCGCAAAGATGTTTACCGTCCATAAACTGATTTTGAACGCGCCGATTTGCCTAATGATGGGCAGCCACGCTAGAAAAACTTCGCTGCCAGCCTAGAAGCGCAAGCCCGCAGTATGCAAGCCGCTGATGAGGGGTTTTAGGTGTCTGTTAGCTTTTGGTTTTTATCTCTCAGCTAAGTGTTTTATTCTATTTCCTCAGCAATTTCTCTGCTTCGGCGATAAGCGGAGCAACCCACCGGAGTTTTTTGCCTGTCCAAGCAGCAGTGGCATAACGTTTATCGAAGGCGACCAACTTTGTCCATAACTCGCGGGCAATGTCAATTTTGCCTAAAGCGTGGGAGGCAATCGCCAACCCTGCCAGCGCAAACGGGCTGCTGTTATCCAAATCATATGCCCGTTTGAAATCCGCCAGCGCCCCATCATAATTGCCCAATGCGAAATATGCCTCAGCGCGATTGTTATAATGGATGCTGTTCTCCGGTTCAAACTCAAGCGCCGCTGTATTATCTTCTACCGATAATAGATAATTCCCGATAACATAATATGCCGAAGCGCGTTCATGATAAATATCAGCCGTGTTGGGCTTGAGCAAAAGCGCCTGCGTGTAATCTTCGATTGCCTTGTCGTAATTCAGCAACCCAACTTGCGCCCGCCCACGATTTAAAAATGCTGAGGGGTAATCCGGTTTTAATTGAATGGCGGTGGTGTAATCTTCGATAGCGTTAGCATAATCTTTGAGTGCCAAGTGAGCGTTGCCGCGATTGTTGTATGCCAAAGGATTTTTATCATCCAAGCGAATCGCTGCCGAAAAAAGTTCGATGGCTTTTTCATAGCGGGCATCCAAAAGATGGTCATTGCCTTGAATGAGAAATTCGGCGGCTTGCGAGGTTTTGACATCGTTGAGCTTGCTTTTGCGCCCAATCGGTATAGTAGCCAGCGGTGTTTTGGTGGTATAGCCAATAGCCGCATCGGTCTTGGCGATGATGCCCGCAACGTGACCTTGGTCTTCGGCAGGGGTGGGGTGCAAGACGGCTGCCAGCGGCACATTCAAAAATCGCTGACTCAAGCGTTCCATCGCTTCTTCAAAATAGTCGGCTGGTACACGCACGCTATTATAATTTTTCAACAGTTTAAGATTATCTGTCGGCAGCCATTGGTCTACGCTGTTCCAGTTAAACTCATCGAACATCAGCGGGACAATATTTCGTTGAAAGGCAAATGCCGTTTCAATCTCACGCCGCAGCCAATCAGCGGGGTCGGTGCAGCGTTCTAGTGCCGTTTCAGTCAAAATGAGCAGAAAATGCGCCCGTGCCTTAATTTGATTGAGGATAATGCGGTCAAACGCGCCCGAATCAATGCTCTGATAATCCAGAAAAACATCATAATTTTGCGCCCGTAGATGTTGATACACGGCGCGGGCAGTATAAATATCTTTGCGGCGATAGCTGATGAAGACAGTTTTTTCAATTTGTGACACGGCATAGCCTCATCGTTGTGTTGAGCGTTTTGCATATGACCATAAGGCAGTGCGCTTTATGTTTGCTGCTGACGCTGATAATGCGCCAGTGCCGCCCGCGCTTCGGGAGTGCCAATATGTTTGAGCGAAATCGCGGCTGTGCGGCGCACGGTTTCATCGCGGTCATGCATCAGCACATGGATGAGCATATCTACGCCGCGCGTGGCTTGCATCTCGCCTAAACGCCGCGCCACAAACGCTCGTAACACATCGCTCGTATCGCCCAATAAGCGCATTAATGGCTCGATTTCGTTCAATTGGCTGAGTTCATCAGCGGCTTTCCAACGTACACGATAATCTGAATGCGTGGCATCGGCTAGAATTTCCGGCAAAGACCGCCCACTATGAACGCTGCGTGCTTGGCGTTTCGGATTCGTTGGGTCGGTCGAATCCGATGGCTTGGGAGATAAAGGCAATTTATCCGGCGGAGATAAGCGGGCAGTCGTGCCTTTCTTCGGCATGGCGGATTCTAAGGGTGGCAGCGGCGCAGTTTTAGCACCCACCCGCGCTGTTGGCGGCGGCGCTGACCCATTGCCAGTATGGGGTGCAGTCTCATCCGGTAGGGTTAAAGGCGCCGTTTGCGGCAGCGATTTGGCGGCTTGCTGTTGGGCTTGCGCGACGACTGCCGGAAATTCATGGGTAGTGCTGGCAATGCGATCCCGAATTTGGCGCACGGAGGCGGCGGCATTACGACGCACGGCGCTATCCGTATCGAAACGAGCAGCTTGAATTAACGGCTCGATAGCACGGTCATCGGCATTCTGTCCCAATGCGGCTGCGGCAATTCGGCGCACCGCCGTATCGGGGTCTTGCAGCGCATTAATGAGCAAAGGCGTAGACCGGGCTTCGTTCATACGCCCCAAAGTACGTGCTGCTTCATATCGCGCCGAGGCATTTTCCGATTGCAGCACTTGCAGCAGCGCCCCAACCGTGCGTTCCCCTTTGTAGCGGCTTAATGCCAAACCTGCCCGACTGCGAATGCGAGCATCATCATGATACAGCCCAGAAATCAACACATCCACATCGCGCGTCGTCGTGATGGTTTTGAACATCTCGTTATCCAGCACGGGTTCATTAGGCTGCGATTGGCTCATGTGTTGCAGCGCAATCGTCGCTTTACGGCGTACACTTTCATCCGGGTCGTTAAACAATGGACTCAGGATGCGGGCGGCTTCTGGCACACCAATGATGCCCAAGGCTTCGGCGGCACTGCCGCGCACGCCAGCATCTTTATCACGCAGTGCTGTGATTAAAGTCCCTGTGGATTGTTTATCGCCCAACTTACCCAATGCTTCAACGGCACTGCGGCGCACCGATGGCTGTGGGTCTTTGGTCATGAACAGCAGCAGCGGCAGCCCGCCCGATGATTGCATATTGCCCAGAATCAAGACGGTGCGCCGCCGAATCTCTGGGTTTTTGTCCTGAACAAGGGGTTTCAGCAGCGGCAGTGTTAGCCGAATAAACGGCTTGAGCGCGTCTGCGAGCATGTCGATATGTTCGGTGGCATAAGGAATCAACTGTACGAGTGTTGGCACTGCTTCTTCGCCAAAAGAGATGAGTCGGTCAATGATAGTCGCCCGGCGGGGTGACTTGGTTTGGGGATAACGGAATTCTTCTAACAGGCGCTCCCATTCCGGGCGAATAAAATCCTGCACAATGGCATCATTATCAAATTGAATACCTGAGCGTCGTTGCATGTTATACACGGGGGCAAGCCGTTCATGCGTCCATAACCGGAACGCGGGACGCCGCGCCGAATGCCATTCATAGGCTTCCTGAACCACCCGATTGCGGAGTTGTAAATCAGTAGCAACTGATTTCAGCCATTCGCTCAGGCGACTCCAATTGCGTAAGAGTGCCTCATGCGCGACTTCTATCGTCGGATTTTCCTGTTCATCCATGCCCGTGATGAGCAAGCGCCCTTCAATGAGTGCCTCGACTAAACGCTCCATCGCCGGAGTTTGTAACACGCCCTCTAGGGCAGTGCGGCGGCGGGTCGGTTCGTTGCGTTCATCCATGTTGACGAGTTTTAAAAAGATAGAGGGCAAGGCGGCTTGTGCTTCGGCATCCAGCGTATTAAAAACTTCTTCGGCATGAGTGCCAATCGCGCCTTGCACGCCGCCCATCGCCCGGTATGCTTCCAGCGTTAGGGAACGCCCATCGCGGGCAGCAAATAAACGCTCCAGCGTGAATTGCAACAAGGGCAATGCGCCGGCTAAAGCGGCAGTTTCATTGGATTGTGCTTGCGCCCGCAGCGCGAAAACAATTTCTTGCACAAGCTGCGACTCAAATTCGAGCATCACATCGGGCAGTGCCGCTGGACGCTGGACGGCATCTGCCAATTCTGCCAGTGTCATCGGCAGCATAGATTGTTTGTGATGGTCTATCAATTCGACCAGTTCGGCATAATTATGAGTATGATGATAAAAATCGGCTCTCAGGGTGATGATGATGCTCAAGCCACCGGAAGGTTCATTGACAGCAGTTGTCAGCAAATCAATGAAGTGGCGGCGTTCATGTTCATCACGGGTTTGAGCAAAAATTTCTTCAAATTGGTCTATGGTCAATAACACGCGGTCAACTTCTTGCTCATCGGCAATTTCGCGTCCCAAATAATGCAGTCCCCGCGCTGATTTATGATTCAGTTCATCCAGAATCGTGGCGGTTGTCACCCGTTCCGGCAAATATTTTTTGAGCAAAAAGGCGAGATGTTCCAACGGTCTATCGCCGGGGGCGATGGGTTCCATAATTTGCCAATTGCCTTCGATAACGCCTTCGCGCAAGCGCGGCAGCAAGCCCGCCCGCACGGCACTCGATTTACCGCTGCCACTTGCCCCTACCACCGCCAGAAAGCGCGGATTACGATGCAGTGCCGTCAGGAAGTGGTCAATAATCGTCTCGCGCCCGAAAAAATCACCGCGATCGCCTTCTTGGAAAGCCACCAAGCCTTTATACGGATTGCGCGGCTCTGGCAAAAAGCCAGTGGGTTTGATGCGTCGGGCGGGTTTACCCTGCATCTTTAATAATTCGCGCAGGCGTTTTAGCAATTCTTCAAGACCGGCGTCATAACGGCTGCCACGCGCATCCACATTTTGAATCGAACTAAAGCCAAAGGGGATGCATTCCACATAGCGTCCATCTACGCCTTTTGCCCAGATGGGCAGGATGGGTGTTTCGTTCATTTCCGCCATTGCCAATTCGTCGCGGACATAGCGCGATGCCCGTGAACTGGTGGTGGCGACCAGCAGCAGCCCGGTCGCGTGGGTAATAGCATCACGTAATGCCTGTTCCCAATCGGGCGTGCCGGGTTTTAGCCCCAAGCGGTCAATCCAAACCGGAATGCCCGCAGCTTGCAAATCGGCGCGAAAACGGTCTACAAAGTCATCGGAATCGTTATGCGAATACGAGATAAAGAAGTAAGGCATGGGTTTGTGCCGGGTCTCTTTTGCGTTAGTGTCTATTGTAGCAAAATTTCTGAAAATTGCAGAGGATTACAATAAAATTGGATGCAACAATTTTCTAACCTGATAGCGAGATTTTACCGCCCTTCGACAATGGCGATTTCTTCCTCCGTTAGCCCATAGAGCGCGTACACCAAGTTATCTATCTCGCGGTCGGTGCTGGCGATGAGTTGTTCCAGCGCCTTTTTGTGCTGACCGCTGGCGTTGGCTAATTCTTGATGATGCGCCAGCATTTTTTCCACGAGTGCCACCAGCGTATCGTGTTGCGCTTTTTCAGTGGGGTCATCAAAGTTGATTTTGGGAATAGGGATTCGTTTTGTGACAGGACTATCAAAATGCATAGTGCGAATTGCTTTGCCAAAAATAAATCTGTAAACATACCAATTTAATAGCTGTGAACTTAATAATCCAAGCAGAAATTTAGAAGAAACATTTGAAATGTTGACAAGTTGATTAACGGTATCAAGAATAACCAAATCTGAAACAGTCTCTTTATCGGGTATAGTCGCAATAATTTTTATATGGTCAGTGGGATTCATAATATGGGCAACAATATTTTGAGCTAAAATACTGTTTGGTTTGACAACTGCATTATTATCTTCAATGGTTTCTATAAATCCTTTTTCACCGGACAATCGGTAACGAGCTATATTTTTACCACCTAATACCCGCTTTTTTTGTGTGGTTTCTTGGATTTGACTTTGAAACATACCGCCGCGTGTATTGGTAACAAAGTCATTTAAGTTAGTTTCAATTGCTGCGATTTTCTTACCAATCAGAATTTCGGTATCGTTGATACCGTTTAAGTAAAATCCGAACAATTTACAATCATTCGTGGAAACAGTAGCAAAGTAATTGAAATTTCTATTTACTCTAACATAGCTTCGATAAGTGTTGGTTTGTTCAATTCTATGATATATGTAAATCATCTGTTCTAATTTAACTTCTTTCCATGCTTTACCTACATCTATTGTTTCCTGTATTCCTGCTAACAAATCATTTCTTACACTATCCCAGTTTGAAGCATATAGAAATGGTTTAGGAACAATAAAACCGTTAATACCTGATGATTTTAGAAGCCGTTTCGCTTGTATCATCATCAATGCTGCTGTATCTGTAGTACCATATTTGAATTTTTTCCCTAAATAAGTACGATCATCTTTGCTTAAATCTGCCCCATACGGCGGGTTGCCAATGACCGCATCAAACCCACCCGACTGCATAATCGCGCCAAAGCCGTGCAGCGGGTCACGCCAATCAAAGGCACGCACGCGGTAAAATTCTTCATCGTCAAACAACGCAAGCTGCTTGCCTTCGTAAAAATCGGGCGCAATCAATGAATTGCCCCACTTGATGTTGCTCGCCAAATCCGGCAAAATGCGGTCAGATAATAACTTGGGCTGCGCCGATGCCGATGTTTCGCCCTCTAACATCTTCAACAAGAGCGACAATTTGGTGACTTCAACGGCTTGCTGGTCTAAATCCACGCCGTACAGGTTATTCAGCAAAATGCGTTTTTTCTCAGCGGTGGTCAACGCATACGAACCATCCCCATTTTCGCGCAGTTGCCCGTCTTTCAGCGCCGTTTTGGGGCGATTGTGAACATAATAATCGAGATGCCAATCCAGCAAATACTGGTACGCGCCAATCAAGAATGAACCGCTGCCACACGCCGGGTCTAAGATTTTGAGTTTTGCCACCGCATCGGGTGTCTTATTTTGCACCAGCACGCCAATGGTTTGGCGCACGATATAATCTACGATATAGGTGGGCGTATAATACACGCCGCCTGCTTTGCGGACTTCGGGTTTTTCCGTCACTGCCACTGCGCCGCCCGGCGAAAGTTCGATGACTTTGCCCAGAAAACGCTCATACACTTGCCCCAAAATATCCGACGGCAGCACGGCAAAGACATACGGGCTATCCGGGTAGTACAAGCCGCCAATCACAGTTTGCAGCGGCACATCGTCCAAATGAATTTTAAGCGAGACACCATCGCCTACATCGTCGGCGGCATCGTCCGTAAAATGAAACAAGCCGGAATTGTATTTATCATTTGCTTGGCGGAATAAGAGTTTGAGTTCTTCGTAAATATCGCGGCGCTGTTTATGCCCCAACAAGCGCCCATACGGTTCGATGCTGCGGTCTTCGCAGATGCGTAAAAACACGATGCGGTCAATCGTGCGCTGCACGGCGATATTCAGATCACGCCGCGACAACTGTGGGTTATGCAGGGCAATATCTTTCGCCAGCAGTTCACGCCATGTTTCCAGCGTGCGTAAAAAGGCTTCATCTACGCGCAATGTGCCTTTTAAATCCTTGCCGCGCACATAATCTTCTAGGCTACCTGCCAGCACTGCGTCCCGCGAAAAGAGCGCATAAAGTTCATCCCATTTCGCCACATAATCCGTATAACGAATCGGTTCGCCAATGCGGGCAATGTGGGCAGCATCCTCTTTTTCTGGCTTAATCGTGCAGTTATAGATGATAAATTCTTCAAAATCGGTGAGGATACTGAGGGGCAAATTGGCAGACCAGCCATAGCGCCGCACCTGATATGCCGGGCGGGCATCGCTGGTCAGGCGCACAGCGGGAGCTTTCGCCTCTACATAAAAGCGCGTGTCCTTGCCCACGCGGAAGCCATAATCGGGGTATTTTAGCTGGTTGCGCCCATCCTCATTTTTGACATTCACCCGGTCTTCATGCACGACCATCAAACTATCTTGCACATTCCAGCCCAACGCCGCGAAAAACGGGTCTATAAATTCGCGCCGTACCTGCATCTCGTTATAATCTGACGCGGTAAAGCGGTGTTCGTCATGCTGGAATTTTTCGACCAAGTGTTGAATTTCAGTAGGTGCGGGCATAGGGCAAATCCCCTAATCAATGTGAGCAATCGTCAGGGGAATATAACTTGTTTTGGGACGCTTGGCAAATCCTATCAAAAATATCGCAGTGGGGTATCCAGTGTTATAATCGCCCTAGATTGCTTATGCCGATGAGGGAGGATATATAATGACACAGTGGGAATATTTGGTGGTCTACTTGAACGACAGCAAAGTTGCCGAAAGTGACCCGGAAATGGATCGGCATTTGGACGCGGATACTTACACCGATAAATTGAACAAGCATGGGGCGGCGGGTTGGGAATTGCTGAGTTTTCAATGGGAACAGCATGGCGCGAAAGCCGTCTTTAGGCGCGTCAAAGTGTTCCATGTTGAACCGGATAATGATTAATTTGCCAGAAACGGTTGTTATTCCCGCTGGCAGCTATCGCATCGGGGCAACATTATTCCAAGAGGCTGTGCCAGTGCATGAGGTTAACCTGAACGCCTTTGCGCTCATGCGTGGCACAGTCACCAATGCTCAGTTTGCCGCTTTCATCGCCGCAGGTGGTTATGCCGATGCCGCGCTATGGAGCGATTATGGTTGGCGCTGGCGGACGAGCAAATCCATCACGCAGCCCGGTTTTTGGCACGACCCCCATTTTAATCAGCCGCTGCAACCAGTGGTGGGCATTAGTTGGGTAGAGGCGTTGGCATATGCCACTTGGCTCACCCGTGAAACAACCATACAGTGGCGTTTGCCCACCGAAGTTGAATGGGAAGCAGCGGCGCAACCCGCCACAGCATTTGATAAAAACAGCATCAACAGTGCCGAACAACAGGTCGGGGCTGCTTGGCACGCGCTGGGGCAAGGCAATCAAGCCGCTTGTGGCGCGGTTAATCTATTGGGCAATGTATGGGAATGGTGCAGCACGCGCTGGGGGCGCAATTGGCAAACGCTGGAATATCCCTATCCTTGGCAGAAGGATGACCGCGAAAATTTAGAAGGTAGTTTTGCCCGCGTGATGCGCGGCGGCTCATGGTTCGACCCGCTAACAGCCGCACATCCAGCCTTCCGCGCCCGTTATTTACCCGGTTCACGCGGCAGCAACATTGGCTTTCGGCTGGTGCATGGCGGTTAAACCCCACCTCAAAGATTAATTCCCGCTAAATTCCCCCACTGATTAGGGGCTGTTTTACGCTAATTCTCGTTATAATAATCATGAGCAAAAAATATCGGTAAGCGTTGGAGGAGAAAATATTATGAATTACTTTGATAATGGTCATGCGGCAGTTTTGGGGCGCAGTGCCGCACTACCCCAGATTGATGCCCGTCCGCTGTTGCGCTTGGTCTATACATGGATGTCACTCGGACTATTGCTGACGGCAGTCGTGGCGTGGTTCGTTGCCAGCCAACCGCAATTGGTGATTGATTTGTACCCGCTGTGGATGCCGCTGGCAATTGGGCAGTTCATTTTGATTTTGGCGCTCAATTGGGGCATTAACCGCATGTCGGCGGGGGTTGCTACGGCGATGTTCTTTGTCTATGCTGGCACGATGGGCTTGACAATGGGCATGATCTTATTTGGGGTGATGGCACAAAACGCCAATAGCATCGAAGAAATTGGCACTTTACAGACCATTCTGCCGATTGCTAAAGCCTTCCTGACTACTTCAGGTTTGTTCGGCGCGATGACTATCATCGGTTTCACCACCAAAATTGACCTCAGCCGCTTCAGCACATTCTTCATGATGGCGCTGCTTGGCTTGGTGATTGCCATGGTCGTCAACATCTTCTTGCAGAGCGATGCTTTCAGCTTTGCGATTAGCGTGTTTGGTGTGCTGCTGTTCACAGGCTTAACGGCTTATGATACGCAGAAAATCAAAGAAATGGCATACACCGTCACTGATGAAGGTGCGATGATGACCAAACTGAGCATCCTAGGTGCGCTGACGCTGTATCTGGATTTCATTAACCTGTTCCTGTTCCTGCTGCGTCTTTTCAGCGGCAACCGCGATTAATCTGTGTCATGAGTATGGATTGCCACGCACTTAGCGCGGCAGTCCAGCACTCGCTATTGATGGCTTACTTCACAATTTTAAAATTAAACATGCCCGTGCCGAATGTCCCCCATAGCCGCCCCACATCGCCAGCCTCATCTCCATACCCCGCGCTGCCGTCATATTGCCCGAATCCACCACACTTTGCGACTGTGACTGATTGTTTTACGTAAAAATAAATGTAGAAATGATATGGGGGATGAACATGAAACAAAAACAACTCCCTTTTAAAAACGCTGCCTTTTTTAAATGGCATTTGCTCCTTTTTGTAACATTTACAGTGGGATTATGGCTGAGTGTGCTGGCAACTTTTGAATATCCCGGCAACGCTACTGTACCCTTTGAGGCATTCAAACCCTTCTTAGTTGAACGCATGACCTTCAATATTGTATGGGGATTGTTGTTACTCATTCACTTTGGTGTTTACCAATTGCAAAGTATTCGGCAAATGCGGGCTTATCGCACGCACTTGGACTCTATCAAAACGATGGATATTCAAATTGGGCAGCGGCTGATAACCAATGAGGAAGCCAGCCAAAAGCGATTGGCAATTCCCAATGACGAGGCGGTATTGGATGTGGAAACATCGGAGATAGAGACGGTTCAATATCAATCGCGGTAAAAAGATACGAGATATAGACAACCCCGCCGCACAGGTGATTCGGTGTTATTAGTAAAAATCAGGGTAAATTAGTCTTATTCACCGGGAACACCTGCACCAACAGATGAAAATACGCCTGCACTTTTTCAATGATTTGCTGGCGTTCATCCACGGGTAATAGCCCGAACAGCGTGCGAACCTGTTCTAAAATATCATGCTGAACATCCAAAAATCGTTGGTTGCCTTCCGGTGTTAGCATCACATCCACAGAGCGTCCGTCGTTATCACTTTGTTCGCGGGATACCAGCGGCGGTGTCATCGCTTCTAGGCGCTTGATAAGTCCGGTCATGGTGGCATTGGTCAGGTGATGCTCGTGCGCGATTTGCCCAATACGGCAGCGCCCACCATGTTCGGATAAAGTTTTGAGGACATAAAACTGCGGCGGTGTAAGCTGATGCGCTGCCAAATGCGCGAATAGGCGTTTTTCTAGTTCGGCAATGATATTAAACAGCAGTGACCAAAAAGCGTTCACATCCTGTTCGAGCGATTGATTGGAATTCATGATGGGCATTAACCAGAAAATGATGGTGATTAGGGAAATAATTTACGCACGGTTAGCAGCAAATCGGGAATGACCAAACTGCAATCTACGCTGTCGTCTTCGCCATACGATTGGATGTCTAACATGCCTTCGGTATTGAGCGTGCAGGCTTCAATCATTTTGACGGCTGGGTACGCCAATAAAACGAGTTTTGACCCATTGCGGAGGTAATATTCGGCGGTGGCACGCATATCGCGCAGGGTATCATCGGGCGATTGAATTTCAACGGCTAAATCGGGCATGTGTGGCACAGCACCTTTACGGACAACGGGTGTGGTCGCCGCCCGATACGAGACATCTGGCAGCCGCGAATTGTATTTGTCACCTGTGCGCCGATGCCGAATTTCGACCCCAACATAACCTGCAATCTCGTTATCCTCAATAAAATTGCCGATATAACGTGCAAACTTTCCCGCCGTAATACCATGTTCTTCGGTTGGCATTTTTTCAACCACCTCGCCATTAATCAATTCCAACAACCGATGCCGATTCTCGCCGGATTCAGCAAATGTCTCGAATTCTTCAACGGTTAATGCTTTAATCACTGGGATAGCCATACCAAACTCCTATGCAACTTGCCTTCATTATACCCATGAATGACTTTTTTCTGGGATGAGTTTTACGACGTTTTGCGCTAATATGTGAGCAGTCTTACGATACTGTGATTTTTGGAGGACGCTTTATCATGCGAAAATTCTCTGCCATATGGCTCTTGGTGTTGGTTTTGGGGATAAGCAGCACGGTTCTTGCCCAAACTGCCACCCCAGCCCCCAGTGCTGATGATACCAATGTGAACTATTTTTTTGTGGCGTGCGATGCGGGTGCCGTGCTGGATTTGAGTGGTGTGATTCAGCGCAATTACGATGTGTATTTTCAGGTGTTTAAAGATTTGGGCGCAACTGGCACACCTCTCACCGAATTACAACGGGTCAGCGTGAGTGGGCAGTTCCAAGTGAGTCCGGCGATTGTCTACACCAATGCCCAATTTATTTCGTTTGGGCAGTTCGCCAGTTTGCGGTTGCTCATTGCCCGCGAAACCGACCCTACGAATATTTTGTACGAAGATGTAGTGGACGATGTGCAAGATGGTTGTGCCACACCCACCTATTCTGCCGTGCCAACCACACCCAGCGGCAGCGGCTTATCCGGTCCCACCACTATCAACCCGGTAACAGGACAACCTGTGACGGTGGGCGAAGATAATATCGTCGGCAGTTCCGGCATTTTCCGTCCAGATGGTGGTTTCTTGAACGCCGTGTTTGCCCCGCAGCGCGAAGATGTGGTGCAAATTGGGGCGCGTCCGAGTGAAATCGGGCAGGAAGCCGGACGCACCAGCAACCCCGGTTTGATTTTTGCCGAATGTGGGTCATTCCCGTTGGCGAAGCCCGGACGGTTATTTGATACTGACCGCCTGACGGTGTATTGGTCATGGTTCGCTAGGACGCCTGCACAAGTGCAGCAGCACATTGATAATGCGCTGTATACCGTCACGCTCAATGGGCAGCCGTTCCCGGTGGTGATCCTCAGCGAGATTCGCCAATTGAGCGATAACAATTATTGGGTGTTCTATACGGCAGATTTGGGCGATGCTTGGGCGCTTGGGGATTATGGTATCAATTTCCAATTGGAATGGCGCAATGCCATTAGCGATGGCTATGCCCGTTTTGGTCCCGGCACGCGCACAGAACGTATCAGCGCCACCTGCGGCTTCACGATTGAGAAAAACCCGTATGGCGTACAAGTGCAGTATCGCAATCCGAGTACGCCGTTGCAAGCCCATTTGCGATGATGGCAGCCATTTTGAACCACAGAGCGCACCGAGATCACCGAGAAATGCTACCAACTCTTTGTGTCCTTTGTGTTCTTCGTGGTTCAAAAACGATACAATAATAGATTATTTGACATCTTAATGCTGCCCAAATACCCAATGACTCTGATTGAACATGCCGCTGCCTTATTCAACCTGATGCTGACGCCGGAACACGCCGCGCAGTTTGACCAATTTGCTATGGATTTAGCTGATTGGAATCAGCGTATGAATCTGACGGCGATTACAGCACCCGATGAGGTGATGGTCAAGCATTTTCTGGATTCGCTGTCGTTGGTGAAAGCGATCGTGCCACAACCGGAACAACATCTTTTGGATGTGGGGACGGGGGCGGGCTTTCCGGGGCTGCCGTTGGCGATGATTTTGCCGGGGTTGCGCGTGACCTTGATGGAAGCCACCGCCAAAAAATTGGCGTTCATCGCCCATCTTATTGCTGAATTTGGGCTAAAAAATGCTGATACCCTTCATGCGCGGGCGGAAGATGCCGGGCAAAATCCGGCGCATCGGGAACACTATGATATTGTAACAGCACGGGCGGTTGCCCGCTTGCCCATCTTGCTGGAATATTTGCTGCCGTTGACCAAAGTCGGCGGCATTTGCATTGCCATGAAAGGCAGCACTGCCCACACTGAATTGGATGATTCGCAAAAGGCGCTGAAAGTGTTGGGCGGCAAATTCCAAGATTTGATTGACATCCAACTGCCCGGTATCGAAGACTTGCATACGCTCGTCGTCATCGAAAAAATACGCCCCACGCCCACTGATTACCCCCGCAAAGCAGGCTTGCCGACCAAAACCCCTATTGGCTGATTCACGCCAGCGGTGGCAAGGATGCAATAATCTTCATCGTCTCCACGCTCACCTGCGTCACTTTGCCAATCAATCGCACGATGTATTCCGGTTCATCCAAGCGATTCGGGTCATTGGTGATGCCGCTGCGCTTATCGGTGGTCACACGGTATTCTTCTATTAGCCAATCTAACGCGCTACGACTGCCGAGTTTATAGGCATGGGCTTCGGCAGGAATGCCGCCCAATGTCAAAAAGTCGTTATAAATAATGGCGGTTTTGTCCCGATTCCAGCGCATTTTTTCCACGCGCCAATCTAAGGGGGCGGCGGCATTTTCGATGCGCTGCAAGCGATATTCGGGTTGCTGTTCGTAATGCACATGCAATTCTGCTAATTTGCGCCCGGCATCGGCAAAAGCAAAGAACCCCACTCCTTGCCCGTGTTGCAATATATTTGACCCCACCCCCTGCCCCTCCCCGAACTCAGGGAGGGGAGTTTCATTTCCCCCTATGGATGGGGGGGTTAAGGGGGGTACAAACGGCACACGCGGCAGTTCACGGCGCAGGTTGGCGGCGTATTTAGTGCGGTATTCAGGATGATGCAGCAAGGCGTAAATGTAATAAAAAATGTCCCATTTGGTGATGTTGCTATCCCCGTAATGGTCTTGAAATTGCTTTAGTCCCCAATCGCTGATATTCTCGCGCCGGTTGCTGCCATCAGCGTCGTAAATGTAAAAAGGGAAGCATTGCGCCGATGACCCCGCACCTACAACGTGTAAGTCGGCAATACAATCGGTCATGAAAGTCATAAAGGGTTTTTCTGAACCTATATCAGTGGCAAAAATGATCCGATTTTCCTGTTCGGTTTCGGGCGTGGGGAAAATGCGCTGAAATTGTCCGGGGCGATCAATGAGATTATCATCGAAATATAAATACATTTTTGTGAAGGGACGATAAACAGAAATTCGTATATTTGATATTTGATGGTCAATAAACACACCCCGTTTTACTTGTGGTTTTAATGTACTTGACCAGCTAATTTTTGTTTCATCTGAAGTAACAAAATCATCTAAATCAGGTTTTGTTGCTATCCGTGACCAACGAAAAGCATAGTCGTTAAAAACTTCAATTGTTCGCTGGGTCTTTTGGATTAGATTAGATTTTTGAAAATCATAAACCCAAATATCGCGGTTTGTTTTTACGCCATTGCTAAACAAATCAAAAATTGCTTCGCCTGCGCCGCGTTTGGCTTCTTTTGTTCCCATCGGCAAAAATGATGCCCAGTCGTCTTGCATTCCGGTGGTCAGCCAAGTGTGTTTGGTATTGGGTGTAATTATTTGCCATTGAATATCATAATTGGTGCTTGTTTTATCCAACACATCTAATTTATCTTGTTTTTTGCCAGTTTCAGGAACATTGAAGTAATAAATACCATTTGTTGTCTTGCCGCCTTTGACCAAAAAACTAATACTGACACCGACTCGAATATCGAATACATTGCTTAACGCAGAACCTTTTGAATTTTTCCGCACGTTGCCGCCCAAATCCAGCACATATACGGCATCAAATTCTTGCCCTAAGTGTTTTCGCATCCCATCAAACGCGATGTTATCAATAAAACTGTTATTGGTCACAAAGGCGACGACCCCTTCTTGCCCGATGCGGTCACTTGCCCACCGAATGGCTTTGACATACGGGTCATAGAGGCTGTTGCGGAGCGTGGCGCTAGAGGCTTTTACATAGGTTTCGTTCAGGCGTTTATCCAACACAGCATAACGGCGATTCTTGTTGTTATCATTCTCGTTGACTTGCCAAGCGTTATAGGGTGGGTTGCCAATGATGACAAAAATACCCTGTTTTTTCTGGTGTGCCACGCACTCAGTATT
Source organism: Anaerolineae bacterium (assembly GCA_022842885.1). Classification (GTDB taxonomy): domain Bacteria; phylum Chloroflexota; class Anaerolineae; order Aggregatilineales; family Phototrophicaceae; genus JALHOR01. The sequence goes on from JALHOR010000032.1 coordinate 26,506, forward strand.
GGCTTCGGTGAACATCGGCAGTTGGCGGGCTTCTGCCAGTTCAAATGTATCCACCAAACAAATGCCTTCAAATGGCGCATACTGCCCTGTCAATTCCAAAAATTCATGCTCGATATTCATGCTGGCGATATAGTAGGGCAGCAGCATCACTTCGTTGCAATGCAATTCATGAGCAAATTTATGCGGCAGACGTGATTTGCTCTTGGACGCAATCTCGCGCAAGACACGCAAAATAAAATTACCCGTCCCCACAAACGGGTCAAGAATATGCACGCCCTCATCGGTCATGCTGCGCCCAAATTCGCGCTGCAAAATATCTTCAACCGAGCGCACCATAAAATCCACAATCGACTGCGGCGTATAGACGATGCCATGCGTATCTGCCGTTTTGATTGAAAAACCCTGAAAAAACTGCTCGTAGACCGTGTTTAAAAAGCCTTGTTTTTCGGAATAATCGCGGATAGTGCCAGCAGTTAATTCTATCGCGCCATAAAAGCGGTCTAAATCACGCAAGAAAGCATCGCGGCTAAAATGCTGCGATGTAAGCGCCTGAATGACAGTTTCAATCTCACGGGCGATGATATTGCGTTGGGCAAATTCCGGGTTATTAAACACGCGCCGGAAAATGCGTTCCGTTAGCAAATGCTGGATGAGCATTTCTTCTACGGCTTGGCGCGACAAATTGGGGTTAATGGCGCGGCGGCACAACTCATAAAAATTATCAAAAGCGCGGATAAAGCCCACATTGCGCGTATATTCTTTTTCGATGAGTTCCAATAAGCCAGCGGCAAGCTGCGGCACGCGGTCTTTAAACTCGCTGACGGCTTGTTCCCATTGTTCGTATTTGGGCGGCTGATACTGAAAGAACAGACTCAGCACATCTACCAATTTTGTTGGGTCAGTGATGGGCGCGTTAAAAACTTGTTCGCCATCCTGCACTAAAATGGCGTAATCCGGCGCTTGAAAGAGAATATTATCGCGCGGATAGCCCGCTTTAAATTTTTTCTCGATTTCTTTTTCCAGCTTATCGTCGCTGTCTTTCGCTTCCCACACGCCATAAATCAGCTTAAACGGCGTCAGCAAAGCGCCATCAAACCGAATATTTTTATCTCCGGTACGATAGGTGTATTGTTCTGCCAGCGTATGCCCGGTTTGCCCGGCACAATGGCGCAGCAAACTAGCAAACGCCGGCGCGACATTGCCTTCGCTAAATAGGCGCATTTGGCGTTGTTCACCCAATTCTGCGTAATATTGTTTAATCGGCTTGTGCGTGGGTTTCAGATTTAACGAGAGCGACATAGTATTTTTCTCAATATGGCAGTATCAATAGCTTGTTTTGAAAATATAATAATCTGTTACTTTATCGTTTTTGCATTGCAAATATACCCATAGCTTTCAGCAATCAGCGGTCAGCTTTTCTTTTTTGGCTCATTTCTCAGTGAACCTCTCTGTGTTCTCGGTGTCTCTGTGGTGAAAAATGATGGCAGAGGACACATCCAAAACAGACTGTAATAAGCAAAAGATAACACATCTGCACCAAAAAAGACAAATGGCGTTAGGGGCTTTTTTCCACCACCGGATACTTATCAAACACCCAGCGCAGCAGCAAAAAATGAGCGACGGTGGGGGCAAATTCGCTATAGGGGGCGAGTGCGTCTAATAATGCTTGCGGCGATAAGCGCCCACTTTGACCATACACATAATGATTAGCGGCGGCTTGCAGCGCGACATCGGTATGTGGCACATGCAAAAAATAACCAGTAGCGCGTTCTACGGTCACAGCGGCAGTCCAATGTCCCACGCCATACAATTTTAATAATGCCTGATATAACGTTTGAGGTGATTCGTGTTCCAGTGCCGCGAGATTTAACGTGCCATCTGCCACCTGTGCCGCCAATTGTTGAATCATTGCAATGCGTTTGTTCGTGATTTTCAGGGGTTTCAATTCATCAGGCTGCGCTGCGGCGATACGTTCCGGCGTAGGCATGGCGTAAAATAACTGCCCATCATAAACGAGTGATTCGTTTGCCCACTGGACAAAGACTTGCTGCGCTTTTTGCGCCGATACCCACGCAATATGCTGTTCAATGATGGTGAAAATGAGCGCCTCAAACAGCGATTCACTGCAAAAAATGGGCAGACCAATGAGGGGTTCTATCAAACTGTGTAAGCGCGGGTCACGCTGCACGAAGGCATAAAACGGGGTTAAATCAATATCTGTTCCACATAACCGTGCTGCGATTGTCAGCAGTTCGGCTGGCAGCACCTCGCCAGATTGCGCTATGCATTCGACTCGTAAGGTATGGTCAGCATCAGCAGAAATTCGCAGCAGTGCCAAGCCACCAGAATGCCGCACCACACGCCACACAGCATTGTCCAGCACCCTTAGTAGCGATGGCGATTGAAAACGGCGCAATACTTGCAAATACAATTCAAAACGATAGGGCAGCGTTGGCTGAAGAAAACCTATGAGATTAATCATGCCCAGTCAACAACCGAATCAGACGCAGCAGGCTTCTTTCGGTCTGATGCCGGAAATCTAGCGGCGGCACGCTGACATCTACCTTGGTTAAATCGCAGGTTTGGTGCAGCACCGGAATCAGAATTTTGCCAGTATCCAAAAAATATTGTTGTTCATTCAATAAGTCAGCATCAACCAAGGCATCGGGCGATAATACCATGAGCAGAATACCACATTGGCGCAGACCTGCCACCACTTCTGTCCGCCAATCCGCACCCTCTGGTACATCAATCGTATCCATCCACACATTGATGCCCAATTTACGCAGTTCTGTATCTAATTCCAACGCGAAGATTTCATCATTGCGATGATATGAAATAAACACGCCGCGTTTTGCCGCCCGTTGAATCAGTGCCGGGGTAAACGTCGCCATGAGCGCATGTTCAAAGCGGGCATCCAGCGGGTGTTTGAGTATCGCTTTTCGCAGCATCGCCCGTTTCTGCTCGATACTGCTGGTTTGCGTATTGGTAAGGGGGTATAACAATGTTTTTATAGACATAAGATTTGCCTGCGGCTCATACGATGCCCTCAGTATATAGGTAAAATCAGGCAGAACACACAAACATTATCGCATGTTACAAAACTGTTATATTTTTAACAATTCGCATTACGCCAAAAACGTCCGTACTAGGGCAAAATACTCATCGCGGCGGGTGCTGCCCGGCGAATGCCCGGCACCGATAAACGTATGCGTTTGGGCGGTGGGATAAAGCGCCTGCAATTGGGTTTGAACTTCTGCGCCAAACGTAGCATCGTTATCGCTATTGATAATCAAAATACGCCCCTGCCAATCATGCAAATCATCTGGCGAAAATTGCTGATTTAACATGAAATCAATCAGGCAGTGATACGTGCTGAGAATATCCGCTTTGCCTTGGCGTTCTGTATATAATTCGTTCAGGTATGCCCGCCAAAAAATGGCTTCATGGTCGGGCGGCGCGATAGTCGTAAAAAGCTGCTGCTTGGCGCCTTCGCGCAATATTGCCTCATCCAAATTTGCTAGCATGACCATCTGTTCCTGATATTTTATGCCAACAGCACGAATGGGCGGCGCGGTCGTAGACAAAATTAATTTGCCCACCATTTTCGGAAAACGCCGAACCAATACTTGCGCCACCATGCCACCAAATGAGCCAGCTAATACATGCGCCTGCGCGATATTTTCAGCCTCTAATATCGCTGCCAAGCCCTCGGTCAATTCTGCCAGCGAATTTACCGCGGCATAATCGGGCGCGATAATCCGAAAATTATCTGCCAATAACGGAATCGAGCGAAAAGCAGCATCGGCAGCCCGCAACCCGCCCACCAGCCATAAAATCGTCTGTTCACCGCTGCCACCTGTGAGATATTGCCAATCTACACCCTTCACCCGCAGCGTATTCGGGCGATAGTGGTCACGGAACTGGCGTAAAGCCTCACGTTGGTCGGCAGGCACATCGCCGTAAAAATCAGCAAAGGGCATATTTTTTTCCTGTCTAGCGCAATGTTGCCGGCTTTGGTACTTTTTCCCCGGCATATGCCAAAATAATCTGCTCACGCGGGATGCCCGCATTGTGCATCAGCGCGTCTACTAAGGGTTTATCGGTATTGTTCACTTCAATAATGATTTTATCGCCAACAATCCGCGCCATCACAATAATAGATGATGTAAATTTGCGCGGATAATGGGGAATATCTAGGACAACATAATGGTGCAGGTCATCATCGGCAAAAAAGTAAATATCGGTCACGGGCGACCACGCTTTATAACGGGCGACTTCTTGTTTGGTTAATTCAATCAAAGTTTCAGGGGCTATTTGGGCTTGGCATTTATCAATTTGCGGCATTCTTGACCTCGTGCAGATAGGTGATGATGGTGTGGATGCCTTTACGATACATCGTCAAATGAAAACTTTCGTTGGGACCGTGAGCGCCGGCATCGGGCAAACTGAAACCCATCAATACTACAGGTACATGTAACAACGATTGAAAATCTGCCACGATGGGGATGCTGCCCCCGCCACGCGCAAATAACACTGGGTTATCCCATTGGCTGCCATAGGCACGAACGGCGGCTTGGACGGCTGGATGGTCAATCGGTGTATAAGCCGGTTCGCCGCCGCCCAAATAACGCACTTCACAGCGCACCGTTGGCGGGGTTATCTGCGTGATAAAATTTTGAATGTGTTCCCAAATTTTTTCAGGTTTTTGATTCGCCACGAGGCGGCAGCTTATTTTAGCGATGGCTTTAGCGGGAATCACGGTTTTGAAGCCTTCGCCCGTATAGCCGCCGTTAATGCCATTAATTTCCAGCGTGGGGCGTGCGCCATATTTTTCGATACGGATGTAACCCGCTTCACCCCATTCGGGCAAATCGCCCATCATTTTTTGCCACTCGCTATCCGGCATATTGGCTTTTGCCAGTTCAGCGCGTTCCGCATCGCTCAATAGCAGCACATCATCGTAAAATCCGGGAACTGCCACACTGCCATCGGGGTGATGCAACTGCGCGACTATTTCCGCGATGGCTTGGTTGGGGTTATGCAGCATTCCGCCATAGCCGCTGTGCAAATCGCGGGTGGGTCCGCTGACGATGAGTTCAAACGAGAGCAAGCCGCGCAAACTGTAATAAATTAAAGGCTGTTCTAAGCTGTGAATGCCCGTATCCGAGATGACGCAAATATCAGCTTTGAGCAAATCCTTATGCTGCGTGACAAAAGCCGCCAGATTTGGCGAGCCGATTTCTTCTTCGCCTTCGATGATGTATTTGACATTCACTGGACAGCCACCATTCGCCAAGAGCGATTCAATGGCTTTTAGATGCACCATGACCTGCCCTTTATCATCAGCAGATCCCCGCGCATAAAGACGATTCTCGCGGATTTCCGGCGTAAAGGGGTCATGCTGCCAACCATCTTCAAGGACGGCAGGCTGCACATCATAATGTCCGTAAATTAATAGGGTCGGCGCAGAAATGCCCGCGTGCAGCCAATCGGCATAGACCACCGGATACCCCGCTGTTGGCATGATAGCGATATTTTCCAGCCCAATCTGATGCATATGCGCCGCCAACCAATCGGCAGTGTCCAGCACGGCATGTTTGCGTTCTGGGTCGGTACTGACGGAAGGCAAGCGCAGCAAGTCAACCAATTCATCGCAAAAACGCTGGAAATTTTCGTTAGCGTAATCATGGGGAGTCATGGCAAATATCCTGTGGTCAGAATCATCATGTCGAAAAATTGTGGGCGGGTTTACACCATAATTTGGCGCATTTTCAAAACAGGTCATTTTCCGTAGAGACACGGCATTGTCGTGTCTCTACAAATATGCACTTTTCACGCAATCTGGACATGCACCATCATTTACTGCTCCGCCACCGCATATAAAAAGTGAATGGAGGTATCAATGGCTTTATGGAACATCTCAATCGAAAAATGTTCGTTGGGTCCGTGCAAGCCATCGCTGTTTAAACCGAAGCCCATCAAAATCACCGGAATACCTAATGTATTCTGCACATCAGCAACCACCGGAATACTGCCGCCTTCGCGCTTGAAAACAGGTGCAGCGCCCCAACCGCGTTGATATGCCTGTATCGCGGCTTGCATCACGGGTATATCGGTTTTGACCAAGACGGGCTGCCCCGTGCCATGATACTTAAATTCCAGCGTCACCGTAGCGGGCGCAAGCTGGCGAATATAAGCGATGACTTGTTCTTGAATTTTTTGTGGGTCTTGGTTCGCTACCAAACGACAGCTAATTTTTGCGATCGCTTTGGCGGGCAGAACGGTTTTAAAACCATTGCCGTAAAAACCACCTGCCATGCCATTAATTTCCAGCGTAGGACGAGCGCCAATACGCTCATTGAGCGAAAAATCGTTTTCACCCCAGGGGTGTGTTGCGCCGGTTTCCTGCTGCCAATCGCTGATGTCCCAAGGCACAGCGGCAATTTCTGCGCGTTCTTGTGGTGTCAGCGGCAGCACATCATCATAAAAGCCGGGAACTGCCACGCTGCCATCGGCATGATGCAACTGTGCCAAAATTTCTGCCAATGCCTGCAACGGATTATGGACTGTGCCGCCGTACATGCCGCTGTGTAAATCCTGCGTGGGTCCTTGAACCGTCACTTCCATTGCCATGATGCCGCGCAGCGCATTACTGATAATGGGCTGGTCAATCGTCATCATACTGCCATCGGAAACCACGCAGACATCCGCGTTCAGGCGCTTGCCGTGTGTCTTGATAAAATGCGCCAGATGCCGCCCACCGGATTCTTCTTCGCCCTCAAAAATCAATTTGATATTGCACGGCAATTTACCATCGCTTTTCAGCACAGCTTCAACGGCTTTGACATGCGCGAACATTTGACCTTTGTCGTCGGTAGCACCCCGCGCATAAATAAAGCCCTCTTTTTCCGTTGGTTCAAACGGCGGCGTATCCCACCCATCTTCAATAATCGCGGGCTGCACATCATAATGTCCGTAAATCAACACCGTTTTGGCATCGCTGCCTGCACCCAACCATTCAGCATAAATTAATGGGTGGCGGTCTGCCATTTCGATAAGTTCGACATGCAGCCCCATATTTTTTAGATGGTCAAACAGCCAATCCGCAGCGCGTTTGACTTCGACGGTATAGTCGGGGTCAGCACTGACCGAGGGGATACGTAGAAAATCATGCAATTGGGCGCGAAAGTGTGCCGCTTGGGAATGGGCATAATCGAGGGCTGGCGTCATTTTGTGTCCTTAAGTTGTCTTTCGTTAATATTTTCCGATTGCTTTAACGGCGTGTTGATATTGATGTTATTGCCCACACCCATGATGACCATGATGTTGACAAAATTGTGGCTGCCAACGTCGTTCAACAGGTGAAAGGTTTTCCCGGCAAGCAACAGCAGCATCAGCCCAGACCATATCAAAAGTGGGAAGCGTATCATACGGTCATCGCCTTGCTGGCATGTTGCCAAATCATTTTGCGTGTTTCATCTTCCGGCTTGAAAGGGAAATAATAGCCTACGCGGTCTAATAAACCCGCATAACGCTCACGGACTTTGTAGGGCAATTCATCGGGCGGCGCGACCACTGCCATCTCATGCAAAATGTCATCTGGCACGTCGCGCCACATGTTATTCCATTTGCCCTCTTTGGTGAGTTGATTCATCTTATCGCCAAAATCACCCCAACCATGCATCTCTAATACCGGACGATAACCGGGCGTGCTGGCATAAAAAGCAATTTGCGATTTTATCTCAATCGTATTGCGTTCAATTTCTTCGGGTGTGCTGCCTGTGACCACAAAAATCGCGCATGACAGCGAGACATCGGCTGGATTTTTTTCGGCTTTGGCTGCGCCTGCCGCAATTGAAGGGCGAATGAGGTCTTGCAAATATTGCACCGTATGGAAGGGATGCACATGGAAACCATCGGCAATTTCGCCGCCGAGTTTGCACAGTTCTTTGTTGACGCCGGCGATATAGACCGGAATCTGCGGGTGTTCAATCGCGCCCGGATTAAAGAAAGGCGGCAGCACCCCAAAGCTGTAAATCTCGCCACGATAACGCAGACTGCCGCCATCCTGAAAGGCTTTCCAAATTGCTCGCAGTGCTTCGACATATTCCCGCATTTGGGCGGCGGGTTTATCTACCCATAAGGCGCTGAAGCGTTTGACAATATGAATTTTAATTTGTGTACCAAGCCCCAAAATAAACCGCCCTTTGGATTGTGCCGCTAAATCCCAAGCAAGTTGCGCCGTAACCATCGGGCTGCGTGGGAAAGCAACGGCAATGGCTGTCCCTAACTGAATGCGCTGCGTGCTAGTCGCCGCTAACGTTAAAGGCAAAAAGGGGTTATGCGCGGCTTCGGCTGTCCACAAGCCATCAAAGCCATAATCTTCAACGGTGCGAGCCAGTTCAATCGTGCTGTTTAAATCTTCAGGAAAAATCGTCACATCAAATTTCATAGCGACACTTTCTGGGTATCTGCCCCTGTTTCAGGATACATCACTCTCATCGGAGGATAACTGCCGGACACGCATTGCCAGCAATGCATGTTTTTCATCCGTGAGAGTCGGGTCTTCGGCATAAATTGTCCGAGCTTCGCGTTGTGCCAGCGTCACCAACTCCGGCGTGATATATTCTGCCAAGGGGATGGGGGCAGCACCGCTTTGGCGTGTACCAAGCAAATCACCCGCGCCGCGCAATTTCCAATCGTATTCTGCCAGCAAAAATCCATCATTGGTTTGGACTAACGCGCTCAGGCGGTCTTGTGATTCCAGCGTATCGGCATCCGGGATGAGCAAACAATATGAGGCAAATTCGCCGCGCCCCACGCGCCCCCGAAACTGATGCAACTGCGCCAAGCCAAACCGATTCGCGCCTTCGATAACGATGACGCTGGCATTGGGAATATCTACGCCGACTTCGGCAACCGATGTTGTGACCATAATATCGTATTCGTGGCGAGCAAATGCCGCCATAATCTCATCTTTTTCGGTGGGTTTCATGCGCCCATGCAGCAAACACACGCGATAACGATGGAACGACTGCTGCAATTCTTCGTATGCCTCCACCGCTGACCGGGCATCAATGCTTTCGGAGGCTTCCACCAACGGATGAATGACGAAGGCTTGCCGCCCCTGCTGAATTTGCGCTTCAATAAATTGAAAGGCTTTTTCGCGCTGACCGGGCGTGAGCAAGCGGGTTTGCACGGGTTGGCGTCCGGCGGGTTTTTCATCAATGATGGATAAATCCAAATCGGCGTAGAGCGTCAATGCCATCGTGCGCGGAATCGGCGTCGCGGTCATGATGAGCAAATGAGGATTCGTGCCTTTGCCACGTAATCGCGCCCGCTGCTGCACCCCAAAGCGATGTTGTTCATCCACAACGGCAACCGCCAAATCATGAAAATCAACGCCTTCTTGGATGAGCGCGTGCGTGCCAATGACCACATCAATCGAGCCATCGGCAATGCCGCGATAAATGGATTCGCGTTCTGTGGGCGTTAAGGCACTCGTGAGTAACGCCACCACAATGCGGCGGTCTTCGCTGCCAACGCGCTCAAAAATCGCTTCAATATTGCGATAATGTTGTTCTGCAAGAATGCTGGTGGGTGCCATGAGGGCGGCTTGTTTGCCATTCGCTACCGCCATTGCCATCGCTACGGTGGCAACGGCTGTTTTGCCGCTGCCCACATCCCCTTGCACCAAACGATTCATTGGCAGCGATTGGGTGACATCTTGGCGAATTTCGTGGATAGAGCGCCATTGGGCTTTGGTGAGTTCGTAGGGAAACGCCGTTTGGATGAACGTTTCTAAAAATTCATCGGTCACGCTTAAGGCTTGCCCCGGCACATCTTGCCAATCGCGCCGGTTGCCCAGAATGCCCAATTGCAAAACCAGCAGTTCATCAAACAAGAAGCGGCGGCGAGCATGGTCTAAATGGTCATGCCCTTCTGGAAAGTGCAAATTGCTGATTGCCCAACGGATGTCGCCTAATTCCGCCCGTTCAATGACAGCTTCCGGCAGAATATCGGGAATTTCATCTGCCCAATCGTCAATGGCTTTTTTGATGCTACGCCGGAAAGTACGCTCATATAAACCTTCGGTCATCCGGTACACTGGCACAATGCCGATGGTATGCAAATTTTCTTCGTCCAGTGCTTCCCAATCGGGGTTGGTCATCTGGAGACGATTGCCAAAGATGGTGACTTTGCCACTGAGGACAACTTGCGAATTTTTACGAATGCTGCGTATCAGATAATGCTGCCCAAAAAATGTCACATTAAGTTTGCCCGTCAAATCGTCCAACACCATAAAAAAATCTTGGCGCTTGTTTTTGCCGATGCGGATTTCTGTATGGTCAACTTTGCCGATAATCGTCACAACGGTATCCGGTTGCAACCGCTGAATCGTCGCCATGCGGGTATAATCGTCGTAACGGCGCGGCAGATAATAGAGCAGGTCGCGCACGGTAAAAATATTCAGTTTTTCCAGCACTTTTGCCATGCTGGGACCAATGCCTTTGACGGCGGTGACATTGTTATTTAATTCGCGCAGCATTTTTTGTGCTGTTTCCAAATCCACCATCGGGCGGGAACGACGCGGTGGACGCGCCAAGCGCGGCAGCGGCTTAATATCCAGTTCAGCTTCCTGCACGCCCATATAATCGGCATCGTTCACTTGCCAATCTTCGCGTTGCAATTCGCCGGGCAGCAGCAAATCATCTTCTTCTAGGTCTTCGTTAAACCGTTGACGCATTGGGCGCATAGGTTTTGCCGGGCGCACTTCACGCTTGTCTTTTTCCGGGCGACGCGGTTTCTCTGGGCGGGCTTGTGCCTTTTGGTCAGCCGCCGCATTTTCGCTTGGTTTTGCTCGCGGCGTATCCACTCGTTTTGCGGGCGGCGGCTCAATGGGTGGCGTTTCCGTTCGTTTGGCAGGTGGCGCACTATTGTCTTGGACGGGTGGCTGCGGACGCCTTGGTTCTCGCGGCGGTTTCTCACGGCGCGGGCGTTCTGGCGGCGCAGGTGGCGGGATAGGCGGTGGATTTGCCTCCAATTCTGCCAAGCGGGCGTGATACTGCGGTGGCATGGGGGCGCGTCCGGTGATGCGGTCTAACATATAATTGACTTGTTTCAGACGCTCGGTTTTATTTTCCATCGCGTCATAATCGCGCAAGAGTTCGACTAATTCTTCCGTGAGGAGGTGATGTTCTGGGCGGCGGGCTTGTGCCTGTGCTTGGCGTTTCCAATTGTCGCTGTAAGCGCCCAGACCGCCGATGACCGCTTTATTCAGACAGCCCTGTTCGCGCTCTAATTTGAGGATTTTGACCAATATCTCTAATGCAGAGGGCATGGAATAACTCGCTTCATGGTATTACCTAACATGGGTATAGAAAACATTTTCCACAATTCATTATAAACGATAGTTTTTGCCTGTACCATCACTCATTGCTCATTCGCCCTTGCATCCCGTATAATCGTCCATAGTTTTACAGCACAACGGGCAAATCTCATGACCGACGACCTCATCGGCAAGACCATTGGCGGGTACGAAGTCCTCCGGCTGCTTGGGCAGGGCGGCATGGCACGGGTTTATCTCGCCCGGCAGCAATCCATGAATCGCTATGTGGCACTCAAAATGCTGCCGAAGCAGTATATGAACGATGATACCTATTTACAGCGATTCGAGCGTGAAATTAATATTGTCTCGCAGCTTGAACACCGGAACATCATCCCCGTGTACGATTATGGGCAATATGCGGATGTTCCCTATATTGTCATGCGTTATATGCCTGCCGGGTCGGTGGATGATTTGTTGCAAAATGGGGCGCTTTCGCTGGATAAAACGCTGAATATCGTCGCGCAAATTGCCCCGGCGCTGGATTATGCCCATAGCCGCGATGTGCTGCACCGCGATTTAAAACCCGGCAATGTGTTACTCGATGATAATGATGGTGCCTTTATCACCGATTTTGGCATTGCCCGCGTGACCAATACGGGCATTTCTGCTATCACGACACAGGGGGTTGTTGGCACGCCGAGTTATATGTCGCCGGAACAGGCACAAGGCAAAAAACTGGATGGACGCAGCGATGTGTATAGCCTAGGGGTGATGCTATTTGAGATGGCAACGGGCAAACGCCCATTTGAGAGCGACACGCCCTATAGCATCGCGGTGATGCAGGTAACAACCCCGCCGCCTCTGCCACGCAGTTATAACCCGGAATTGCCATCCTCGGTCGAAAGTGTGATTTTGCGGGCATTACGCAAAAATCCTGATGACCGTTATCAAACGGCATTATCGCTCTCCGAAGCCTTAAAAATGGCGATTGAGCGCCCGGAAACCGGACACGATACCGAACCGAGCATGAAAAAACCGTCTGTATCACCGCAACCCGCGCCTATGCAACCATTAATCGTGCAGCCCGCGCCAATTCCTGCGCCCATTTCACCACCGGGCATTCAGCCTGTGATTCAGCCGAATAATTCCGCAGCCTATTCAACAAGTGGGCAAAGCAGCATCGCACCCATGCCCGCGTATCGTCCGGGTATTCGTTCCCGCTTAAAATCCAAACGCGCCTCCAATCCGCTACAAGGCATTTTGATGGGCGGTTTGGTGGGGTGTGGTTTGCTGATGGTGATGATTGTCGCCGGGTTGGTGGTGGCAGGGGCAGCCGGCTTACTGCCTTTTGGCGATGAGAATACACCGATTGCCCCCACCCGTACTCTCGAAACTATCCCCAATGAGACACCTGCCGCAGACATCAGCCCAACGCTGAATGTGAGCGTCACCAACACCCTCAGCCCGTTGGATGCCACCAGCGAAGCCGCCCGCCAAGCCTTGTTTGACCGCATCACGCGCACGGCGGCAGTGTTGCCTACCGATATTCCGCCGCCCACCTCCGATAATTATCCGACGCCGTTTCCGCTGCCCCAGAATAATGCGCTGATTCCTGAATTACAAAGCGCCCAAGGCACCCTGCTCTTTGCCGCCCGCCGCGCTGATTCGTTTGAGATTCTGACGTTGACACTGCCCTCTTTGACCGAAACGCAGTTGACCAGCAATGAGAGCGATGATAGTTATCCGCTGGCAGCCCCCAATGGACAATGGATTGCCTTTCAATCTGACCGCGATGGCGATTTTGATATTTACGTGATGGATACGACAGGCGGGCAAGTTCGCAAATTGACGGAAAATAGTTATATTGACCGCCTTGCCGCGTGGTCGCCTGATAGCGAGTGGATTGTGTTTTCATCGGATGTGCGTCAAGATGGCAATTTTGATATTTTCCGGGTGCGGCGCGATGGCAGCCAATTAGAAGCCATCTACAGCAGTTCCGAGCGCAAAAGTCATGCCCGTTACAGCCCGGATGGGCGCTATTTGGTGTTTACGGCGGGCAGCCCCAATAATGCCAGCACTTGGGAAATTATCAAACTGGATTTGGTGACGGGTGAGCGTATCCAAATGACCAACAATACCCGCCGCGATGCCTCGCCATTGTTTAATGCCGATGGCAGCCAAATTTTGTTCATTACGATGCTTAACGACAATGATAATGCCATTGCCATCATGAATGCCGATGGCACGGATGCCCGTATTTTGTATAACAGCCCCGGCAGCGATTGGGCAGCTAATTTCAGCCCAGATGGGCGCTATATCGTCTTTTCGTCTAACCCCGATGGTATCATTGACCAATTATTTTTGATGCTTGCTGATGGCACGGGCGTTCAACAAATCACAACCGAAGAAGGTGCTTATCCTTCTTGGCTTGCGGGGAGCTAAAACACGCATGGTCATGGGTCTGCCGCTGACGACGCGCAATCTGATTATCACCGGCTATATTGAGCCGAATCGCCCGCGTTTGGGACAGCAAATTGCCGCCCAATTACGCATGACATATGTGGATGTGGATCAGTTATTAGAACAGCGGTTGGGCAGCAGCCCAGAGGCATTACGGAAGGCATTTGGGGATAGGCGCTTAAAAACGCTTGAAGCCGAACTGATGGCAGAAGTGGTATTGAATCGCCAAACGGTGATTCGGGTTAATGGCAGTACCCTGATGCATAGCGATCATTGCGCTCGTTTGCAAGCGACGGGTCCTGTGTTTTGCTTAGTGATGCGCTTGGATGCGATTTTACAACGGCTGCACTTGGCGCTTGGCACGCGCTATCATAATCCGGCAGAACGGGCTGCGGCATTAGGCGAACTTCAGCGTGAATGGGCGGTGCGTAAACACCCCAACATCATTGAACTAGATGTGACTTATCAAGAAGAACCCGATATTATTGCGCTGGTGATTGCCCGCTGGCAGCAAATCGCCATTGAACGCGCATAAATAATCAATAGGGCTGAGTTCTGCGCGGCGATTTTTCATCTATTATTGACCATCATTTTGAACCACAGAGACACAGAGACCACCGAGATTTTCACTGAGAGATAGGCACAAAGAGAAACGCTGATAGCTGACTGCTGAAAGCTATGAGTGTAATAAAAATCAGAAACAGTAAAATAACAAATTCTTATATTTATCAATCAGTCTCTTTTAACTGAACTTCTAACGGAGCAATAACATGGCAAAACTGACCATTAGCCTAGCACAGATGCAAATCACCGCTGGCGATGTTCGTAAAAATACGGCGGTGGTCGAAAAAATGACTGCCGATGCTGCCTATCGCAAATCGCGCATGATTGTTTTCCCAGAATTATGGTCTACTGGGTATGTGCTAGCAGAAGCCAAAGAACACGCCAGCGAACTGTCTAAAGGGACTTTCGCGCAGCTTTCCAACTTTGCGACCCAACATAAAATTTGCATTGTGGGGTCTATTCTGGAAAAACGTGGCATAGAAGTTGCCAACAGCGCCCCGTTCTTTGCTCCCAATGGGCGCATGATGGGCATATATCGCAAAATTCATTTGTTCCGTTTGATGGAAGAAGACAAATATTTGCAACCGGGCGCATCGCCGCTGACATTGGATTTGCCGTGGGGCGTAACCAGTTTTGCGATTTGTTACGATTTGCGCTTCCCGGAATTGTTCCGTAAATATGCGCTGGAAGATGGCGCCAAAATGATTGTGATTCCAGCGGAATGGCCCCTCGTGCGGATTGAACATTGGCGGGCGTTGCTCATAGCACGAGCCATTGAAAATCAATGTTATATCATCGGCGTCAACGCGGCGGGCGAAACGGCTGGCACGGTCTTCGGCGGGCATTCGATGGTGGTAGACCCTTGGGGCAAAATTGTTGTAGAAGCGGGCGAAGACCCACAGCTAATCACAGTGGATATTGAAATGGACACCATTGACGAAGTTCGTAGTCGCATTCCGGTTTTTGATGATGTGCGCCATGATGTGTATGGTTAAACTTCATAAAAACTTCAAGACTCCTTCCTAAGATAGAACAAATTTTTAGAGCGAAGGATATTGTTGATGAAAGCCCAATTATTAAATGCACTGCATCAGGCACAGGCGTTACATCATGATTTTGTTGCCAGTTTAACCGATGCAGAACGACATGAAGCTGGCACGCTTGAACTCTGGAATGCCAAAGATACATTGGCACATATCACCTTTTGGGATGAGAATTTGCTGCGGCGGTTAGAAGCGGCAGAACGCAACGAACCACAACCGAACTTTGACAATTTCAACGAGCAGAACGACGAACAATATGCGCTGCGTCAGAACTATTCATGGGAGCGCGTCATTGCCGAAAATGAAAATATTCTGGCGACGCTGTTGGCAAAAGCGCAAGAGTACGATGAAGATATGCTCACCAACCCAGAACGCCATGACTGGACAACGGGTGCGCCGCTATATAAACGATTTTTGGGCAGCGCCTATCGTCATGCCTTGTTTCACTTCATGGATTTTTATTCCAAGCGCGGCGCGTTTGACAGGGCTTTAACAATGCAAAATCACGCTCTGGAACAGTTAAGTGTGTTTGGCGGCGAAGAACGGGGATTGATGCTCTACAATCTGGCGTGTTTGTATGCCACTAGCCAGCGTCCTAGCGAGGCTTTGGCGCTGCTGCCGGAAGCGTTGCAGCTTGCACCCAACATCAAAGAGTTTGCCAAACAAGACCCCGATTTAGTTTCGTTGCATGATGATCCAGCGTTCCAAGCAGTTGTCGCCTAAAACAGCCTGATACCCAAACACGGGGCAAGCCATGCTTCGCCCCTGTGTTGACTGCACTCATCCCCGCACTTTATTTTGGCAATACTGTTTTTTTCGTTAAGTTCTCGCAACACCTAACATCTGCCTACTGCCATGCCTCTTATCCCGTGTTACAATTTCGTTATTCGCACTGACAACCCATCTATGATGTTATGGGATACCCGCAGGTAGGCGGCATGACAACCATCCGAGAATCGCAAATTGAGCGCATCCAGCGGGCATTAGTCGAAACCCGTAATCATAAAGCAATCTTTAGTACCCAAGCGTATGGACAAATTGTGATGGCGCTGTTGAACGAACTACGCCGAGCAAGGACGGTAACGGTGGCTGCCCCGACAACGACAGATGAAATCCGTTTGGTAACGGTCATGTTTATTGACATTATCAATTCGACGGAAATGGCGCAGGTGGTCGAAGCCAGCGATTGGAAAACCATCATTGATGAAGCCCATACCCGCCTCTCCACCCTAATCGAACAGTGGGATGGGCAAGTGGGGCAGTATTTGGGCGATGGTTTGTTATGCTTTTTCGGCGCTGCCCGCAGCCGGGGCGATGATGCTCTGCGGGCTGTTTCCTGCGGTTTGGCTGCCCAAGAAAACCTGAAGGCTTATGCCCAAGAAATTCGCCAAAAATACCAGCTTGATTTTGCTGCCCGCATCGGCATGAGTACCGGGCGTGTGGTGGTCGGGCTAATTGGTGGACCCGCCAAACAAGAATTACTGGCGTTGGGTCCCGCGACGAATTTGGCGGCACGCTTGCAATTGTTAGCAGGCTCAGGCGGCATTGTGGTAGATGCTGCCACCCATAACCGCGTGCGGAATCATTTTACGATGCAGGCACAGCCCCCGGTCAAAGTCAAAGGCTTTGAATTCCCGATTAAATATTATAATGTGCTGGGGCGCGGCGGGAATATTTTGCACGAGTTGACTGCCACTAGCGTGAATGATAGTCCTTTGACGTTCCAAGGGCGGCAGAGCGAACTGGAGCAATTGCAACAGCTACAAGAAGATACCTTTCTGGCGCATCGTTTCCAAGTGGTGACGTTGGTCGGTGAGACGGGCGTCGGCAAAAGCCGCCTGATTCAAGAACTGTTGCATCGCCAATCCGAAGGGGTGATGCCGTTGGTGATGGTTGCCCGCTATGAAAAACGCAATGTGTCCTACAATATTCTGCGCGATTTTTTGATGCACACCTGCGAAATTACCGATGAAACCCCTGTATCTATCGCGCAAGAACAAATCATGGCATATGTCACCGGGGTTTGGGCAACGCCGGAAGCCGCTAACACCGCCGCGATTCTGGGCTATTTGGGCGGCTTTGGCTTTCAGGCACATCCGGCGGTGATGACACTGCGCCAACCGGGACAAGAGCCATCCCAAGTTGCCGGCGCAGCAATTGCCCGTTGGCTGCGGGCATTGTCCGAAATTGGGGGTATCCTGCTCATCGTGGATAATTTGCAATGGGCAGATTTGGCATCCATCCAACTCCTAGAATATTTAGCGCAAGAATTGGCAACCATGCCGGGTATTTTATTGGCAGCCGCCCGCCCGGTGTATCGCCAACAATACCCGCTGTATATGCATAATGTGCCGTATCACACCACGCTGCTGTTGGAACAACTGCCCGACGAGGCAACAACGGCGATTATCAAAGCGGCACTCGCTCCCATTGAGCGTGTACCGGATAGCTTGGCACAAACTATCCAAGAACGTGCTGCCGGAAATCCTTTGTTCATCCAAGAATTTTTGAGCATGTTGTTTGATAACGGCGTGTTTTATCCGCATACCAGCGGCACATGGCGCTTTAATCTGATTCAATATCGCACCACCGAAGATAATTTACCCGGTGGGTTAATCGGGGTGATGCAAGCCCGCTTAGACGATTTGCCGCCAGATGCCCGCCAAGTTTTACAAATGGCATCGGTGATTGGGCAGACCTTCTGGGAAGGCGCAGTTGCTGTATTGACCGGCACACTCCCGCGAACATTGCTTGATACACTGGTGGCGCGGGGCATCATCACCCATGACGACGACAGCATGTTCCCCGGTGAACAGCAATACACCTTTCAGCATACGTTGTATCATGATGTGGCGTATGATAGTTTGCCCCGCGCCCGCCGTGAAATGTATCACCGCCAAATTGCCCGCTGGTTTATGCCCCGCGTGCCAGAAAAACCGGATTTATATGCCATCTTGGCGCAGCATTTTGAAGATGGCGGACAGCACGAAGCCGCCTTGGCAACCTACTTGGAAGCCATGCAAAATCGCATTGAACGTGGTTTGCTGACGGAATCGCTGACGTTGAATGAGCATGGTTTGTCGTTAGCCCGGCGGGTTCCGCGCTCGGTGGCATTGCCCATCGTCTCGCGTTTGTGGACGTTGCGTGGGCAGGCATTGCTGTCATTAGGGCGCTATGCCGAAGCCAGCGCCGCCAGCCAATCGGCGGTGATGTTGCTGCGCGAAGTGCCAGATGAAGTTTTGAATCCCACCCGCTTTCAAGCCAATTATATTGCAGCACAGGCACAGATGCACTTGGGACATTATGACGAGGCATATCAGGCATTGCTGGTGGCACAAGACTTTTTGGAAGAAAAAAATTTAACAGCGCAGGCACAGGTGTTACAAGCCTTGGCAACCCTGCGTCTGCATCAAGGGCGTTTGCAGGAATGCCTCGACTATCAACAAACGGCGGCTAGCATTGTTGACCACTTGCAAGATACCCGCTTGCGAGCCAATAGTTTGCTGCTTGCTGGGCGCGTGGCGATGAATATGGGCGATGCTGGCAAAACTCTCGATTGTTTTGGCGAAGCATTGGCAGTGTATTCTGAGCAACAAGACCGCTATAACGCTGCCAATTTATTAGGCAATATTGGCTATATTTACATGCTCATGCTCAGTTATGACCGGGCACTGCTGGTGCTGGATGAGGCATTGGCGCTGGATTTATCCGCCGCCGGGATTGACCGCATTCTCCACGCGACACGCGGCTTATGCTTAGTCCAACTGGGACGCGCCGCCGAAGGGATGCCCGAAATCTGGGCGGCTTTGCGGCAAAGCAGCACTCCTATTTATAACGATAGTCTCATTCATCTGCTGCTGCTGCGTGCCTTAATCGTGACTCATGATTATGTGACTGCCCAAGAACAAGCACAAATTTTTGTAACACAAATGCGTGACCGCAATCCATTGTTATATGGACGTGGTTTGTTGTGGCTGGGGTTGGCAAAATTAGGGTTAAAAGATGTGACCGCCGTTAGCACGTTGCAAGAAGCCCTCTATCAGGAGCAGCAGCACGGTGGGCGCGATGTGTGGTTGTGTTATGACGCCTTGGCACAAGCCGCCACTGAGAACGCTGACCGGGAACGCTATCTGGCAGACACCGCCCAAGCATTACGCACCCTCGCCAATACTTTACACCACCATCCCAATTTGCAGCACGCTTTTTTGAACAATTCGTATGTTCAAAGCCTTTTGAGTGCCGGGGTAGAATAAAATCTTTGATTAGGGTAGCGGCAAACGATGATGTTACCCACGTTGACCTTAACTGATACCACCCGAACCCGTATTCGCAACAGTCGCTTGTTGTGGGCGCTGCGTGTAACGGGTTGGGGTATCTTGGCGATTTGTGCCTTCATCGTCGTAATGAATATCCCCTATTTTTATCAGTATGTGCTAGACAGCGTACAGAACAGCCGGGGCTTGCAGCAACTTGAGGTCTCGCCTACCGTGGTGGCGCTGCTGCGCTCCATCATTCGGCGCTTGGGCGAAGTCTTGTATTTTATTGTTGCTGCCCGCATTTTGTGGCGCTCCAAAGATTTGATGGCACTGATATTGGCAATGGTGCTGCCGCTTATGGCAGTAACCTTAAGCGGTGCTACTATCGAATTAGCTGCGGCATTCCCGGCAAGCAAAATCCTGTGGAATAGCGTGGGCGTGCTGGCAGTGTGTTTTGGCGCATTAGCATTGTTTGTGCTGCCCGATGGCGAATTTTTCCCACGTTGGAGCAAACTGCTGCTGCGTTTGTTTGTGCCAATAGAGGCACTGCGCCAATATATCCTGTACGAAACGACGCTCACGGGTTGGTTGCGCTTGCTGCTGTTTGTACCGTTGATTGTGGTGTATGCCGCTGCCTTGTTAGGGCAACGCTATCGCTATCAACGTGCCGACCCGATTTATCGGCATCAATTTCGCTGGATGCTGTTGGGGGCGGCACTGACGCTGCTGTTTATCCTATTGCAACAAGTCGGTTATCTGCTGCTGCGTCCTGATTTTCATGTTCTGATTGCTGGCTTGGATGAAATTGGCAGCGGTTTTCTGGCATTAAGTCTCGTGTTCGCCATCACCCGCTATCGGTTATATGACATCAATTTGTATCTGAATCGCTTTTTGGTCTACAGCGGTGTGCTGCTAGGGCTAACAGTATTATTTGTGGGGCTGTTTGTGGTTTTGCGGCAGCTATTCGCGCTGCTGCTGCCGACGGATACCACGCTCAGTTTAATTGTGCCGGCACTGCTCATCGGCATGAGTTCTAATCCCATTTATCGCCGTGTCCAATCGTTGGTAGACCGCCGTTTGTACGGATTCCGTTTTGACCTGAACCAACTTCAGCGGGCGGGCATTTTGCCGACGATTGCCAAACCGGGGGCGTTTAGCGGGCGCATTTTTAATGGGTTTGAATTGCAAGGCGTGATTGGCAAGGGCGGCATGGGCGAAGTTTATCGGGCGCAAGCCCGCGATGGGCGCTTGGCAGCCGTCAAAATTTTATCGCCCTTAGCCTTCATAGACGGCGATTTTTACAAACGCTTTGACCGCGAAGCCCGTTTTATGTCGGCATTGCGGCACCCTAACATTGTCACATTATACGATGCTGGCAGCCAAGATGATGTTTATTATTTGATTCTGGAATATATCGCCGGGGTCGAATTAAAAATGTTGATGCAGCAACACGGCAAACTCAGCCTCGATTTATTGATTGAACCTCTCTATGACATCGCCTCCGCCTTGGATTATGCTCATCAGCAAGGCTTCGTGCATCGGGATATTAAACCGTCGAATATTATGCTGCGGCTGCGCGATGATAATGAAACCTATGAAGCCCTTTTGATGGATTTTGGGGTAGCAAAATTGCGCGGTGGCGATGACACCTCTTTAACAGGCAGCAGCGCGGTTGGCACGATTGATTATATGGCACCTGAACAAATCCAAGCTGCTCAACATGTAGACCGTTATGCCGATATGTATGCGCTTGCCATCGTTTTATATGAGGCACTCACTGGGGAACGTCCGTTTAAAGGCACCATTGCCCAAGTTTTATTCGCCCATGTGAGCCAACCCGCTGCTGACCCTCGTACCCTGAACCCAGAGTTGCCCAAATCTACCGCGCAGGCATTGCTGCGGGCGCTTGCCAAAGACCCCCAAGACCGTTATCCAACCATCACAGCATTCATAGACGATTTATTGGCAGATATTTGAGATAACCATGCGAATCAAAAAAGCGACCCTTACGAGTCGCCTTTTTGCTTATAGCATAGTTAATCCGCTACGATGCTGCTTTAGCGCGGCGGTGTTACGGCAACTAAACCGCAGCCGGGACCGGTTATCGTTGGAGTGGTCGAGATGACCCACGCTTCAAAGATGTCAGCCGCATTGCTGGGGGTTGCTTGGAATTTATCCACTTTATACCACAGTTCGCCTGCGGCATTGGTGAATTGACCCTGAACGGCAACTTGTGTCCCAGTCGGCAAGAAAGCAATACGAGTACGGTCAGCGCCCGGACCCACGCGCACTTCCACCGATTCAGCAACTTCGGTGCTGACGCTGCACAAGACGGGCGGAATCAGCACGCCATTGATGGCATGAATGACCCCGTTGTAAACTTCAAGGTCGGGAATAATGACTTTGGCTTGGTTGACATTGGGACCCGCCACATTAATCACCACTTCCTGACCATTAACCGTTGCCACTGGTCCATCTACCAAATCAGCCGAAGTTACTTTTGCCGGCACGACATGGTAGGTCAAAATAGCGGTCAACAGTTCGGTGTTGGAGAACAAATCATCTTTGGACAAATTCAAGCGACCCAACAATGCCAAGAAAACATCATTGGTCGGCGCAAATACGGTGAAGGGACCTTCGCCGCGCAAGGTTTCTACTAACCCTGCCGCCTGAACCGCTTCTGCCAACAGCGAGAAACTAGGATTGCCCAGTGCTGCATCTACTATATCTGCCGGATAATCCACTGTCGTAATGATTTGGTTGGCAGCGAAATCACGCAGGGCAAGGCTAAAACCATCGCGCCCGGCGAGTGCCGTCACAATGCCAATGCGCCCATTGTTCAAATTAACCAAATAGGCAGTGCCAGATTGACCGCGGCGCGGCAAGCTAATCGCCTGTGCTGCCAAAACTTTTTCGCTAGCAGGTTCGACCACATCGCCGGCTTCTAGGTTGTTGCGTTCCAAGAAGAATGCCAACTGTTCAGCAGCATCGGCAAATTCGACTGACCCAAAAACAGAAGCAACCGAGTCGGGACCGTAGAAGGTGACAGCCGCATCATTTTTGGAGAAAATGAGCAAATCTTGTCCTCGTTTGCCTTCGGTCAGGTTAATGCCTTTGGCGTATTGAATGTTGAAGCGCCCACTGTAGGTATCGTTGCGTTTGAGCAATTCTTGGAATTGCGTGGCAAACAAGGTGGCTTCAATATCGGGCGGGAGCAGCACTTTGTCAATGACATGGACGACGCCATTGCCCGCGATGATGTCCGCCGCAACAACATTAGCATTGTTGACTTTGACGCCATCTTCCAAACTCACGCGGATGGGGTCGCCCTGAACTGTCGTGACGGGTCCATTTGCCAACATATCCGAAGTGATAGCGCCCGGCACAACATGGTAGGTCAAAATAGTCGTCAGGGTAGCGGTATCAGCTAAGACAGCTTCTGGCGTCAGCCCCAAGGTTTCTAGGGCTTCCAAGAATGCGGCATTGGTGGGGGCAAACACGGTGAAAGGACCTTCGCCCTTGAGGGTATCTACCAGACCAGCGGCTTGCACGGCAGCGACCAGCGTGCTGAAATCAGGATTGCTACTGGCAATATCCACAATATCGGGCGGGTAGTTGAAGCTGCCTAACACGCTGATATATGCCTGTACCAAACTAATATCCAGTTTTTCGCCTTCGTTCAGCGCGACAATAACGCCAGTACGACCATTTTGCAGGTCAACCAGCGATGCCAACCCTACTTGGTCACGGCGTGGCAGCGACACATTAAGGCGTGCCAATTCATTGGCAGCGGTGGGGTCGGTAGCTTCACCGGCTTCAAAACCAGCCCGGTCAGCGAAAAATGCCAAGGCTTCAGCATTATCAGCAAATGTCTGGCTGGCAATAATTTGGGTATAAGCGGCGGGTCCGTAAACATTAATCACAAAATTATCTTTTGTCACCTGTACCTGTTCGCCTTCACCACGTCCACCAACCGTCGCTGTCCAATCTGACGGGTAGTTGAAAGTGAAGACACCTTGGTACGTTCCAGCTTCCTGCGCCAACCCGGCACCGGAGATGAGAACCATCAGCGCCAATAAGGCACCAATGATGACCAACAGAGAATGTCTTTTCATGCCCATTATCCTCTTTATATGTTGAGTCGAACAAAATAATCTCTACAATAGCGCCTATTTTGCCTTAGAATTTGTAAAGTGCCAATAAATTCGTTTAAATTCGCATTAGAAATCGGTTTTTTTGCACAAAAACAACCCTTGCTAATGTGGCTATCTGGCACATTCCTTGCTAAAAATGCTGTATTGCCTATTATCCCCAGTGCCGCTGACCCTTTATAATGACTGCACAACAATCACCATGACCATCCCATGCTGAGAGGATAATGTGATATGCGACGAATAGCCCTACTAGGAGTGCTGCTCATAAGTCTGGTTATTGGCAGAGGCTTGGCGCAAGAAACAAGTGCCATTACTGGGGGGGATGATGCTACCCTGCGGGCGTTCATTGCGCGGTATGTGGGCGGGACGGGTGGTACTGCGCCCGTGAATATTATAGTGGGTGGTTTGCCATCGTTGGCATTTGCGGTGCCAACACCGCCGGATACCACCATCATTGGCACGATTGTTCGTCCTGATGCGGCTGTTGCTGATTTGGTGTTTTATGAGATTTTGTTAGAACATACGCTTGCCCCGGCAGAAATTTTAGCCTTTTATCAAGAGGCATTGGCTGCCGCAGGTTGGGCGTTGATTTATGCTGATGATGGCAGCAGCGCGGGTGGGTTTGTGCAATATCAGTTTGTGGCAGGCAATTTTTGCTTGAACGACACTGCGGCTAACTTCAGTTTTGATGCGACAGCTAATCCTGAAACGGGTGGTAAGACCCTCATCAATGTGCGCGTCCAAACACCAGCCGATGAGTATCAATGTCAATCGCCGGAAGAACCGGTTGTGGATACGAGCTTTACTTTAATTCCCCAATTAGGGATTCCTACAGGTGTTACCATCGTTAGCAATGCCGGGGGCGGCTTGTCGTATTATGCCGCTGATGCCCCATCCAACTCTTTAGCCGCCGTCATGGATACGACATTATCGCTGGCACAACTTGCCGAAGCGTATACCACGCAGTTGGCGCAAACCGGTTGGGTGCTAGTGAGCAATAACCTAACAGAACGCTCGGCATTTAGCACTTGGACAATCACCGCGCCCGATGGCAGTGCGTGGTATGGCGGTTTGTTATTATTGGCGGATACTGCAACGCCCGGACGCTATAACGCTATGGTCTGGGTCGAAAAATAACCCGTAGGCTTAAAGTCATAGATAAACCGTCATGAATGTCAATACCTTCGCCAAAAGCGCATCTAGCGGAAAGGGGCATTCTCAGTAAAGTGGATAGTCTCTAACAGTCCAGGAACTGAGAATCCCATGAAAGAGATTATAGCAGTGTTGGCTTGC